>CAYHFK010000355.1:0-4762 GCA_964355895.1 uncultured Bifidobacterium sp. | reverse complement strand
TTCCCCCTCACGGTTTGGGCTTTGGCTTCTGCGGCGACGGCTTGTGAATATCAGCCTCAAATGTTCCCGCGACATGGCTCTTCCCCTCGTCCGGCGCCGCGAGATAGATTTTTCCCGGCAGCCGCGTGCCCGCAAGCGGACCGAACTCCACCCGCAAGGCGTAACCTTCATGGAAGTCCTGCGTCACCGTTTGCCCCTGATCGTCCTGCCAACGCACCATCAGGCGGGGCGCATTTGTGCTCGTGGCTTCGATGATGATGGTTTTGCCCGCCAGGTCTTCGGCCTGCTTGGCAAAGAAATCCACCGCCATGCCCACGTCCGGCGGCCACTTCGTTCCCCGCCACAAAATCAGCATGCCGCCTCTAACCGTCGCCCGTTGCATGGCAAAGCTCTGCCCGTTGATTTGGCCGGCCACGGGCGCGTCCGGGATTCTTGCAGCCACCAGATTCAGCGTCCAGTTCGTGCCGTTTTCCGTCGGCGTGGCTACCGATGCCAGAGAATTTGTCTTAACCCGTACCGCTTTGGGGAGCGCGGAAAAAATCTTTCCACGAAACACAAACAGGGCGGCGCCCGCCGTGCAAACCACCAATCCCAGCGCCAAGGCCGCCCAGGGAAATCGTTTTACCGGAACCACCCGGCCAGCCTCCGCCCCGCTGCTACCGGGCAGCGGGATGATCCGCGATTGCACTTCCGAGGCGGTGAGCACGAGGTTGGATGTGCCGGGCGCGGTGGCCTGGGGCACAACGAGTTGGCGGAAGCATGTGGGACATGCCATCGGCGAACCGCTGCTGCCGGAGTCGCACGTGATGTGCTGGCCGCAGACGGGACAGGCAAACTTGAATTCGCTCATGGTCGGGACGACCCATGTTAATGAATCAAACGGACAATGACATTTTCCCCGCCGGGCTGCAACCCGGCAATTCGTTGAGCAGCCAGGACGACTCCGGTCAAAAACGTTCGCGCCGGATTAAACCGGCTGTTGCTGCGTCAGGCAATGCAGCGAACCAAAGCCCAGCACGAGATCCACCGCGTGAATGCCCACGACGGGCCGGTCTTTGAACAATTCGCCGAGGATGCCCAGGGCGATGCGGTCGTTCGGATCGTTGAACGTCGGGACGATGACGCCGGCGTTGCAGATGTAGAAATTCGCGTAGCTCGCCGGCAACCGCCATTTGCCGTGGTACAGCGGTGCGGGCATCGGCAATGCCACCACCTCGGGCTTCGAGCCGTCTTCGAGACGCAAATGCTGGATGCGCTCCCAGTTTTCCGCCAGCGGCGGGTAATTGACATCCCGCTGGTTCGACTCCTTGATCAGCACGAGGGTGCGCGGGTTCACGAAGCGGCAGATGTCGTCAATGTGTCCGTGCGTATCGTCGCCCACCGGGCCCGCGACCAGCCAGAGGACATTCTTCACGCCAAGGTATTGCCGGAAGGCCTCGTCGTATTGCGCTTGCGTCAGGCCCGGGTTGCGAACCTGGATCTTCGGGTGCAGATAACATTCCTCCGTGGTGAGCAATGTGCCGCGCCCGTTCACCTCGATGCCGCCGCCTTCGATGACCAAGTTCTTCCCGTTGACCTGGGCGTTGAACAACCGCTGCTTCAGCAACCGCGCCGCCGTTTCGGGGACGCGCGTGTCGAGCTGCCAGTTTTTGTACTTGGCCCACGCATTGAAATGAAAATGGACGATGGCCGTCTCCGACTTTTGACTTTGGGCTTTAGGCTTTAGACTTTTCCTCACGAAGATCGGCCCGCTATCGCGCGTCCAACCGCGATTCGTCGGATGCACCACGAACTCGACCTGCCTCAGATTGCAATTCGCCCGCTGGAGATAACTGCCGGCCAACTTCGCTTCCGCCCGGCTGCGAACGAGGATGCGCACCCGTTCGCCCGGCGCTATCTTCCGCACCATCTCGCCATAGACCCAGCGGATGGTATCAATCTTCCCAGGCCAGTCGGATTCGTTGTGGGGCCAGCCGAGCCAGGTGGCTTCGTGCGGTTCCCACTCGGCCGGCATCGCGTAGCCCAGCGCAGCAGGTGTTTCAAGGTTTGCAGATTTCAAATTCGCCATAAATCGGCGCGGAGGATAATGGCTGCGGGTGTTTTGTCCATCGCGCATCCACTGCGGCAAGCCCAGTTTTTCTATTTGTGCCGGGGAAGAGTGGCTGATTACTCTTCGCGAAAGTCCGCCGGTGCGTTTCCTTGAACCAACCCCGGCGCCAGACAACCGCAGTTCACTAACGGAAGAACCATGAAAACAAACTTCACCTCGCACCTGCTCGTCGCGACGCTGTTGCTCAGCGCGACTTCGCTGCTGGCGGCAACCGTCGAGACCGCCGCCAGCCCCACCTGGCACGCGCAATCCCTCGGCCAGGCCATCGCCAACATGTTGATCTTCGCCGCGCTGGGCATTGCGGCGGCAGTGGTCGGCTACAAGATTTTCGACAAATGCACGCCCGGCGATCTCAGCAAGGAGATCTTGGAGAATAAAAACGTCGCGGCCGCCATCGTGGCCGCCGCCGTGATCCTCGGCGTGTGCCTCATCGTGGCCGTGGCGATGATGGGCTGAACTGATTTTCGCGCTGCCAAAGTGAAACGGAGCCGCAGCATCCGGCTGGTTTTGATCGGCGGTTTGTCCGCCGGTGCGCTGACCAGTTGCGGGCCGGAGGGGATTCAAAAGTCGCCCCTCAGCGCGCAGAATGTTTACACGAACAATTACTACGTTCCCGGCGTCGGCTATTATCACGCGCCGTTTCGCGCGTGGTTCGCGCTGCCCTACAATCATTTCGATCCGCAAAACCAGCGCTACTTCCAAGGCGGGCAGTGGGCGAGTACGCCCCATGAGAGCATCACCAACATTTCACCGCCAACGCCGGCGGTGGTGCAACAGGCGCAGGCCCAGCGCACCGATATTCCGCGCAGCGGATTTGGCAGCACGTCCCGCAGCCATTCCATCTGGTCCTGATGCAACGTCACCCCTGCCCTCCACGAACCGACTGGCGCGCGAAAGTCGAGACGGTCGGACTTACGTATCACTCGCACGACGACGGGCCATACTGGGACGAGTCCGCTTGCTACGAGTTGACGCCCGACGAAGTGAGCGCGCTTGAAGCCGCGGCCAATACGCTGCATGGCCTGTGCATTACTGCCGCGGAGGCCGTCATTGACAACGCCTGGTGGACGCGGCTCGGCATTCCCGCCGTCGCCGTGCCGGACATTCTCCGCTCCTGGGACCGCGACGACTTCAGTCTCTATGGGCGATTCGACTTGAGCTACGACGGCCGCACGCCGCCAAAGCTGCTCGAATACAATGCCGACACCCCCACCGCCTTGGTCGAGGCGGCTGTAGCGCAATGGTTTTGGTTGCAGGACACTCACGCCGAGGCCGATCAGTTCAATTCCATCCACGAGCGGCTCATCGAAGCGTGGCGGCGCTGGGCTGGTAAAACGATTCACTTCAGCAGCATCAAGGCCCATCCCGAGGACGAGATGACCGTGCTCTACCTGCGCGACACTTGCGAGCAGGCCGGCGTGCAAACCAAGCCGGTGTTCATCGAAGACATTGGCTGGGATCGTCGCCAGAAATGTTTTGTGGACCTCGACAACACCCCGATTGAGCGCTGCTTCAAACTTTACCCGTGGGAATGGCTTTGGCACGAAGAGTTCGGTATTCATCTCGCGACGACCGACACGCGGTTCATGGAGCCGACCTGGAAAATGCTTTTGAGCAATAAAGGACTGCTGCCAATTTTATGGGAACTTTTTCCGGAGCATCCCAATCTGCTGCCTGCCTACGAACTCGCCGCGCCGCTCGGCGACCGCTACATCCGCAAACCGAAACTCAGCCGCGAAGGCAGCAACGTCACCTGGGTCGAGGGCGGCGTAGTGGTGGAGGAAACCGGCGGCGACTACGGTGAAGAAGGCCACGTCTATCAGGCGCTCGCAGCGTTGCCGGAATTCGGAGGCCACCACCCGATCTTCGGCGTGTGGATGATTGACCATGAAGCGGCGGGGCTCGGCATCCGTGAGGACACGCGCCGCATCACGGGTAATTTGAGCCGGTTCGTGCCACATTTCTTCCGCCTGCCGAAACCATTATCTCCCGCATGAGCTTCGCCAACCCAACGCCCATCAAAGTCGGCATGACCGGCACGTTCAACGGACGTCGTTATCGGGTCGCGGGCCGCGTCGTCATGGGCATGGATGACGGCGGCGAAACTTATTACTGGAACGAGTTCAACCTCGTGAGCGATGACGGGCAATCCGTCACCCTGGTGTTTGAACCCGGAGAGCGCGGCGGCGCATGGCGGATGTTCACGCTGTTTGAGCCGGAATTTCCGATGACCGCTGCCGACGCCGCGACCAAACGCGTTGGTGACCACCTGAATCTCGAAGGCACGGACGTGCGCGTCACGTTGGTGGACGAGTCGCGCGTCTTTCAAATTGAAGGGGAAGCGCCGGAGGGCGTCGAGGTCGGCGATGTGGCGCATTATTTCAACGCGCAAACCGGAAAGGACATGGTGGTGGTGAGTTGGACCGGCGATGAAGTGGAATACTACCGGGGGGTTGACCTCGCGAGCGGCACGGTGGCCGCGGCGTTCAATCTGGCTGGGCAGCAATTCAACAACTTCCTTCCGTCGTCAAGCGAAAGCAATTTTTTATCATCGAGTTCGTTCGCGAGCGGCGCCGAGGCGGGATCAAAACGCGTTTTGCAGATCATTCTGGCGGTGTTGCTCCTGGCCCTGGCGTTTGCCGGCTACACGTC
>CAYHFK010000354.1:0-4770 GCA_964355895.1 uncultured Bifidobacterium sp. | reverse complement strand
GCCTGGCCGTATTGCTTGGCGAGGATGCGGTTGTCCAGCACGACGATGATGCCGGTGTCGGTCTTGGTGCGAATCAAGCGGCCCACGCCCTGACGGAATTTCAGGATCGCCTCCGGCAGGGAAAATTCGCCGAAGGAATTGCCGCCGCGCGCTTCGATGGCTTCGATGCGCGCTTCGATGAGCGGATGGTCCGGCACGGCAAACGGCAGCCGCGTGATGATCACGTTGCTCAACGCTTCCCCCGGCACATCCACGCCCTGCCAGAAACTGTCCGTGCCAAAGAGCACCGAGTCCACGTCGTCCTTGAACTTCTCCAGCATCGTCGAGCGCGGCGTGCCCGTGCCCTGCACGAAACACGCGACACCGAGCTGGTCGAAGAACGGCTGCATCAACTCGGCGACTTCCTGCATGAGCTTGTAATTCGTGAACAACACAAACGCCTTGCCATGGGTCTGCTTCACGAAATGCTCGATCCAATGGATCAGCGCATCACGATAGCCGGCCTCGCGCGGATCAGGCATTTTTTTGACGGCAACAATTTTCATCTGTCGCTCGTAGTCGAACGGTGTGCCGACCTGCAACAGCGTCGCCGCTTCGGCCCCAACTCGCTTTGCAAAATAGTTCAGCGGCGAGCTCGCGGCTCGAAGGTTGAGCGTTGAGGGCTTTCTTCGGCTTTCGTCCTTCGACTCGCGATTCTCGTCGTTGGCCTTGGCTTTCACGGCCAGCGTCGCACTCGTCATCACGATGCTCGTGTCGCTCTCGAACAAACGGCGGCGCAGGAATTCCGCCACGTCCACCGGCGCCGCGTTGAGCGACAGGTTGCGCTGCGTCTTGCCGCCGCGCTCCACCCAATAAACATGCTCCGCCTGGCTTTGTTCGAGGAACGCCTTCACCTCGTCGCGCAACTCCGCCAGGCGCCGATTGCACTCGACCAACTCCTGCCCGATGTCCTTGTCCTCGCTCAGTTTGATCAACTCGCTGACCGCCTCCCGCAGGCGCTGGATCGGCAAGGTAACATTGTCGTTTACCAGTTCCGCGCGGCGAATGCGGAGTTCCTTCCACTCGCGCCGTTTCTGGGAGGGCGAGCGCCCCCGCGCACCGAAGCTTTCCGATTCACTCTGGCTCTGCCGGTTCAATTCCTCGCACGCCGTTTCGACGCTCTCGAAGAATTTGTCCGACTCGCCCAGGATGTCCGCCACCAACTTCACCGCGCCGCCTTTGCGCAACGTGGCGAGCAGGCCCTTTTCCGTGCGCGGATTCCACAGCCGGTTCAGCGCGTAACGCACCTGCCCGCTCGAGACGCTCAAACCGATATGCCGCGACGCCACGCTCTCCATCGTGTGCGCTTCATCGAAGATCACGAAGTCGTTCTTGAACAGAATGCCGCCTTCCATCTCCTCCTCAATGCTGCCGAGCAACGTGAAAAACAGCGTGTGATTCAACACCAGCACGTCCGAGGAAAGAATCCGGTTGCGCGCCCGTTGAAAGAAACAAATCCCGTGATCCTTGCCGAAGTCGGATTGGTAGCCGCAGATTTTCGGCGAGCAAAGCCCGCGTTCCGAGCAAACCTGGCCCCACACTTTTGGATCTGGCTCGATCTCAAAGTCCGACAGGCTGCCGTCCTTGGTGGCCTTCGACCACTCGTAGATGCGCTGTAGTTCCTCGGCCTCGGACGACGTGAACAAGTTGCCCGACTGCTGCATCGCCTTTTGCAGCCGCCGGGTGCAGAGATAATTCGCGCGCCCCTTGAGCATGGTGAAGTTGAACTTCACCGGTTCCGGCAGCGCCGCGAGCACCCCCGCGAGCATCGGCAGGTCTTTTTCCGTGAGTTGCTCCTGCAAATTGATCGTGTGCGTCGAGATGACGGCCTTCTTCTTCTGCGTCGTGGCGAAGAGAATCGCCGGCACCAAATACGCCAGACTTTTGCCGACACCCGTGCCGGCCTCCACGGCGAGATGTTCCTGATTCTGCAATGCCCGCGCCACCGCCACCGCCATCTCCTGTTGCTGGGGACGAAACTCGAAGTTGCTCGCCTTGGAAAGAATTCCACTCGGCGAAAATATCTCCGCCACCTGCGCGACCAGATCGGTCTGCGCCCCGGCGGGTTGGTGTTCCATGGTGGAAATCATTTTATTCGCCCGCGCGGACGCGGAGCCGCCGGAGTGTGGCAAAGAACCCCAGGCAAAACAAATCTTTGCGCGGGTTGGCTTTGGCTTTTTTTCTCCGGTCCCATAAACTCGCGCCATGCTCAACTACATCTGGCTCGGCCTCGTGGTGGCGGCGGTGTTGATCGGTGGCTGGCACGATCTCACTGGCGCGCCCACCGGCACCCTCAAGGAGATGACCGACAAGGGATTTGAGATGACCAGGGTGGCGGTAATGGACATCGCATTGCCGCTCAGCGGCATCATGGCACTGTGGCTCGGCATCATGCGGCTCGCGGAAAAGGCCGGCCTCATCCAACTCCTCGCCCGCGCCTTCCGGCCCGTGATGAAATGGCTGTTCCCCGACGTGCCCGCCGATCATCCGGCGATGGGTTCGATGCTGATGAACATGGCGGCGAACTTTCTGGGCCTGGCCAACGCCGCCACCCCGCTCGGTTTGCGGGCGATGAAGGATTTGGAAACGCTCAACCCGCGTCCGGGCACGGCGACAAACGCGATGTGTACGTTTCTCGCCATCAACACGAGTTCCATCCAGCTCCTGCCGGTGACGGCCGTCGCGGTGCTGGTCGTGGCGGGTTCCCTGCAACCCTACTCCATCATCGGCACGGCGATTCTGGCGACGACGTTCTCCACCCTCGCGGGCATCACCGCGGTGAAGTTGTTGGAGAAATTGCCCGGGTATCGGCTGCCCCCTGTAGCGGCGGGCGTCCCGCCTGCCGTAGAGCCGGGCGTCCCGCCCGGCGGAAAAGGCCACGATATGTCCGACTGCGTAGAAAGTTCGGATACGGGGCCGGGCGGCAAGATGCCGCCCTCTACGGCAGGCGAGACGCCTGCCACTACCCTCAACTGGTTCGGCATCGGTGCGCTGGTTTTGTTCTTCCTGTTCTTCGTCGTGTTGTTCGTGGCAATCAGTTTCCCGGAAACGTTCCACCACCCCGTGTCCGCAGAGATGCAGAAGCAGCATCCGGCCATTCGCTCGCTGAACACGATTTCGCTACTGGCCATCCCGTTCATGCTGGCGTTCTTTCCGCTCTACGCCGCGTTGCGGCGGGTGAAGGTCTATGAGCAATTCGTCGAGGGCGCGAAGGAAGGCTTTCAAGTGGCGGTCACGATTATTCCGTTTCTCGTGGCCATTCTCGTCGCGGTGGGCATGTTTCGCGGCGCCGGGGGCATTGATTTGATCACCCAGGCGCTCCGCCCCGTGCTCGATCTCATTCATTTCCCCACCGAACTGCTGCCGATGTGCCTGATGCGACCGTTGAGCGGCAGCGGCACGCTGGGGATGTTCGCGGAGCTGGTAAAGGAGTTCGGCCCGGACAGCCTCATCGCGCGCACGGCGGGAACAATCTTCGGCAGCACGGAGACAACTTTTTACGTGATCGCGGTGTACTTTGGCGCGGTGAACGTGCGGCGCACGCGCCACGCCGTGCCAGCGGGATTGATCGCGGACGCCGTGGGCATCGTCGCCTCGGTCATCATCTGCCGGATGATGTTTGGGTGACGAAAGCGCCGCTTCGCGCTCGACTTCGGGGCGACCAGCCCGACAATTCTGCCCGATGCCGCGCGTTGTTCTCGAAAATGTGACCAAAGCCTTTACTGCGCCGGACGGAAAATCCGTCTGCGCGGTCAATGACGTTTCGCTGGCAGTCGCGGATAAGGAACTGCTCGCGCTCGTCGGGCCGTCAGGTTGCGGCAAGACGACGCTGCTCCGACTCATCGCCGGCCTGGAAAGCACGGAGCAAGGCGGCATCCGCTTCGACGATCAAGCCGTGACGGAGTGGCCGCCGCAAGCGCGCGACGTCGCCATGGTGTTTCAGTCACCCGCGCTGTTCCCCCATTTGACCGGGTTTGAGAACATCGCGTTCGGGCTGAAACTTCGGGGCGTGGCCCGGCAGGAGATTACCGAACGCGTCCTCGCCACGGCGGAAATGCTCGGGGTGATTCATTGCCTGCATTGCCCGCCCGCCGAACTTTCCGGCGGCGAGCGGCAACGCATCGCGTTGGGTCGCGCGCTGGTGCGCCGCCCGAAAATTCTACTGCTCGACGAACCGTTCTCGAACCTCGACGCGCCTCTGCGCGCACAGATGCGGACGGAAATCCAAAACCTCCGCACGCGACTGGGCATGACGATGATCTACGTGACGCACGATCAGGCGGAAGCTCTGGCCCTGGGCGACCGCGTGGCCGTGATGTGCGCGGGTCGGTTGCAACAGGTCGGTCCCCCGCGCGAAATTCATGACGCGCCGGCGAACCAGTTCGTGGCGGGTTTTGTCGGGTCGCCGGCGATGAATATGTTTCCCGGCACCATCGCGCAACGCGACGGACATCTGGTTTTCATCGCCGCGAAAGCGACGCCACCCGGCACGCCGCCGGGTTTCATTTTGCAGCTCGACGGGGAGCGGAGCACGGCTTTCGCTCGCCATCAGGGCCAGCGGGTGCTGCTGGGATTTCGCCCGGAACACCTCGTCGTGGCGGGCGCCGCGCAGCCAGAAGATTCCCACCCAACGATCATCGCGACGCTGCAAGCCGTGGAATTCGCCGGCGCGGAAATGATTCTGCGTCTGACCGTCGGGGAGGAAACTTTTCAAGTCCGGGCGGGCGCGAA
>CAYHFK010000353.1:0-4792 GCA_964355895.1 uncultured Bifidobacterium sp. | reverse complement strand
AATTTCCAGTTGTCCCTGTCGGGACGCCAAACGGCACGCCTGACGCGGCGGCGGCGGCCGAGGCCCGGCGCTACTGCGAATTGCTTGGGGCCGGCGGCGGATACATCCTTGGCCCGGCCCACTTGTTCCAGCCCGATGTGTCATCGGAAAACATTCTGGCGGTGTATGGCGCGTAAGACTTGGCTCTGAGCAATGCGTGGGAAAAGGCCTGAAATAAAATGGATTAAATCCGTGATTATTTTTGGTCCTTCTTCGGAAATAAGACTGTGCCCATGCCGTTGGTGAGAATATACCAACGTTGATCATACTCTTGGTCTATCGGATACTTGAGCGCTATCAACCAATCACCGTATTCGCTCGGCTTGAGTCGCAAGTTGGTGGTTGGTACAACTTCGTAACGCTCCAGCATAGCTTCCGAAACGGGTGATTCAAAGAAGGGTTTCAGCTTGGAAAGGTCGCTCGGAAATTCTTCCTTGTTTGACTCAAGAAACTTTGTCAACGCCCCTTGCACCTTGCTCAAGAACGAATTCTCTGCGTGGGAGCGCAGGTTGCTAAAGGCCCGACGATAATCGTCCTCGGTTTCGATTAAATTTTGGGAAACATTGAGCCAATCTTTTGTTGTCAGAAGTTCCATTTCTGGGATTTTTGCATCCGGTTTCTGATCCAACACTTCTTTAAGGTGGTTGGCGCGACCTAGCCACGAAGCTGCCTCGACGTTTATTGGAGCTGGTAATCGTTCCTGCGATTCATTTTTCAGGCGGGCGAGATCGCCTCGCAGCTTTGGAAGTTCGTATGCACTTCGCTTCAACTGTTGATTCTCTTCACGCAGTCCAGCAATCTGATTGGTCGCGACGTGCAACGCTTGATTCACCAACTCGAGTTGATCAGCTAGTGGCGTTTGTTGCTGTTGCAGCGTTTCAACTTGGTTGCGCAAGTTTGAAGCCTGCCTCGCTTCGTAGATTCCTGCGCCGGCGACAACAGCGAGCGCGGTGGCAACGATAGTTTTTTGCAAGGTTGTCATGGCGATGGTTTGGATTGCAGTTGTAGTAGCAGCGGTGGCGAAGGTTGTTCCGGCAAGGGCGGCGGTCGAAAGCGTGGCGGCCAAACCGGCGGGTGCGAGGGGAACGGCGTTGGTTGAGAGCGCGGTGGAAAGGGCGACGGCGGTGGTGGTCACGCCCCGGCTCGTGAGATGGATGCGCAGCCGTTCCAGCGCGCGGCTCACCCGTTTCTGCGCCGCGTCATCACTCACGCCGAGGGCTGCGCCAATCGTGCGGAAATCGCGGTTCTTGAAAAAGCGCAGCAGCAACGCCTCGCGGTCTTCGTCGCTCAAATCCGCCATCGCTTCGTCGAGGACGGGTTGCACGCGCTCCCATTCGGGCGCGGTTTCGGAAGTGGGGTCGAAGTTTTCCATAGCTTGCCTTTCGCGGGCCTGCCGCCGCCGGTCGTCGCGCAACTGATTGAGCGCGAGGAAGCGCGTGCTGCGGAAAAGCCAGCCCAGGAGGGAGGCGTCCCCGGTCAGCGTGCCGGCGAGCGGTTGGGCCTTGCGGGCGAGATCGGTGAATACGCTTTGGGCGATGTCGTGCGCCAGATCGGGCGAGCTGACCTGGCGCAAGGCGGAAGCATAAACCACGTCCGCGTGACGGTGGACGAGTTCGCGGAAGGCGGCTTCGTGTCCGTGTTCCGCGTAGTCGCGCAGCAGTTGGGCGTCGGTCGGTTCCTGCATCTCACCTATTAAACAACCGCCGATGGCGAAATCCGACAAAGTTTTTTGAATTGAAACCGAAATTGCAGTCCGCGCTCCGGTGGTAGGGTCATCGCGCTGCGATGACCAGTGCCGTGTGCAGCGGCGCAACGGCTTATGGTCGGGCGCGCTCCCGCAAAGAAAGCGTTCCGGCCCTGCACGGGCCGGTGGTCATCGCAGCGCGATGACCCTACCGACGGCGGAGTTGGGGTTGAATCGAATCGGCGTGACAGATCGTCGAGTTGCAGCCCGGGCCGTGGTCTAAAGCCTGTTTGAATCGTAGCAGCCGACGTAAGGAGGCTCTAACTTTTGACCGTAGTGGCGCGCAAAAACCGAGGAATTTGAGCCTCCTTACGTCGGCTGCTACGCCGTCATCGCCGACCGCCGATTCAAATCACTCGAACGCACTGAAGACCGGCACGCCGTCCAGCGAAGTAAGCGGTTGGACGCCCAGCAGCCAGAGCGCGGTGGCGGCCGTGTCGCAGGTGTTTACGGGGACGGTAATCTCGGAACGGCGGTTGACGCCTTTGCCCCAGGCAATCCACGGAATGGTCATGTCCTCGGGTGTCCCCTGGCTGTGGCCGCGACCATGACCGCCGTGGTCGGCGCTGATAATGATGACGCTGTCCTTCTCGATGCGGGCCCGCCGAAGGGCTTTGCGGATGACACCCAACGCCGCGTCCGTGTCGGCGAACGCTTTGATTTGTTCCGGTGAACCCCAGCCAAAGGTGTGGCCGATGCTATCCGGATCGGCGAAATGGATGAAGCAGAGGTTCGGCTTGTGTTTGACGATGTAGTCCGCCGCTTCCTCGGCCACCACCCGGGCCGAAACGTTGCCTTCTTTCTTCATGTTGGTCGCCCCCCCGCTTTCGCTCTTGGCGACTTCGACCGACGCGTCACGATCATAATTGAACACGTCCACCGTGCCCGGTAAGAGGAGGTGCCGGAACTTCTCCTTGCCCACAAACATCGCGGTGGAGAACCCGGCTGGGTGGGCCGCCGCGAAGATGGTCTGCACGCGCACCAGGCCATTGGTCGGCGACAAATTGTTCCAAGTGACCTGGTGCTTGTCCTGGCGAACGCCGGTCAGCATGGAAGTATGCGCCGGCAGTGTTAGCGAGGGAACGATGGTCTGGGCCTGCCATGTGTGCGCCCCTTCCTTCGCCAGTTTTTTCAGCACCGGCATCGGGCTGCGCTGCATGATTTCGGGGTTCCCGCCATCAATGCTGATGATGAAAACGTGCGCTGCCCGCAGCGTGGCGACCGCAGCCAAGGCGAAAGAAAAAACCACACCGAAAATGAACAAGCGTCGCAAATATCCAATCATAACTTCCGCGCAGTTTAGCGGAGGGCGCCGACCGAGAACAAGGAAAGACCCTCATTGAACGGGGGGCGTTTTTGAGCGAATCCGGTTTTGCTCCTCCCACATTGCCGGCGCGTGATCAGCCCAGCCAGGCAATCAAATTCCAGCGGAGAGGTTTGATAGGCATAAATGCAATTATCGCAACGCCTTCAACAATCGTTTTGGATGCGACGGATGAACGGGCAGGAGATCGGCATCGTTGAAGGCGAGCAACAACGCGTCTTCGTCAACGTCCAGCAAGTGTTTATCGGAAGTGACCAGCAACGGAATTTTCGCCAGTGCGGTTTGGGCCGGAATTTTTCCGTCGTTCGATTCGGTTTCGGGAATGAGTAAAGCATCCATCAAGCGCGTGGCGAACCGGATGGCGATCGCCAGTTGCGTGGACGACAAGGTGAAAGGCTGACATTGCCAGGCGTGCATTCTTTCCAGGGCAATGTTGGCGATTTCCCGCTGCGGCGCGTCCTTCCGCGAGGTGGAAAATGCCAGTTCAGCGATCACCGTCGGCGGGACGAGCAGGGCATAGCCCCGTCGGGAAAACTCCTCCTTGAACTCGTGGGCAAAATCCTTTTCCCCGGCGAGGTCGAGCAAAAGATTAGTGTCCAGCGCCAGTGATTTCTTTGGGCTGGCCGCCATAAATTTTTGCCCTACCGCGCCGAAAATGCTCCGCTTCCTCCTCCGGCGTGAGCTTGCTCGCCAATTTCCTGACCTTGGCGGCCAGACGGCTGCCCTCGGTTTCCTCAGGATAATCGAGCTTCTTTCGCTTGCCGGCTGGCGGTCGCATGACGTGAAACCATTTGCCTGGGTTGCCAAATGCAAGCCAGCCCAATCAAACATTCGGCCTCGATCTGCGCGCGGTTGGTGGTGTTGGTACCCTGCACACCGCCGCGCTTCGGCAGGTTCGCAATTGGGGGCAGTGTCAGGTATTCGCCTGCCCGGAGGCCTGGGCAACGAATCCCTTGAGACTGGATTCCGAACCGGATATATCTCCGTTCCATGCAACCACAGAATTTTCTCACGCGCGGATGGAAATGGAAACACCTCCCATTCGCTTTCCTGCTCGCGGGCGTGTTCGCTACCCACGCGACCGAATTCCACGTCGCCCTCAAAGGCAAGGACTCCAATCGCGGAACGCGATCGTCGCCGTTTGCGTCTTTGGAGCGGGCGCGGGCGGCGGTTCGTTCGCTCAAGCAAGGCAGCGGGCTGCCACCGGACGGAGTGACGGTCTGGGTTCACGGCGGTGACTATGCGCTGGCGTCCACGTTTGAACTCGGCCCGGACGACGGCGGTGAAACAAACCGACCGGTGGTCTATCGGGCGGTTGACGGGAAGGAAGTGCGACTGGTGGGCGGACGCTCGCTGCCCGCGAAGGCATTTCAACCAGTCAGCGCGCCGGACATTCTCCAAAGACTCGACGCGGCGGCCCGCCCGCAGGTCCTGCGCGCGGATTTGCGGGCGTTGGAAATCACGAACTACGGAACGTTCCCGGACCAATTCAGCGGCGCGGCCATTTTACCCGAGTTGTTCTTCAACGATCAGCGCATGACGCTCGCGCGCTGGCCCAATGGGGAGTGGGCGGAGTTCAGCAAAGTGATCGAAAGCGGCCCCGCGCCGTGGCGCAACCACGCTTCCGACAAGCTGGGCGCGTTCGCCTACGACGGCGACCGTCCGACCCGCTGGCTGCGTGCGCC
>CAYHFK010000352.1:0-4862 GCA_964355895.1 uncultured Bifidobacterium sp. | reverse complement strand
AAAAATTATGACCAAGACCCTCGAACCTTGTCCGAATTTCATCGGTGGCGAATGGCTTTCGTCCCAGCTTGCCACCACCCCCGTTTTCAATCCGTCCACGGGCGACGTTATCGCCGAATGTCCGGTCGGCAGCGTGAGCGATGCGAACGCGGCGGTCGCGGCCGCGCACGCTACGTTTCCGGCGTGGATGGAAACGCCGCCCGTCGAACGCGCGCGAGTTCTCGGCCGCTTCAAGATGTTGATGGAGGATAATTTTGAAGACCTCGTCCGCAGCAACACGCGCGAGAACGGCAAGACGCTGGTCGAGTCGCGGGGCGATGTGAAGCGCGGCATAGAGGTCGTCGAGTTCGCGCTGGGCGTGCCGTCGCTGATGATGGGGGACGTGCTGGAGAACATGGCTCGTGGAATTGATTGCGAAGCCATCCGCCAACCGCTGGGTGTCTGCGTGGGGATCACGCCATTTAACTTTCCGGCGATGGTGCCGCTCTGGATGTATCCCATCGCCATCGCCTGCGGCAACACGTTCGTGCTCAAGCCGAGTGAGAAAGTTCCGCTCACCGCCATCAAAATCGCAAAGCTGCTCGAAAAGGCCGGACTGCCCAAAGGGGTGCTGAACATAGTTCACGGCGGGCGCGTCGTCGTGGACGCGCTGCTCACGCATCCGAAGGTGAAGGCGATTTCGTTCGTCGGCTCGACGCCCATTGCGCGGTACATTTACGAAACGGGTACGAGACATGGCAAGCGTGTGCAGTCCAACGGTGGCGCAAAGAATTACGTCGTCCTGATGCCCGATGCCGATGTGGAGAATTCCACCCGCGGCGTCATCGAGGCGGCGTTCGGCTGCGCCGGCGAACGTTGCATGGCGGGGTCAACCGCCGTGGTTGTTGGCGGCGCGGAGAAGACCGTTTTGCCCGCCCTCATTGAAGCCACGAAGCGCATCAAGGTCGGTCCGACGGATCGCGAAGCGCAGCCGGACATGGGCGCGGTCATCACCCGCCAGCATCGCGACCGCGTTTTGGAACTGATCGAGGCGGGCGTGAAGGAAGGCGCAAAAATTCCCGCCGACGGTCGCGGCGTGAAAGTCAGCGAAGCGCCCAATGGCTTCTACGTCGGGGCCACGATTCTCGATCACGTGCAAACCGGCATGACCGTGGCGAAGGAGGAAATTTTCGGTCCGGTGCTTAACGTGATGCACATGGAAGATCTGGACAAAGCCATCGAGCTGGCGAACCGCTCAGCCCACGGCAACGGCGCTTCCATCTTCACGCGTTCGGGGAAAGCGGCGCGCGAGTTCAAGCATCGCGTCAATTGCGGCATGATCGGCATCAACATTGGCGTGCCCGCCTCAATGGCGTGGTTTCCGTTCAACGGTTGGAACGATTCGTTCTTCGGCGATCTTCACATGCAAGGCAAGGAGGGCGTGCAATTCTTCACGCAGCAAAAGGTGACCACGAGCCGCTGGTTCAGTTACGGGGAAGGCGATATCTGGCATCGCTAGCCACCGCCCGCAAGTGCCGGGGTGCTTGCTGTGCGGCGATGGGTTGGCTAGTTTCTGCGGGCCTTGAAAAAAACTGGTCGCCCCGTCATTCCGCGCAAAACGATTTACCGGCTCTCGATCTACCTGCGCTGTCTGGCCCGGTTGCGCGAGAACAGCATTGTCACCGTTTCGAGTGAGGCGCTGGCGAAAGCGGCGGGAGTCAAGTCCACCCAACTGCGGAAGGACCTGGCGTATTTCGGCACGTTCGGGACGCGCGGGTTGGGCTACGACGTGGGGGAATTGTCGCGGATGATCGCGGATGAGTTGGGCACGTCGCGCCTCCAGCCGGTGATTTTGGTGGGCGTGGGCAATCTGGGCATGGCGTTGCTGTCGTATCGCGGGTTCGAGAAGGAGGGGTTTGAAATCGTGGCGGCCTTCGACCTGGAGCCGCAGCGCCCGCGCGGCAAGAAAATCCAGGTAAAGGTCGCGGGCCTGGACAAGTTGCCGGCGTTCATCCGGGAGCATCGGGTGCGAATGGCGATTCTGACCGTGCCCGCCGAGGCCGCGCAGGCGGCGGCCAACCAACTGATCGCCTGCGGCGTGATGGGCATCCTGAATTTTTCCCCGATCGTGTTGCATGTGCCGGAGGAGGTCATGGTCAACAACGTGAACCTCGCCATCGAGTTGGAGAATCTGAGTTACTTCATCCAGGAGTAGTCCCCCCAGCCTCGAATGGATTGAACCCGAAAACCGATTTCGAACCGCTAATCTCCGCTAATCTCCGCTAATCGGCGTTGAAGACGAGCGATTGTATTGTGTCGCCCTGCGGGAAGAAAGTTGTCTGCGGGGTTTCTTCACCACTCATTGGATCAGCGACGATTAGCGCGGATTAGCGGTTGACCTTCCGAGTTCGGGTTGAAATTGTTCCCTTGAATTTGCGGGCGCAGATTGAAATGATGGGGTCACGATGAACCGTTCAGAATTGCTGGATCTCTACTACCTGGAAGCGCGCGCCAAGCTCATTGACGTGGCGGCGTTTCTGGACCGGCTTGATCGCGCGGAAGGAGCGCCGGATTTTCGTTTGGCCGCTTTCACACAGGCTTTGACTCAACTCGAGCGGGGCCGCGAGTCGCGGGTCGAGCGGGTGCTGGCCAGCCTGAGCGACCCGACCACCGAACCCATTCCCGCCGCGACCGCCAAGGCCGCGTGCGGCGCCTGGCCGGGGAAATAGGCCGCCATGCGCTACATCGAACCTCACGCCCACATGGTCAGCCGGGTGACCGATGATTATCGGGCGATGACCCTGGCGGGCTGCGCGGCGGTCTGCGAGCCGGCGTTTTGGGCGGGGTTTGATCGCAGCGCGGCGGCGGGGTTTTACGATTACTTCCGCCAGTTGACCGAACATGAGCCGCAGCGCGCCGCAAAATTCGGCCTGCCGCACTTCTCCTGGCTCTGCATCAACCCAAAGGAATCCGAGGATGTTGGCCTCGCGAGGGAAGTCATCGCGCTCATCCCGCAATTCCTTGACCGCCCCAATGTGCTGGGCATCGGCGAGATCGGGCTTAACAAAAATTCGCGCAACGAACTTCAGGTGCTCGAAATGCACGTGGACCTGGCGGCGCGGAACAATCAGCTCATCCTCGTCCACACCCCGCATCTCGAGGACAAACTCAAGGGCACGCGCCTCATCCTGGATGTCCTGCGCGCCGACGCCCGCATCCGACCGGAGCGCTGCCTGATTGATCACGTCGAGGAACACACCGTGAAAATGGTTTTGGACGCAGGCTTCTGGGGCGGCATGACGCTGTATCCGGAAACGAAATGCACCGCCGCCCGGGCGGTGGACATGATCGAGCAATACAGCGGCGAGCGGCTGTGGATGAACAGCGCGTGCGATTGGGGCGTGAGCGTGCCGCTGGCGATTCCATTGGCCGCACTGGAATTGCGACGGCGCGGTCATGGGGCGGAAGCCATTGACCGGCTGATTTACCAAAACCCGGTGCGCTTCCTGAGCCAGTGCCCGAAGTTCAAGCTGCCGAAGGAGGCAATGGCGTCCGCATGATTCTCAAGCACGGCCTTCACCTTGCCTACTGCACCAATGTTCATCCCGGCGAAGATTGGGCGGCGACGTTCGATGCGTTGAATCGTTACACCTTGCGGGTCAAGGAGCGGGTTCAACCCACGGGCCAATACGCCATCGGTCTGCGGTTGAGCGACCGGGCCGCGCGCGAACTGGCTGACCCGAAAACGCTGTTGGCGTTCCAGCGCTGGCTGGGTCAGCACGAGAGCTACGTTTTCACGATCAACGGATTTCCCTTCGGCCAGTTTCACGGCACGCGCGTCAAGGAGCAGGTGTATCGGCCCGACTGGACAGACCCGCTGCGGTTGGATTACACAAACCGCCTGTTCGACCTGCTCGGCCAACTGTTGCCGCCCGGCGTCGAGGGCAGCGTCAGCACGTTGCCCGGCTCGTTCAAGGAATTCATTCAATCACCCGAACAGGAACGCGCCATCCGCGCCAACGTGTGGCGCTGCGTCGAACACATTGCCCGGACGAGCCAGCGCACGGGCCGGCGGTTGCATCTGGGCCTCGAGCCGGAGCCGTTGGGATGGTTTGAGAACACCGAAGAGACTGTGACTTTCTTCGATCGAATGCGCGACGAGCATCCGGGTGACAGCCGCCTCAACGAACATTTGGGAGTGAACTACGACACCTGCCATTTCGCGGTGGAGTTTGAGGAGCCGGCGGCGGCGATCGCGCGCTTGCAGCAGCATGACATTCGCCTCAGCAAAATCCATCTCAGCAACGCGCTGAAGCTGGTCCCAACTCCTGCCGCGCGACAACAGCTCGCCGCATTTGCCGAGGATGTTTATCTGCATCAGGTCATCATCCGGCATGGCGACGGATCGCTGACGCGCTTTCGCGATCTGGCCCCGGCGCAGGCCGGATCGCCCGCACTCGGCGACGAATGGCGGGTGCATTTCCATATCCCGTTGCATTGCGAGTTGACCGGGGAATTCGGTACCACCTCCGCTCACGTTCGGGGCGTAATCAAGTTGCTTCAGGCGCAACCGCAACTCTGCGCGCATCTGGAAATGGAAACCTACACCTGGGCCGTGCTGCCGGAAAACCTTCGCACCCGCGACGTGACGGACCAACTCGTGGCCGAGTACGATTGGACCCGGCAACACCTCGCCGAACACGGCCTAGCCTAGTATGACGATACGAAAGTTTCGTTACGTCACAAGAGTCCAGATCGGGGCACTGTTGGCAGGTAGGGCGCGTCACTCCGTGCGCGCCGTTCGGCGAACCGGCTCCAGTCTGCGGCGCGCACGGAGTGACGCGCCCTACCGAACATGCGTCGGCAACTCGGTGTCGCCACAT
>CAYHFK010000351.1:0-4892 GCA_964355895.1 uncultured Bifidobacterium sp. | reverse complement strand
CGCGTCATCCGCAGGCGGGCGAGGGGCGTGTGGCGGAGTATCTCGCCGCCCTGGGCGCGCGGGCCGGGCTGGACATCGAGTTTCAACCCGTTTTGCCTCACCGGCCCAATCTGCTCGCGCGCTTGCGACCCGCCGGGAAAATTCGCCGTACCATTTTGCTCGCACCGCACCTCGACACGGTGAACGTGGCGCAGGCCGATCAGTTCACCCCGCGGACGCAGGGCGGACGGATGTTCGGGCGCGGCGCGTGCGACACGAAGGGATCGGTCGCCGCGTTTTTTAGCGCGCTGTGCGATCTGGCGCTGGCCGGCGCGCGCCCTCGGGAAACCGAGATTATTTTCGTCGGGCTGGTGGACGAGGAACACGGCCAGAGCGGGTCACGGTTTCTGGCCGACCGGATATTCAAGGCCGACCTTGCCATCGTGGGCGAACCGACGCGGCTGGCGCTGGCGACGGCGCACAAGGGTAGTGTGTGGTTGGCGGTGGAAACCCGCGGCCGCTCCGCGCACGGCGCGACGCCGTGGTTCGGGAAGAATGCGGTTCACGAAATGGCACTGGTGGTGGACGCCCTCGAAACTGATTTCGCCGTGCGCTTACGAAAACGGCGGCATCCCTTGCTGGGCCACGGTTCGGTGAGTGTCGGCACGATTGCGGGCGGGACGCAGACGAATATTGTGCCCGACCGGTGCCTGATTAACGTGGATCGGCGCACGTTGCCGGGCGAATCGGAGGCGGCCACGCGGCGCGAAGTCGCCGCCTTTCTCCGCGCTCGGAAACTGAAGGCGAAGGTTTTCACTGTGAAACTGAAACCCTGTTTCCCTTTGGAGACGGATGCGCGTCTGCCGCTCGTGCGCCAGTTCCTGCGGAGCCTTGGCCAGGCGCGACCGGAAGGTTTGCATTATTTCTGCGATGCGGCGGTGCTGGCGCGTGGCGGCATTCCCAGCGTGGTCTTCGGCCCGGGCGACATCGCCCAGGCGCACACCGCCGACGAATGGATTTCCATCGCCCAACTGGAACGCGCGCGGGAAATGTTGCTCGGCTTCCTGAAATCGCTTCCTTGAACCGACCCTGCTGCGTATTGTCCAACGCTCATGGTTTCAGAAGAAAAGCAATCCGGGCGGTCCGCAGCGGAAAAACATCATCTTACGTTCTTCCGCCAAAGCGGCTGGCTGATGATTGCGAACGTGGCGGGCGGCGCGCTGATGTATGGCGTGCATTTCTTCTCCAAGGTCATTCCCGAGAAAGAATACGCCGTGTTTGGCACCCTGTTGGCGATGACGATGTGTATTCCGACCATGCCTTTGCAAATGGTCTTCGCCCAACAGGCGGCCGCGGCGCTCGTGACGGGCCGGGTGCGTCAACTCGCCGGTATGTTTCGGGTCGCCTGGCTAGGCGTGACGTTGGTGTGGGCGGTTGGCGCGGCGGGTATTCTCCTCGGGCAAGATCAACTCATCGCACGGTGGGGGATCACCAATCCGGCCGCTCTGTGGATCACCTTGCTCGTGATTCTCGCGTCGGCCTGGTTGCCGATGTTTCTCGGCTTGTTGCAGGGGAAACAGGATTTTCTGACCCTAGGCTGGGCGATGATTGTAAACGGGATTGGCCGCGTTGGCGTGAGTGCCATCATCGTCATCGTGCTGGTCGGTCACGCCGCCGGCATCATGACCGGGGCGCTGGCGGGACTCCTTCTCGCGCTCGGCCTCAGCATCTGGCAGACCCGCGCGATTTGGTTGTCACCGGGCGAGCCATTTGACCGCCGGGCCCTGCTGGGTCAAGTGATTCCTTTGATGGTGGGCTTCGGTTCGTGCCAGTTTTTGATGGCCGCCGACACGATGATTGTGAGGACCTACTTGTCGGAAAACTCGCAATGTTACGTTGCGGCCGGAACGCTGTCGCGGGCGCTGGTGTGGGCGGTGGGGCCGCTGACCGCCGTGATGTTTCCGCACATCGTGCAAAGCGCCGTACGTTCGGAAAAAAGTAATTTGCTAGGGCTGACCCTGGTATGCACCGCGGCGCTGGCCCTCATGGGGGTGGTGGGTCTATGGCTGCTCGGCCCGTGGGTGGTGCGGTTGATGGCGAAACCAAGTTATGTCGAAATCACCACGCAAATTCTCCCGTGGTATGCGGGCGCGATGGTGCCGCTCTGCCTGGCGAACGTGCTGGCGAGTAATCTTCTGGGAAAATCGCAATTTCGGGTGGTGATCCCGATGGTGTTGCTGGCGGCGGCTTACGGCGTGACGCTCATGTTCGTGCATGGAAGCTTTGTGCAGGTGTTGCAACTGCTCGGCGCGTTTAATCTCGCGCTGTTGGCCGTCTGCGCGTGGTTCACCTTCCGCCCACAATCTTCCACTAACAAGCCTGTCTCGGTTTAGACCGACTTCAACGCGGCGATCACCGGCAGGCGCGCGGCGCGGATGGCGGGGAACAGGCTGCCGAGCGTGCCCACCAGCACGGCGAAGAGCATGCCCTTCATTATCAGAAAGGGCGTGATCCGAAATTGGAAGATCACCTCGCTGAAGGTGTTGAAACTGAGCGTGCCGAAGCGCACACCAAACACCACGCAGAGATACTGCGCCGACAGCGCCACCAGGCAACCCAGCAGTCCGCCGATGCCCGCGAGGATGGCGCCCTCGATGATGAAACTCGCCAGCACGGTGCGCCGCCGGAAGCCGAGCACGCGTAACGTGCCGATCTCGCGCGTGCGCGACCCGACGCTCGCATACATGGTGTTCATGGCGGCAAACACCGCGCCGATGGACATCGCGGTGGCCAGCAGGCGGCCGAGCATTTTGATCGGCAAGGCGGTGGTGGTTTGGGCGGCGTAATACTGGGTCTCGAAATCCGCGCGCAACGGCAGGCGCTTGTCCGATTCGATGCGCTGCATCAGCGCGGCGGCGGCGTTGGTGTTGGCCACGCGCACGAGCAGGCTGGAATAGTTTTCGCGGTCGAAGATCGCGCGCGCCTCGTCGGCGTCCATCCACATTTCGGAATCAAACGCGCTGTCGCCGCCGTCGAACCAGCCGACGACGGTGAGGACGCTGCCACCGGTCTTGAATTTCTGGCCAGGGTCGCAATTGGCGAAACGCTGCGCCATTTTCCGGCTCACCACGACCTCGCGTTTGCCCGGCGCGAACCAGCTTCCGTTGACGAGTTTCACCTGCGGGCGCAGTTGCATTCCCATCGGCGTGATGCCGCGCATGGTGACATTGGCCTCGCCGGTGCCGGCGCGGCGCGGCAGGTTCATGATGACGACGAGGTCGCCGGAAACCAGCGGCCGGCCCGACGCATCGCGCTCCACCTGCGGCCAATACTGGATCGTGTTCAATTGCTCGCGCGAAACCTGGCTGCTGGATTCGGCGGTGGAACCTTTGCGGACGATCATGACGTTGCGCGGGTCGCCGGTGTTGGCGCTGGAGCGTTCCAGCCCGGCGGCCATCGCCTGCATGAGGATGTAAACCGTGACGACGAGGGCGACGCCGAGAATAGTTGCCGCCGTCGCGCGCCAGCGGACGAGGACGTTGCGGACGTTGTAGGTGACGGGCAGGGCCATGTCAGTCGAGTGATTTGAGCCCCTCCACTACGCTCATCCGCGCGACGGCGAGGGACGGCATGATGCTGGCCACGATGCCCAGGGTCGCCGCCACGAGCGATCCGATGCCGATGATTTTGGGCGTTACTTCGAACATGGGGAACAATCCGTTGGTGAGGGTGGAAACGTCTCCGAAGGTGAAGAGCGCCCACGCGCCCCCGACGCCCAGCAAGGCGCCCGCCGCCGCCAGAAAGAAGCTTTCCGCGAGGATGAAGGCGAACAATTCGCGCCGCCGGAAACCGATGGCTTTCAGGATCGCCAGTTCGCGGAATCGTTCGCGGATGGCCATGCTCATCGTGCTGGCGGTGACGAGCAGCAACGTGAAGACCACCGCGCTGGAGATCAGCGTCACGAGCATTTTGATGTTGCCCCACATCGAAATGAAGCCGAGCTGAAACGCCCGCTCGGTTTCGGCCCGCACCTCGGCGGATGTGTTCTCGAAGGCTTTGTTGATGGCGTCAATCACGCGGGGCATTTCCTCGGCGGATTTTACCTTGAGCCACCACATGCCGACCATGCCGCTCACGCCGCTGGCCTCGTCGAGATAATCCTGGCGGAAGAGCATGTTGCGGTCGTCCGGCGTGCCGGTGTAGATGCCGACGATCTTGAATTCCATCGTCACCGGATAGACGGTGCTCTCCAGCACAATCTTGTCGCCGACGTTGAGCTTGAATTTGTCCGCCGACATTTTGCCGATGACGCACGCGGTCCGTTCGGCTTCGAGCGCGGCGTAACTCTCGTCACCCATCTTCGCTTCGCTGAAAACGGAGCGCAGTTCCTTGGGGTCCATCGCAAACTGCGCGAAGGTCATGCTCTCCTCGTTCTTGTATTTGCCGCCGAACCAGGTGAACGGGGTCACGGCGGCCACGCCTGGAATCCGGGCGATGGTGGCGCGCTGGCGCGCGGGCAGGAGGTTGGCGATGGAAATTTTGTTTCGCACCGCCACGCGCAATTCCGCGCCCGCGCCTTCCGCCGGCAGGGTGAGTTCGCGCAACGCCACCAGCAACGTCACGAGCAGAAACAGGCTGACCGCCACGCTCAAAACCGAAAGCGTGGCGCGGCGTTTGTTGCGCAGGGCGTTCTTGATGATGAAGGTTCCGATGCTCACTGTTCGCAGCCCTCACGATGCTGAATCTGCCGCCGGTTGAAAATCTTTTTTAGGACGGCACGAGCCGGTAGCCCACCCCGGATTCAGTGAGCAGCAGCGTCGGCACGGACGGATTCTTTTCCAGCTTCTCCCGCAGGTGTGCCAGGTACACGCGCAGATAGTGCGTATGCTCCTCGTGCGTGGGCCCCCAGACTT
>CAYHFK010000350.1:3205-4941 GCA_964355895.1 uncultured Bifidobacterium sp. | reverse complement strand
ATGCGATGCCGGGCCAGCAGCAGCGGCAAATCGTCGGGGCCGAAGTCGCGGTAGATGGCGTTCAACTGCGGGCCGAGCCACGGATAATCGTAGCGGCCAAGTTTCCAGAAGTGGTGGTGGGCATCAATGCGCATGGGTTATCCGCCAGACGGTTTTGTGTCAAAACTCCGGACTGACCCGTTCATGCCCAGCCGCGTCGCGGGGCCGCCATTCAGATGCCATGATGGGTTAGGCACTGTCCTCATAAACTTCAAGCTGGCCCACTTCCACGTCGTTTTCTGAAAAAGGCCTTGATCTTTTCCCACACCTCTCTGCCCAAGAGGGCGATTCCGAGATAGAACGTTACCTCGCCAATAATTATCAACACGGTCGTAAGTGCCGCGGCCACTCCAACTGAAATCTGGAAAAGTGGCAAAGTAAGAATTGCGCCCCAAGTGAGGAATGACAGAACCAACAGGGCGTAACCAAATGCCTTTCTCATTGTTAACGGCCTAACGACCCAAGCTCAGCGACCCGGCCCACGAGGGCGTTCGCTTGCAACCGGGGCGCGATGGCCGGGTTAGGTGCAGCGCATGGTTCGGCCGCGTATTGTTCCCATTCATGTCGTTACCTAAAGAAATAGCGCCCGACGCGTCTGGAGTAATCTCGATAAGCATCACCGTAAAGTCCCGTGAGAAACCGCTCCTCTCGATCCATGATTGCATGTAGCAGCGGCACCCAAACCAAGGCGAGCACCAAGAAGGATAGCCGACCGATTAGCAAGAACGTCCCCATGAACCAGAGGTCGAAGGCAACGTATATGGGATGCCGTGTCCAGCGGTAGACGCCTCCAGTGACCAGAGGTCCAGGCGCACTCCGGTCCAAACCCAGCCGCCACGACGCCCCGAGGTCGCGGAGCGCAATGACGTAGAGTATCACTGCCCCGGTAACGATCAGGGCTCCCAACGCCTGGCTGGCTAGCCCCTCAACCACCGACCGGTCTAGAACCGATGGTCCAATGTGAAAATGAAGCTGCCACGCATACGCAATGATCTCGTAGGCGAAGGCCAGCAGACACGCAAGCATCACCGTATCGGCCAGCATCTGCCAGCCTGTCCGCTGCCGATCCCCCACGAAGACCGACACTCCGCGCGCCCGCAACATGAATGCACGCATCAGGCCGAGACCCATCAAACACGTAAGCGCGCCGAATGCAAACCACTCAGAGAATCGTGACGTTGTCATAGCGCGTGCAGAGGTCGGCCGAACAGGTAGTCGGCCAAACGTGGGTTTGGTGAAGCGCGGACCGGCTTGGCCAAGTGCGGTCTTGCATGGCGGCATTTAAGGCACGCTTCGGGCGTGGGGCAAGCGGTTTATTTTGACAGAATGCGTTCTCGAAAATCACTTGCGTTGAGGTTTCATTGGTAGCCGATGGATTTCAGTTGCGCCTCGAAGTCCGCAGGCAGGTCCGTCAGCGGTTGGTTCGCGTCGCGCGCGGCGAACCGGAGCAGGTTGTTCAGCAGGCGGTCGGCGGCGGGGTGGCTGCCCAGGTTTTCCCGGAGGCGGAGCGTGTTCAAGATGAACCGACCCGCGCCCAGCTTGTAAACCGCCACCATCAAACCCGCGGAATAATCCTGCGACGTCCGGATCGCCCCGGCCACGGCTTCGTCCGGCGGGTCCTGTCCCGACCAAACGGCATCCGGGATGAGTTCGCGGTAAAAGGTGTAGTCCATCAAACCACCCGCCGGCAGGCCCTC
>CAYHFK010000350.1:0-3105 GCA_964355895.1 uncultured Bifidobacterium sp. | reverse complement strand
CGCACCGGGTATGTGCCCGGCAGCAGCGCGTCCTCGTTGGCGAGGATGGCCTCCAGTTTGACCGGGTTGCCGCGATAGAGGTTGAGCGGCTCGGCGAACAAACACCAGCGGAGCGGCGCCAGCCCATCAAACAGCGCGTCGGTCGTGCCGGGTTTGAGTTCGCGCCACGTCGTGAACAGCCCTTCGCCGGTCATGCCTTGATCCACCGTGCCGGTCAGGTTGTAACCCACCAGGTTCGGGTTGGAGCGAATCGCATTGAGGCCCAGCAGCCGTTGGCCGGCCATCTTGCGAATGCACTGCGCGAAGTAATCTTCCGGGCGGCCAAAACATTCAGCGAGTCGCCAGCGTTCCCAGTCGGCGAGGAAGTCATTGAGTTTGGCGCGATAGAACTGCGCGTCTTCCGCCGCTTCCTTGCCCAAAGACTCGTAGTGGCGCACCACCCGCCACAAGTCCACTGCGCTGCCGATGCCATACTCCGATAGCAACACCGGCTTCGTCCCCTGGCCCAGCGTGCGCAGGAACTGGATCGTCTGCGCGGTGTGCGGCACGCGCGGATAGCCATGCACGTCGCCCATCCGTTTGCAGTAGCCGCCCGGGGAACTCATTCGGGACGGCGCCGCGCCGGGTTGTTCGTCGCCGAGCAAATGTTCCCACGCCATGGACCCGGGATTGCAGATGGAGCCGATGGCGAGTTGACCGTCCCAGCGACCGCTGCTCAAAAGAATCGCGCGGCTATCGTCCAGCGAGCGCACCAGCGGGAGGCTGGCGACGGCATGCCGAAAGACCGGCCCGTCGCTGGTTTCATTGAGCAGACCCCAGATCACCAGGCTCGGATGGTTGCGATCGCGCCGGATCATCTCGGTCGTGGAGCGATCAAACCGTTCGGCCATCTTGGGTGAATCTTCGAGCAGCCAGGCGGCGTAGGATTCCTCGTAAACCAGCAAACCGATTTCGTCGCACAAATCGAGTTGGTCGCGGGTCGCCAGGCCGGCAATGAATCGAATCAGATTGAACCCCATCACCTTCACGTTCAGGAGATCGCGCCGCAGGAAGTCGGGGTCGTGCGGCAATTGGAAGCCAATGGGAAAATGATTGCCGGTGTGCGAGCCGCGCAGAAAGATCCGCCGACCGTTGAGGCGAAAACAGCCGTCGGCAAACCGGAAATCGCGGAAGCCACAGCGCACCGACTGTTCATCGAACGCGGCGGATTTCTTCACCCGCACCTGGGCGGTGACGCGGTAAAGGAAAGGGTCGTTCAGTTCCCAGAGACGCGGCTGGGCTACGCGCAAGCTCGCTTCAATGACTGTGTCGCCGGACGGCAGGCCGCGCTCCACGGGAACGACGTCCAGCGTTTCGCCGCTGGCCGCAGGCGCGACCGTGAAGGTCAGTTGGCCACGAAGCGATTTGGCCGTGGCGTTGCGGACGACGGCCTGCAACCGGATCACGCCGGTCTTCACGTCGGGACGAACGAAGAGGTCTTCGACGCGCACGGCGGGCACCGCGAGCAGCTCGACGGAGTCCATGATGCCGCCGTGGTTGTAGGATGCGCCGGCGAAAAAGTTCGTCGCTTTGTTGCGGTGCGGGGTTTGGTTCAACACGATGCCGTCAATCGGTTCGCTGGTCGGGTTCAGGACCCGCACGGCCAGCAGGTTCGTGGAGTGGGATTTGATCGCGTCCGTCACGTCCAAAACGAAGGGCGTTTCGCCGCCTTCATGTCCGCCCACCGGCCGGCCGTTCACCCAGACCTCGGCCTGGTAATCAACCGCCCGGAAACGGAGCAGGAGCCGGCCGTCGCGGCCGAGTGGGGACGGGGCCACGAAGTCGCGCCAATACCAAGCCACGCCGTGATAACCAGGGAAAGCGTCCTGAATGATCCACGGGACTTTGGCCGGCACCGCTTCCGGCCGCGGGGCCTTGAACCATTGCTGATCCCGGCCCGCGTTTTTGGGATCCGTCGCCAAACGCCATTCCCCATCCAGCGACTGGACGATGGAGGACGCGGGCTGGGCTTGGGCGACTCCGGCGTTGGTTGGGAGGCCGGCGACGAAGCCCAGCGCTGCGGCGACTGAGATAAGCAGTGTCTTCATGGGTGCAGTGCGTTCAAAGGTTTGAGTCCCGATTCCGAATTGGCGGCGGCACAGACCACCGGCCTGTTCCAAGTTTCAGGTTTCAAGTGGGTTCAGGCTTTCGCGTATAGTTCTGCGCCTTTCTCGACAAACTCACGAGATTTTTCTTCCATGCCCTTTGCCAAAGCTTCCTGCTCGGAGAGTTTCTGTTCTTCCGCATATTTTCGCACGTCCTCCATTATCTTCATGCTGCAACAATGCGGCCCGCCCGATGCGGCAGGCGAGACGTCCGCGCGACCTCGATTCATTTCCACGGATCAACCACTTTGCAGCCCATGCGCTCGAATGGTGCGGTGTCGCGCGTGACGATTCGCTGGCCGCGTGAGCGGACGATGGCGGCGATGAGTGAATCGCGCAGCGGCAGCGGCCCGTTTGCTTGGGCGGTCAATTCTCCCCAAATCGCCGCCGCACGGGTGTCGAAGTTCAACACGCGATATTTCCGTGGCAGGTCGGTGGCGAATTTCTTGATGCGGTCGTAGTCCGGGTGGCTGGGTTCCAAACAATGAAAACCGTGCCACACTTCGGCCAGCGTGACGGTGGTGATGAAAAGATGGGCGGGGTCTTGGGAGTCATGCCAAGCCATGAAGCCGGAATTGGGTCGCGGTTTCTCCGTTTCGCTGACCGCGTTCGTGTCGAGCACCCAGTTCACAGGCGGACGGGTTTGACGAGGTCATCCGGCATCCGCGGCGGCTGCCAGTCGGTGGTGAAACGAACGGAGTCCTGCCACGCCTTGAGCTTTTTCATGGAACGGCGGGCGGTGGTTTTGCGCCGCGCCAGTCGGGACGGTTGCTTCACGGCAGTTCCATTCGGCTGCCGTGCGGTCAACCAGCCCAACAATTCCCTGGCCTGACGTGCAGACAGCTTTTTGACTTTTCTGACAGCGAGTTCAACCGTGCTCATGCGAGATACATTAGCCAGAAAACTGGTTTCGGGCAAGTTGGTTTTGGGTTCGGCGCATCGCTCGCGCTACGCTTTCGCG
>CAYHFK010000349.1:0-4945 GCA_964355895.1 uncultured Bifidobacterium sp. | reverse complement strand
GCGATAGACCGCGTAGAGCGTCCCGCGTGGGCGGCCCCCGGCCAGCAACAATCGGCCACCCTGCGTGCGAATGACGTACTCCTCACCGCCAAACTTGGAAAGCTCCACCTCGGGAAACAGCTTGGCCGCCAGCGGCCCCGGCCCCACCACGATGGCCGACTCCGGCGCATTGTCCGCCAACTCCCGCGTCGCGAACGTCGCTCCGGTGATTTGCTTGAGCGTCGCCGCCAATTCTTCCGCCGCATAACGCTCCGCCGGCGTTGCGCCAGGTTGCGTCACGATCACGCACCGGGCGATTCCGTCGGAGGCGATCTGCACCTTCGCCTGAACTGGCAGCCACGCCAGCGTCAGCGCGATTGCCAGTAGTAGCCGCAGACCGGGGCGTGCTTGGAGGAGCGGGAATTTGGTTTTGGTCCCTGTCGGCTTGATGGGGAATGGGGCGTTGGCTCGCTTCATTTTCGCGACTATATCCGCCGACCCACCCTCGTCAAGCCGAGCGGCGCTGGCTTTTCCCTTCGGGAGAGTCCACGACCCAATCGTTTCGCAAATTGCGCCCTCGGCAAAGTCGCAGCCGATCTGAGTCGGCGCTGACGTTTCCAAACCGCGTAACGAGCAGACTCACCTGCGCAGTTACCAGGTTCGCGGATCATTTGACCGGCACAAGAAACGCGCGGTCGAACCACACCGCTTTCACCGCGTCGTCGTGGGCGTGGCCTATCCAGAGGCGCGAATAGGAATTAAGCTCGACGGTTCCGACGAGGTAAGCGCGGTATCCGGACGCGCTTTCGCCCACCGTCACCATCCGGTCGGCGACGTACTTCCCGGAAAGATTGTCCACGATCTGAGCGCTAAAAGCCGGCGCCTCGGCCCGCGCGCCCGCGACGGTTTCCATGCGCGCCACGTAATAAACCTTGTAGCGCCCCGGACGCGCCGCCCGCGGCAACAAGCTGCCGTGAAACTCCAGCGCGCCCCGCGCTTTTTCGGGGCCGGCAATCATGCGGATGGCGACGCCGTCGGACGACGTGGCGTCCCCGACCGGACGCGCGCAGTTCGGTTCGCGGAAAATAGTCGCGCGATCATCCTGCACGCTGATGGCCGTCTTGCGCTCGTTCGCCGGCAAATCTTCCGACGCCGGGGCGTCACCACGACGCTTCGGCGTTTCGTAAAGCGATTCATCCGGGTCGTCGCCCAACTGCGCGGTGAATTCCGCCGGCGTCTGGCCGGATTCCCGCATCACCGTCATCGGCGACCAACCGGCCGGGCCCGGTTCGTTCACCGTGGCCAGCCATTGCGCCGCGTAAGCTTTGCGCGACGGGTTGATCGGCCACGGCTGGCCCAACTCGCGGCACTGGCGTTGCAAGCCCACCCATTGCGAGAGCCACACGAAGCTGATGGGCAGCCGCGCCTGTCGCACGCGCCAGAGCCGGTCGGGATTTCCGCGCGCCGAGTTTTCCGCCCGCTGCCAAAGCCGCTCCGCCTGGACCAGGATTTGAAAGCGCAGGAACGGCGTGGCGTCGGCATGGCTGATGCCCACGAAGTGCGGCCGCGCGGCTTGGCGGATCAGTTCAAAGTAATCCAGGATGTACCGCGCCGAGGGTTTGCCGTAGTAGGCTGCCAGAAATTCGCGGATCAACTTCCGGTCGTCCTGATACGGATTCCACAGGAGTTGCGCCAGCACCCACGCGCGCAGCTCGGACATTTCGCCGCCGAAGGATTGATACGCGCCCTGCTCGAACAGCCCCACCACGCCGTGGCGATGGAAGAAGCGCACGTTCGGCCCCAGCACGTACCAGTTCGGAAACGGCAGCAAAAAATTCGCAAAGTCCGTGGTGTAATCCCACACGTAGAGCCGGTCGGTGAGCCGATGCCAGTCGCGGAGGTCGCGGGCAAACGACTCGTTGACCGGATCCGCCAACGGCTTCACGAAGCTGCACTCGATGGAACAGAGGCGGATGATCACGTTGCGACGCGGGCGCAGCGTCTTCGGCGCCCGGCGCGTGTAATCGTAGGCCAGCGTGTCCACCCAGACGTGCGGAAACTCCGGCTCGATTTTCTCGGCGACATAATTCACGAGTTCGAGCAACGATCCGGCATGGGTGCCTTCACGCTCGTCCACCGCGGCGCAGCGCGGACACTCGCAGGCTCCGCCCTGGTCGTTTTGCGAGACGGAAATGATGTTCACGTCGGGCGATTCGCGCAGCCAGGCTTTCACGCGCTCGACCATGAAGTCGCGCAATTGCGGGTCCGTCGTGCAAAGCTGCGCGCCCTCCCCCACGCGCTTGCCCTTGATCAGCGAGAACCATTCGGGATGCGTCTTGAAATACGGATCCGGCGGGACGAGCGGATAGAACGTGTGAACGAAACCTTTGTAAGTCACCTGTCCGCCGTGTTTCTCCTTCAACCGGGCCGATTGGCTGACCGAGCCGTTGCGGGCCGCCCAATCGCCATCGAAGGCTGGAAACCAGAAAGGATCGCGATATTCAAACGCGGGTTTGCCGCGCACGTTCAGTGTTCCGAGCGTGAGCGACGCGCGGTTCGGAAAGTGGGTGAACCATGGAGCGTAATAGCGCACGCCCAATTGATCCTGTAAGAAGCGATAGACCGCGTAGAGCGTCCCGCGCGGACGGCCCCCGGCCAATAACAACCTACCGCCTTTGGTGCAATTGACGTATTCCTCGCCGCCGAAACCGGCAAGCTCCACCTCCGGAAACAGCTTGGCCGCCAGCGGCCCCGGCCCCACCACGATGGCTGACTCCGGCGCGTCATCCATCAGTTCACGCGTTTCGAACTTTGCGCCGGTGATCTGAGCCAGGGTGGCCGCCAGTTCTCCCGCCGCGTAGCGCTCCGCCGGCGTTGCCCCCGGCTGGGTCACGATCACGCACCGGGCGATTCCGCCCACGGCGATTTGCACCTTCGCCTGAACTGGCAGCCACGCCAGCGTCAGCGCGAACGCGAGCAGCATCGGCAAACCGGGTCGTGGTTGGAGTGACGGAGATTTGGTTTTGGTGCCGGTCGGATTGCTGGCGAATGGGGATTTGGCTCGTTTCATTTTCGCGACTATATCCGGCGACCCAACGTCGTCAAGTCGGGCGGCGCTGTGGGCGAATCCAAGTCCGCCCTGGCTGAATAAGTCATCCAGCCCGCAGCGCAGTCAGTGCCGCTGGTGCCCGATTACGCCCAGACAAGTATCCGTCCGAACTTCCAGTACATCAGTTACACCAGAGGAGGGCAGAGCGCGGCAACGCCCATCCTGCACCTTTGGACAATCAAAATATCTCGCTCACCTTCACCGGCCGGTTTTCCTGCAATGATTTTTTGGCGGCCAGGCCCAGGACGACTGCCATTAGTCCATCCGTGCCGCCAACCGAAGGCGTGGTGCCGTTGTGAATGCAAGCGACGAATTGTTGCAGCTCCACGACGTAGGCTTCCGCGTAACGCTCCAGGAAAAAGTATTGCGGCTTGGCCGAAGAGACGCTTTCCGCGTTGAGCAGGACATGATTGTCCGGCGTGCGATTGGCCACAGCCACCATTCCCGCCGCGCCAAATACCTCCACGCGTTGGTCGTAGCCATAAACGGCCCGGCGGCTGTTGTCAATGGTCGCCAACGCGCCGTTCTTGAGACGCAGGGTCACGACACAGGTGTCCACGTCACCCGCGCGGCCAATCTCCGGATCCACGAGCGCCGCGCCAACGGCGAAAACTTCGACGGCTTCGCTGCCGCTCAGAAAACGCACCATGTCGAAGTCGTGAATCGTCATGTCCAGAAAGATGCCGCCGGAGACTTTCACGTAGGCGAGCGGGGGCGGCGCCGGATCGCGACTGGTAATCCGCACCAGGTGCGGCACACCAATTTTTCCGGCGGCCACCAGTTCGCGGGCTTTGGCGAAGCTGGGGTCGAAGCGGCGGTTGAAGCCGACCTGGAATTTGACGCCCGCCTTGCTGACGGCATCGAGGGCTTGCTGAATACGATTCAAATCAAGATCAATGGGTTTCTCGCAGAAGATGTGTTTCCCATGCGCGGCGGCCGCTTGAATGATTTCGGCGTGCGTGTCGGTGGCCGTGCAAATCGCGACGGCATGGATGTCCGGCGCGGCGAGCAACTGACGATAGTCGGCCGTGGCCAGGGGGACGTGGAACTGGCCGGCCACTTCCTGGGCGGCGGCGAGATTGACATCCGCCACGCCGGCCAGTCGCGCACCGCGGATGCGCGTGGCGAGATTTTCCGCGTGGATTTTGCCGATTCTGCCTGCGCCAATGACTCCGAGATTGATGGTTTTGGTGGTCACAAAATAATTCTAAAGGTTGCAGGTTCGCAGAAATTCCCGGTTGCGCCGGGCAAATTCCTTGGGCGCGCCCATGCCGGGCAACACATCCTGCTCCACGACAATCGAGCCCGGGTAACCGTCCCGCTTCAACTCGGCCGCGAACGTCTTGAAGTTGATGTCGCCTTTGCCGAGTTCGCAAAAAATGCCGTGTTTCAGCGACTCAAAATAGTTCCATTCGTTCCGGCGTGATTGCTCGTGTACCTGCGGACTGCAGTCCTTGAAGTGGACGTGCCAGATGCGGTCTTTGAACTGCCGATAAGCCAGGAGCGGATCGCCGCCACCGCCGAAACGATAGTGGCCGGTGTCAAAACAAAGACCGACGAGCTTTGGGTCGGTCAACTTCATCAGTTGCTCGATTTCCCACGGTGCCTCGACAAATCCGGCGCAGTGATGATGGAACACGCTGCGCAATCCGGTCTGGCGGCGGACCGCATCCGCCACGCGGTCCACCCCCTTGCTGAAAGTCTCCCACTTCTGCTTCGACAAGCGCTGCTCCGACCGGATGCGGCCAGCGAGTTTCGTTCGGGTCGCGTCCTTGCCGTTGTCATCCGCCAGCACGATAAACGGCAGCGGCCCCATGGCCTCGGCCATCAAGCGTGCGGTTTTCACCGCCCGCTCTT
>CAYHFK010000348.1:0-4971 GCA_964355895.1 uncultured Bifidobacterium sp. | reverse complement strand
GACTCCGGCACCACGGCCGCTTTGCGCGCGGTCAGCCCGAACGCGCAAAAACTCGCCGGCGCAACCCAATTGGAAGTGCCCGACCGTTGGCTCGAGATGATGATGTTCGATGCGCAACCGCTCCAGCCGACGTTGAGCGGTTTGAACCTCGAATACCGCATCGTCCAGCTTTACAGCCGCGATGTGGGCAAGCGGGAAGCCAAAATTTCCTTCAACGTAGGCCAAGGGACGCAGGACCTCGGCTTCCGCAACGAAGTGGACACGCTGTTCACATGCCTCCCCGCGCACCCCATCACGTTCCGCGTGCGCGACGAGAACAACCAGCCGACCACCGCGTCGTTCGTGATTCGCGATGGGCAGCTGCGGGTCTATCCTTCGCAGGCCAAGCGCCTCGCGCCCGACTTCCCGTTTCACCCGCAGGTTTATCGTGCCGACGGCGAAACGCTGAAACTGCCGGATGGCGATTACACGGTGGAATTCTCGCGCGGGCCGGAATCTGTTCCCCAAACCCTGAACCTCAAGGTGGACAGGCGAACGCGGCAACTGGAATTCAAAGTGAATCGTTGGATTGATCCGTCTCTGTCCGGCTGGTGGTCGGGCGACCATCACATTCACGCCGCGGGTTGCGCGCATTATGTGAAACCCACCGAGGGCGTGCTCGCATCCGACATGATTCGCCACTGCATGGGCGAGGATTTGAAAATTGGCGCGAACCTGACGTGGGGGCCATGCTTCGATTTCCAGAAGCAATTTTTCTGCGGCGCGCTGGACAAGGTTTCCCAGTATCCCTACCTGCTGCGTTACGACATCGAGGTTTCCGGATTTGGCTCGCATCGGTCCGGCCATCTTTGTTTGTTGCGGCTCAAGGAGGAGATTTATCCCGGCGGCGATTCCAAGTATCACTGGCCGACGCTTGGCCTGAACACGCTGCGCTGGGCCAAGCAGCAAGGCTCGGTCTGCGGCCCGGCGCATTCCGGCTGGGGCTTGGAAGTGAAGACCACCGAACTGCCGAACTACATTGTCCCGCCGTTCAACGGCATCGGCGCCAACGAATACATCGTGGACGTGACGCACGAATTGCCCGGCCCGGACGGCAAGCTCCTGCCGGCGGTGGATTTTATTTCGATGGTGGACACGCCCTACGTTTGGGAATTGAACATCTGGTATCACACGCTGAACGTCGGCTATCGCACGCGCGTCAGCGGCGAAACCGATTTCCCCTGCATCTACGGCGAGAAGGTCGGGTTGGGCCGCTCCTACGTGAAGCTGGACGGCAAACTGGACTATGATCAATGGTGCGAAGGCATTCGCCAGGGCCGCAACTACGTCAGCGACGGCAAAAGTCATTTGATGGAATTCAAAATCAACGACGTGGCGCTGGGCGAAAAGGGAAGTGAACTGAAATTGTCGCAACCGGCCACCGTCAGATTGACCGCCCGAGTCGCCGCGCGATTGAATGAACAGGCGAATCCGGCGCTGCAGAAACTGGATTACGCGAAGAAACCATACTGGGACATCGAGCGAGCGCGCATTGATGACACGCGCGAAGTGCCGGTGGAGGTCATCGTCAACGGTTACCCGGTCGCCAAGAAAAACATCGTCGCCGACGGCAAGCTGCAGGAGATAAGTTTCGACGTGAAGATTGACCGCAGCAGTTGGGTGGCGCTGCGCATCCTGCCTTCCTCGCACACGAATCCAATCTTCGTTCTCGTGGATGGCAAACCGATTCGCGCCTCAAAGCGCAGCGCGGAATGGTGTTTGCAAGGCGTGGACCAATGCTGGTCGCAAAAGGAGAAGTTGATCAGAGCCAATGAACTGGAGGAGGCCCGCCTGGCGTACAACCACGCGCGGGCCGCGTACCAAAAGATCTTGAGCGAAAGTGAACTGGATTAGCTCCAACTCGGCTTATGGTTCCAGCGGCGGATTGTGTTCCGTCCGCTTGAACCCTTGAACAGCGGGTTTGCCGTCACCTTGACTTCGCCTCGCGCGTTCGGAACACTGCCCGCCCTATGGCCGAGCAAAAAGAGAACGTCGTGATGGAGAAAATCGTGTCGCTGTGCAAACGGCGCGGGTTCATTTACCAGTCCTCTGAAATCTACGGCGGCATCAACGGCTTCTGGGATTACGGCCCGCTCGGCGCGGAGTTGAAGCGCAATCTGCGCGACGCGTGGTGGCACGCCATGATGCGGGAGCGCGAAGACGTCGTGGGTTTGGATGCTTCGATCATCCTGCACCGCGCGGTGTGGAAGGCCTCCGGCCACGAGGACACGTTTGCCGACCCGATGAGCACCTGCAAACATTGCAAGAAGCTCATCCGCTCGGACCAGTGGTGGACGATGATGAGCGAACAGCAATGGGTGCAGTCCCTGGCCGCGCTGGTCGCTCCAGGCAGCGGCGCGTTCAACGGCGCCGATCTCTTGAAGTGGGCGAAGGGGAAAGGCAAACAACTCGCGCCCAATCTCGCTTTGGTTCGAAATCCCGAAGGGACCGTCTCGGGGCTGGCGCAGGAGATCGAGCGGGGCAAGCGCCCGGCGGATGCGCGGGAGTTCTACCTTTACCTCGCTACGGAGCAGTTGGGGGTGACGGGTTTCATCACGCCGTGTCCACATTGCGGCGGGGAATTGACCGTGCCCCGGGCGTTCAACCTCATGCTTAAGACGCACACCGGGCCGATTGAGAGCGACGAAAACCTCGCCTACCTCCGCCCCGAAACCGCGCAGGCCATCTTCGTACAGTTCAAAAACGTGTTTGATTCGTCGCGCGTGAAGGTGCCCTTCGGCATTGGCCAGATTGGCAAGGCGTTCCGCAACGAGATCACCCCGCGCAATTTCACCTTTCGCTCCCGCGAGTTTGAGCAGATGGAACTGGAGTTTTTCATCCCGCCGGACGAGGCGGTGCGGCTGCTCCACGGTGGCGTGGCGGAGTGGAGCGAAGGGGCGGACTTGAGCGCGCCGCGGCCGGATTGGGGCTGGGAAATGTGGCATCGCTATTGGGTCGCCCAGCGCACGGAGTTCTACAACCGCATCGGCCTGGGCGCGGACGTGCTCGACTATCACTGGCAGAAGAAGGAGGAGTTGGCTCACTACGCCAAGGCCACGGTGGACATCCTCTGCAAGTTTCCGTTTGGCACGGAAGAACTGGAGGGTATCGCGGCGCGCGGGGATTTCGACCTCACCCAACATCAGAAACACTCCGGCAAGTCGCTGGAAGTGTTCGACGAGGAGTTGCGCGCCGCCGCCACCAAGTTGACCGACGACCAGAAGCGCGACTTCGTAGCCGAAGTCCAGGCGGACTGGAACGACCGCAACGGTTCACGCGAGGAAGCCGCCCGCTTCTGTGAGAAGCTTTTCCGCGGCGTCTATCTGCCGCATGTGATTGAGCCGTCCGCCGGCCTGGACCGGCTCACGCTGGCCATTCTCGCTACCGCGTATCACGAAGAGCAAAAGACCGACGCCAACGGCAAGCTGGATCAACGCACCGTGCTGCGGTTTCATCCCCGCGTCGCGCCGATCAAGGTCGGCGTGTTTCCGCTCCTCAAAAACAAACCCGAACTCGTGGCCAAAGCCCGGGAAGTGTTCCGGCTGCTCCAGAAACACTTTGCCTGCTTCTATGATGAAGCCGGCGCGATTGGCCGCCGTTACGCGCGGCAGGACGAAGCCGGCACCCCGTTCTGCCTGACGATTGACTTCGACACGCTGGGCGAAAAACCGGAGTTGCTCAACACGGTGACCCTGCGCCATCGCGACGACGGCAAACAGGAGCGGCTGGCCATCGGAGACCTGTTGAGCTGGTTGCTGCCGAAGGTACGCTAGACTGGAAATGAATCTCGAAGTTCCAACGATGAAGCCCCCGGAGTCCAGGGTTACTTCCGCCAAGACGCTGACCACCTCGGCGCGCATTTCCTTCGGTATCATGGCGGTGCTCCTGGTACTGATTGCGTGGCTGCATCTGGGGACGCTGGTGTTGACGGCAATGTTTGGCTACTTCGCAATGCACCTGTTCAGCCTTGGCCGGAGCAAGACCCTTGGCGTGGTACTCTACTTGGTCGCGGTGGTGGCCATCGCCACCGGCTTGTTTTTCTTTTCCAAACGGGCGTACAAGACGTTGCCGGAAATCGCCGAGACGACCATTCCCGCCGTGGTGAAATTCGCGGAGCGCCAGGACTTTTCCCTTCCGTTCACCAATTACGCCAGCCTCAAAACGCTGGTGCAGCAGGAGGTCGGGGAGCGCCTCCCAAGCGTCGGAACATACGCGCGCACTGCGGCTTTGCAACTTGCCATGCTGATCATCGGGGTGGTCGTGGCGGTGAGTTTGTTCATCAACTCGAAGTGGGAGGTCGAGGACGACCCGGACGTGGTGAAGCACAGCCTCTACGCCACCGTCGTACGCGAGATCGTTATCCGGTTCGTGACCTTTTTTGCCAGCTTCGCCCGGGTCATCGGCGCCCAGATCATCATCTCCGCCATCAACACGGGGCTGACCGCCGTCTTCCTGCTCTGGAACGGTTTTCCCTACACCTCAGTCATCATCGTCCTCACCTTCCTGTGCGGCCTGTTGCCCATCATCGGCAACCTCGCCAGCAACACCCTCATTATTGGCGTGGCGTTCACCATTTCGCCGAAGGTCGCTTTCATCGCGCTGATCTTTCTCGTGGTAATTCACAAACTGGAGTATTTCCTCAACAGCAAAATCATCGGCGACCGCATCAAAAATCCGATGTGGCTCACCTTGATCGGCCTAGTGCTGGGCGAAAAGCTCATGGGCATCCCGGGCATGATTCTCGCCCCGGTCGTGCTGCATTACATCAAGGTGGAGGCCTCGCGCAACAAGGCGGCGGACGAAGGGCCGGACGCCGTCAAGGCGAGCACAGCCAAGTGAATCCTCGAAACGGCGCGCCCGGCAGAGCTGATGATCAGCGACCCTCCTTTCCCAAGAAACGCGCGCCGACGCTTTACGTCATCATCGGAATCA
>CAYHFK010000347.1:0-5014 GCA_964355895.1 uncultured Bifidobacterium sp. | reverse complement strand
GGTCGGAAAGATCCGGATTGATTTTCACGCGCGCAAAGCCGACCCGCAGCGGGCGTGGCTCCGTCCGCGATTTCGCGGCATCAATCTTCAAGTCGAGCGTGTAGCCCGGCACGCGGTCGCGAAACGCATAAACCCCGCGCGCGACCAGCGCGATGGCCAGCACTAGCCCGACTTTCGCTACTGGCGGGGGATTTTGATTGTTTTCTGGGGGGGGGGGAGAGTGGGGTTCTAGGATTGGAGCGGGATTTTCTTTCAAATCCGGTTTGGTGCAGACCGACCCCTTCCACTGTGGCCGGTGCGTGCGCTACAGTCTGGGCCGTTGCTATGGCTAAACCTTTTCTACAGTGCCATCACCGGTTCAAGAACGGCAAAGATCATTGTTACTGGAGTATTGCTGAGACGGTGCGAACGCCCCGTGGCTGGGTGCAACGGCACCGGCTTTATCTGGGAGAGATCAACGCCAGCCAAAAGGCGGCCGGGTCCAAAACCGGCGTGGTCTTTGACACGACGCGGCAGCAAACTCAGGAACTGGCGTTGTATCCCGCCGCCCGGGCGATTCCCGAACACGCCGCCGATTATGGCGTGCCGGTCCGGCTCCGTGAGTTTGAGTTGCGGCGGCCTCGTCAATGGGGCGACTGCTGGGTGGGCTGTCCCCTGTGGGATCAACTCCAGTTGGCCGCGTTCTGGAAGGAACGCTTGCCCGATTCGCGCGCGGGCACATGCTGGCGGCACGTGTTGCAGACCTTGACGCTTTACCGGTTGATCGATCCGGGCAGCGAATGGCGGTTGCACCGGGAGGGGTTCAAGCACAGCGCGCGGGCGGATTTGTTAGAAGAGGATTTTTCTCTGGCGCAGAAGGATAATCTGTATCGCTGTTGGGACAAGGTGCTGGCGCCTCGCGCGCCGCGCTTTCAACATTTGCGGCAGCGCTGGGAATATCTCTTCGGGGTGAAGTGCGAAGTGCTGCTCCAGGAGCTGACCCGCACCTATTTTGAAAGCGCACCGCCGTTTCCGGAAGGGGACAAGCGCCGCTACGGATACAGGCGCGACAAGCGTTCGGATTGCGTGCAGGTGGTGATCGCCCTGGTGGGGACGCCGGAAGGTTTTCCCCTGGCCTATGAAGTGATGGCGGGTAACACCGCTGATCGCACCACGCTGCGGGGCTTCCTGGATCGGATCGAAAAGCTCCATGGCAAAGCCGAACGCATCTGGGTCATGGCCCGCGGCATCCCCACCGAGGAAGGGTTGGAACAAAGGCGCCAGAGCGATCCGCCGATCCATTATCTGGTCGGCACACCCAAGGGGCGGCCCCGCTATGAACAGGAGCTGCGGGACCGGCCCTGGCAGGGCGTGCGCGAGGGCGTGCAGGTTAAACTGCTGCCGCAGGACAAGGAGTTGTACGTGCTGGCGCAAAGCAACGCTCGAGGGAACAAGGAACCGGCGATGCGGCGGCGTGCAGGCCGCTATCTCTGGCGCGGCAATCTGAGCGGGAAAGAGCCGGCCAGACTGTGGCCGCTTTACATTCAACTGACCCAAGTGGCGGCGGCCTTCAAAGATCTTAAAGGGGATTTGAGTTTGCGGCCGATCTATCACCAATTGGAACAGCGGATCGAAGCGCATCTTTTCGTGGCATTTCCGGCCGATGGTCTGCCGGTGAGTTTGCGAGCGCGGTTGCGCGTGCTGGCACCCGGACTGACTCCGCGATCCATGCTGGAGAAGTTCGCCGCCATTCAGATGCTCGATGTGCATTTTCCGACGACCGACGGACGCGAACGGGTGTTCTGCCGTTACCCCCAGCCCGAGAAAGATCATCCGCGGCTGCTGGCGCAACTGGGATGGGAACGGCCACCTCAATCACCGCCTCGAATCACGCAAAAAGGTGAACGGCTCAAAGCGTAAGGTTTGGGGCAGCCCTTTTCAGGCCGGCTCCGTGTTCTCAGGTGCTTACGCCACCATCCCCTCGTCGGTTGCGAAAGTCGGGCTAGCACAGCGCGCGTGCCATCGAAGCGCACCAACGCCGCGATGTCGCGCAGTGGCGTGATCGTGCTCAGTGATCGCGTGGCAGCGTTCGTCAGCGACAAAACTCCTGCCAGTTGCTTGCCGGCTTTGAGATCCAAGGTGGCGCTTACTCTTCCTTCCGGGGCTAGCACTTCCAGCAAATAAGCCGCGAACGCCGCCACTTGTGCCGCGGCCAGTTCCAGATGTCCTTGCGCTTGATTCCAGTCCGGCTGCTTTCCAGTGGACCACAACTCCTGCCAGTCCTGCTTCGAAAGCGGCCATTCACCGCTCGCCCTGATGGGCTGGCCGTCCAGTTTGCCCACGAACGTCTTCAACCGAATCGCGTCCGGATGAATCTCCACCGCGAGTTGCATGTCTTCCAGCTTTGGACGCGGCGCATTATTGGTCTTCGACTGCCAGACCAGTTTCGTCGCCCCCGCCGTCAGTTCGGCGGATGGCACCTCTGGCGTGCCAGAAACCCGAAAGCGTAATTCCGGTCGTGAAACCTCCAGCTCGCCCCACGTTCCCAGCGGCACCGCGAGGGCCTCCGGCTGGCCCTCATTCCAAGCCCCCGCGAGCGCGATGGTCTGCGCCTTGTCCCAGACGAGCATCCCTTCGTCGCGTCCCGGGATGATTTTTATAGGAACGGGGCCCGTCACCGACAACGTCGGCGTGTAGCCGTTAGCCAGCGCCAACTGTTCAATAACGAGCAGATCGTCGTCTTCACGTTCCCGCGCAGACCGAATACATGGCCCGAGCGGTTGGTCAGCGAACCCGCGGCGGAAATCACCGAATGCACCGGCCCGTTGGACCAGTGCGCGGTCGCGGCGAACTCGGCGACCAAAATGTTCGCGATGTCCGCTTCGAGAAAATCTGAAAAATCTGCGAAGGCAACATTGGTCAGAGTCAACGTTGCGTTCCCTTGTGAGGGCCAGGCGAGGTCGGTGGTGGCGGACACCGTGCGCCGTTCGCTGTGCCAATGGAATGCATCCACAACGAGAGTCCAGAGGCGTCCCGGCGGGTTGGTTTCTCCAGCGCGGAATGTGATCGCACAAGGTTGTTGTAGCGCATAAAGCTCTTCCTTCGCGCGGCGCAACGAAAGCCGGTTCAGCGTCGCCGCGACTTCACGTTGCGGCACGTCGAAGTCCGCGGCCGCGCCGATGGACAAAACGGATTCGCCAGCCGTCCATTCGATATCCGCCTGGGTGAGCTGTTGATTCTGGCCGCTCCACTTCACCCGGAAATCAAACGGCTTCAGCCCGGCGGCCCGGACGGTGGTGAACGCGGCTTCACCGCGATGTGCGAGATTGGTGAGCGGCCCGTTCAATTCTCCCGCAGCCGCCAGTTCGGCATAGCTCACGCCCGGCAAGAGCTTTTGTAGGAAACCGTCGGATAATTGCCAGCGTCAGTCCACGATACGTTGCGCTGCTCCGTCAAAGGACCCATCAGCAACCAGCACCGACCCATCGGCGAAGTCCGTCCGAATCTCGTCGAGCTTCAGAATCGACGCCGCGAATTCGCCACGAATGAGAATTGATTTGGCGTCCAACGACCCGGCGCTCAACTGGCCGGCCGAAAAGCGGAATTGTGCGACGGACGCCCGGCCGCTCTGCGGTTCGATCCGCACGATACCTTCCGCCTGTCCGGTGAGCGTGGCGCCGGGCAATTTCGCGAGATCCACCGCGACGCGAAGTTGCGCCGGTTCCGCCCGAAGTTCGCCCGGTTAGTCGAAGGAAATCAATCAACTGCAACGGCGGCAGTCCAATGCTAAAGCCATTTTGAGTGGCAGGCCACTAGAAGACGATCAGAGGCTTGGTGCTCCGACGATTTTGGGGGTTCCATCATCGGGCGGTTCGCCCCTCTCTTTTTTCTTTTGCAGCAGCCAGTCTTCAAACTTCTGGGTTCGCACGTAAATGGTTACCATTGGAGTTTTTTGAACGCCGATCCAATCCGTCATCGTGATCAAAATCTTCTGCGAACTATCCTTGGTTTTGATGATCACCTCAAACGTCTGTTGCTTTGAGGAAGCGCCCTTGGAAACCCACTTGGCCCGTGCGACACCGGAAAGCTCCTCTGCCAAAGTGATCGCAATCGAGCCTTTCATAGATAAACCCTGCAACTGCGCAATTTCACCCGCGCTCTTATCGTCCAGCATGCACACCAGCAGGGCATACAGTTGGTCTTTGAACATCGGCGAATAGTCTATCAGCTTGTTGCCGTAATAACTTAAGTCCTCAGCGTCAAAGACCTTATCCTTGTAGCGAGTTTTAAGTTCTTCTGAACTTTCGCCGAGCCGCGCCTGCAAGGCAATCGGCAAAAATAATGTCGCGAGCAGTAGGTAATTTAACATAGGCGCAGAATTGCTTCGTTCGACTGTTTCGTTTGGTTGATCCAATTATGCCGGCTAGGAATGGGGTGAAGCAAGTCAAGGATGACTGACCGGCACAGGCTTTTCTTCCGGCTCCACCCACTTGTTGTGTTCCTTGATGAGGTCCACGAGCCGTTCGACCGCATCAGCTTCGGGGATGTTGAACTTGATCGGCGTCTTGCCGACGTAGAGGTTGATCTTGCCGGGCGCGCCGCCCACGTAGCCGAAGTCGGCGTCGGCCATTTCGCCCGGGCCGTTCACGATGCAGCCCATGATGGCGATCTTCACGCCCTTGAGGTGCTCGGTGCGGGCCTTGATGCGCGCGGTGACAGTCTGGAGGTTGAAGAGCGTGCGCCCGCAGCTCGGGCAGGCCACGTAGTCGGTCTTGAAGCTGCGGCAGCCGGCGGCCTGAAGGATGTTGTAGGCGAGCCGCAGGCTCATGCCCGCGCCGCTCTCGCCCCGCACAAGAATCGCGTCGCCGATGCCGTCGGCGAGGAGCGCGCCGATGTTCACGGCGGCCCGAAGGAGGGCGATCCTGGGCTCAAGCGGCCATCCGGTAGGGTGAGACTCTGTCGAACCCTGTTTGCCGACGAAGGAGGCGCGAGCGGAGCGAGCATCTCGGTTGGTCTGCTTTGCTGAGATGCTCGC
>CAYHFK010000346.1:0-5025 GCA_964355895.1 uncultured Bifidobacterium sp. | reverse complement strand
CGACGGGTTCATTCGGCGGGTGAGTCTGGGGCGTTCAGAAATTCGCGCACGTCGTCGGCTTCGGCTTCGGGCACTTGCACGAGGATACCGCCGACGGCGAGGCCATAGCCGTCCATGCTGAGCGCCGAGAGTTCATTTTTTACGACGGGGTGAAACCCGGCGGCTTCAAGGCGCGAACGAACCAATTGGGCATCCGCCGGGTTGAAGGCGGTGGAGACGGTGACCATTTGCATAATATTTTTTGGTGAGGCGCGGCACTCGGCCCGCGCCGCAAATAAGGTTCAAGAACAGCCGGCGCGCACGGAGTGACGCGCCCTACCCTCAGTTTCCCGTTCCGGGTCGCAAATCCGCAAAGACGATGACGCCGGCCCCGGTTTGCAACAGGCTCTGGACCTGGACCTGCACCGACTGGCCGATTAACGGTTGACCGTTGTTGACGACGACCATCGTGCCGTCCGGCAGATAAGCGATGCCCTGGCCCTTGTCCTTGCCCTCGCGCACGATTTTGAGCTCGAGCAATTCCCCCGGCAGCAGCACGGGCTTCAGCGCCTTGGACAGCTCGTGCAGATTCACGTGCCGGACATTTTGCAGCGCGGCAATTTTACCAAGGTTGTGATCGTTGGTGTAAAGCTTCGCGCCGAGGTTGCGCGCCAGGCGGACAAGCTTGGCATCCACTTCGGTTTCTTCCGGGAAATCGCCGTCGTGGATTTTGACTTCGTTGCGCTGGTTTTGCTGGACGCGGTTGAGCATTTCCAGTCCGCGCCGTCCGCGTGCGCGTTTGATCGGGTCGTGCGAATCCGCGACTTGCTGGAGTTCCTTCAAGACAAAACGTGGCACCACGATGACGCCTTCAACGAAGTTGCCCTCAAGCAGATCGGCAATGCGCCCGTCAATGATCGCGCTGGTATCGAGCAGGAGCAGGTTGTCGGGCTTGTTGCTCGCCGCAAACCGGACGTAGGGGATGATGAGCGAGAAATCCTCCTTGTTGCTGCGCATGGCCAGCACCATGCCGATGTAGCTGAACCCAAGGAACAATCCGAGCCGCACGAGCTGCCGGGTGGCGTCGTCCACACCATCAAACAGCCCGGAGCGGTCAATCAGCGTGGCGACCACCGCGCCGAGCAAGAGCCCAAACGTCGTTGCCGAGAACGCGCGCAACGAAAACCCCTTGAGCATTTCGTCCACGGCGATCAACAATCCGCCAAAGCCGAAGCCGATAAGCGCGCCGAGCAAACTGGCGTGGCTCTGCGTCACAAAATCCGGGCGCACCTGGCTGATGGCAAATCCGCCCATCGTGCAGAGGCCCAGAAACAAAATTCGGATGATCCAAAGGGTCATAATGTTATGGTTGTGCCCCCCGCGGCGACTCGACCGATGGTGAGGCCGGGTCGGTGCGGGGTGACTTCTTGCTCCACAAGATGCTCCACAGGCCGCCCCGATTCAGGTTGCTGGTCGTAACCGAAAGATTACTCGTCGTGATTGAAAGATTGCGCGCGATGGCCGAAATATTCGCGGCCATCTCCTCGTCGCGCAACAGCCGGCCTGCGGCGCCGTGGCCGTTTTGCACATCCGTCAGCAGATTAGTCAAGGTGGCGGAACTGCTTTCCAGATTCTTGATGGCGGTGGAAAGCTCCACGCCGTTGCTCTGCACCAGCGAATGGACGTAGGTGGCGAGGGGCGGCAACTGGCCGGTGAACGAGTTCAAATTGCTCACGGCGGCGGTGACGGGCTGCGAGTTGGTGGCAACCAGCGCGTTCAAGCTGCTCACGGCGGCCTGGGCTTCGACCGTCATGGCGGCGAATCGGTCCAGCGACGCGCCGAACTTGCCCAGCGTCTCCTCGGTCAACACCAGGCGGCGCACATCGCTCACGGCGGCGTCGAGATTCGTCGTGGCCTGGCTGATTTTGGAAAGGGTCGAGGTTGCGGTGGCCACCGCCTCCTGCATGTTGAAGGGACTGCGGGCCTGAACTTCATCGCCGGCGGCCAGTCGTTGGCCGGTGTCGTCGCCGGGGTAGATCGCGATAAACCGATCGCCGAGAAACCCCGACTGCTCGATCTCAAACCGCGCGTTGTTGAAGAGGGGCTGCCGATTATCAATCTTGAGAAAAATGGTGACGCCCTTGCCATCGGGGTCGAGTTTCGTCCCCGCGACATTGCCAATTTTCACGCCCCGCATCAGCACGCTCGCGCCGGTCTTGATGCCCCCGACGTCGCCGGACTTGAGCCGCAGTTCGTACGTGTTCCGATAAAACGCCGTGCCGGAGCTGAAGAGGATGGACAGCGTCGCCAGCAGGAGCAGGCCCACGAGGACGAAGAGGCCCACTTTGATTTCAATTCGCGACTGGCTCATATCAGGTTCAGATGTTCTACGGATCGGCGACGCCGTCAATGAATTGCCGCACCACCGGGTCCGTTGACGCAAAAATATCCTCCGGCGGGCCCGTGACGTAAATCCTTTTGTTGTGCAGCATCGCAATGCGATGCCCGACGCGCCGGGCGGTCCGCATGTCGTGCGTGACCACGACGGTGGTGACTTTCAACCGCTCGGTCACGCGCTGGATGAGTTGATCAATGCTATCGGCCACGATGGGGTCCAGGCCGGTGGTCGGCTCGTCGTACAGGACGATCTCCGGGTGGTAAATGATGGCGCGCGCCAGCCCGACGCGTTTGCGCATGCCGCCGGACAGTTCGGACGGCCGCTTGTGTTCGACGTTGGGCAACTCAACCATGTCCAGCGCTTCCGTAACCTTGTGGGCGATTTCCTTTTCCGTGAATTTTTTCTGCCGGCGGAACGCGAACGCGACGTTCTCCGCCACGTTCATCGAATCGAACAACGCCGCGCCCTGGAACACCATGCCGAACTTGCTGCGCACCCGGATCAACTCGCGTTCGTTCATCCGCGTGATGTCTTCGCCGTCAATCACCACCTGCCCGGCGTCGGGCTGGAGGAGGCCGATGATGTGTTTCAACAACACACTTTTGCCGCCGCCACTCCGTCCGATAATGACCAGCGCTTCGCCCTTTTCGATGCCGAAGCTCACGCCGTCGAGAATCGCCTGCGGGCCGAAACTCTTCTTAAGATCGCGCACCTCGATCATGTGCCGTGTAACAACTTCCCCAGCACCAGGGTGAGGAAAAAGTTGGAGATCAGGATCGTGATGGAGGAGTACACGACGGCCTCCGTGGCCGCGTGCCCCACGCCTTCCGCGCCTTCGTGACAATGAATCCCCTTGTAGCAGCCGATGCTCGCCACGATGCCTCCGAAGACCACGGCTTTGATGATGCCGATGGCCATGTCCGCCACGGCCGTGTAGCGCAGCATGTTGTACCACGAATACGCCGGGTCAATGCCCAGCAGGAAAACCCCCACGACATACCCCGCGCCGATGCCGATGGTAATGGCTTCCACCGTCAAGACCGGCATGACGAGCAGCGCGGCCAGCAGCCGCGGCACCACCAGATAATCCACCGGATGCGTGGCCAGGGTGCGCAGCGCGTCAATCTGCTCCGTCACGCGCATCGTGCCGAGTTCGGCGGCGATGGCGGCGCCGACGCGGCCCGCCACCATCAAGCCCGTCAGCACGGGGCCGAGTTCGCTGCACATGGAAACCCCCACCAGGGCGAGCGTACCGGTGTCCATGTTGATTTTGTGAAACTGGAAATACGTCTGCGCCGCCAGCACCATGCCTGTGAACGCGCCGGTGATGAGCACCACGGACTGCGACTTCACGCCGATGAAATGCATCTGATACAGCAGGTCGCGCCCGGCGACCTTGAAGGTGAACAACGACGCGAGGGATTCCTGGACCAGCAGGCCAAAACGTCCCAGGCCGCCGAGCCAGTCCGAGAGAAACTGTTTGCCCGCCGCAGTCATCTGGGGCGGAAACTAGCAAGGTCCGCTGGCGTTGGCGAGATTTTGCTTCAGTGGGTGCTTCCGTGCGCCTCGGGCGCGAAACGACGCGTGGAGCGCATGACCCTGGAAAAGAAAACCGACCCCATGACCACCCGCCTGCTCCGCAATCCCAATTCGGTCGAGCCGCAAAAACTCTGGATCCCGGGGTCTGCATCGGCGTGCAGCCCACTGTTGGTCGTGTGCGGTGCGGTTGCTGGGTCAGAGGGTCAACAGGTGTCGCAATTGGAGCAGGAATTGCCACCACCACACCAGCAACACTCCGCCGCGCAAATAAAAAAAGATGGCGAGCGAGCCGAGCACAAGCCGCAGCCCCAGCAGTTCGATGAACACCGTGGGCGGCAGCGGTGTTGGCGCCGACTGGGTTTTGACGACCATGACGAAAACCCCGAACAGAACGGTGAGGGCGATCGCGATTCCCAATCGCCGAAATAGTCGCAGCGCCCAGGCCAGCGGGGCAAAAATCAGAAAGAGCGGGTGGAAGGCCAGGGCAAACAGAGTCATGCCGATCCATTGGTCAAAGGATGTGGGAAAATCGGCCGGGGTCCGCGCCCGGAAAGTTGGATCGAGAAACCAATGCAGCCCGGCGGCGACCAACAGGCCGGCCATGGTCGCACTGGCGAAGCAGCGGAGGTCTATGGGGAATTTGAAAACGGGCCGGCCAGTAAAAGGCGTGTGCCAGGCAAAAACGAAAGCCCAAAGCACGAAGCCACCCGCCAGCAAAACCAACTCCAGGTACCAGGTGGGATAGGGCGATTGCCAGAGCGCGAAGCGAGGATAACAAACCAGTGCCGTGGCGCCGGCCGCCAGCCCGGCTGGTTTGATGACTTCCGGTTGAATCAGACGGCGCATCGCTTTTAAATAAGGTTTTGCGTGCCGATAGACAAGTGCGGGTGCGCGCGTGGTGGGTCCGAGCGGCCCGGAGTTTGTGCGGCGGGTGCGGCAACACGGCTTGCCCAAAGGCTTGCAATGCGTGCGGCATTACGGCTGGCCGCGTAAAAAGGGCTGTGCCTCCAAGGGCTAGTATGGCGCCACGGAAGTTTCGTTACGTCACGAGAACCCGAACCGCGTCGCTGTCGGCAGGTAGGGCGCGTCACTCCGTGCGCGCCGTTCGG
>CAYHFK010000345.1:0-5039 GCA_964355895.1 uncultured Bifidobacterium sp. | reverse complement strand
GCCGCAAAAGAACCAAAGAGCGTAAAGAAATGAATTTGGGAAAATCTCCATTCCTCACCCGGCAGGTGCGCGCCCTGATCCGTCCACCCTGTTTGTTCTCTGTGATCTCTGCGCTCTTTCGCGGTTCATCTGCACTTTTCGGGATAAATCGTCCTCGCTGCCCGCGCCCACTCGCAACGCTCGCGGCTCTCGTGTTGCTGATGGCCAAGGTCTTCGCCGCCGACCCGTTGGGCAGCTTGGATCCGAAGGTCCAGGAATTCGTGAAGACCTTCAAAGCGGGTGGCCAACTGAGCGATCAGTCGCCCGCGCCCACGCCTGCTGACGAGCTCCAGCAATTCAAGGTCGCCGATGGGCTGGTGGTGGAGGTTGTCGCCAGCGAACCCGTCATCCGTCAGCCGTTGAATCTGCACTTCGACGAGCGCGGGCGCCTCTGGGTCGTGCAATATCTCCAGTATCCGTTCCCCGCCGGACTGAAGATCGTGAAGTATGACCAGTATCTGCGCGCCGTTTACGATCGCGTGCCGCCGCCGCCACCCAATCATTTCAAGGGCGCGGACCGCATCACGATTCTCGAAGACCCCAAGGGCGACGGGGTGTTCAGCCAGGCGAAGGATTTCGTCAGCGACTTGAACCTCGCCCGCAGCGTCGTCACGGGCCGGGGCGGCGTGTGGGTTTTGAATCCACCGTACCTGCTTTTTTATCCCGACAAAAACCGCGACGACATTCCCGATGGCGACCCCGAGGTGGTGCTCGCCGGCTTCGGCCTGGAAGACACGCACTCCGGCGCGAACAGTCTCGCGTGGGGCCCGGACGGCTGGCTCTACGGCGCGCACGGCAGCACTTGCACGGCGGATGTGAACGGCGTGAAGTTTCTCGGTCAGGCCATCTGGCGGTACCAGCCCACCACGCGCGCGTTTGAGGTTTTTGCCGAGGGCGGCGGAAACACCTACTGCGTGGAGTTTGATGCCGAGGGGCGTTGTTTTTCCGGTTCGAACTACGACAACACGCGGGGGCTGCATTACGCGCAGGGCGGTTGCTACATCAAAAACTGGGCCAAGCACGGACCGCTGATGAATCCCTACGCCTTTGGCTGGTTTGAGCACATGAGCCACACCGGCTACAAGCCGCGCTTCCCGCAGACGATGCTCATTTACGAAGGCGGCGCGATTCCGCAGCTCGAAGGGCAACTGGTCGCCGGCATGGCTTTGACGAGCCGCTACCAGGCCAGCCGCCTGTCGCGCGACACTTCAAGTTTTCGCACCGATGACACCGAAGTGCTGATTGACAGTGCCGCCCGCCATTTCCGGCCCGTGGATACGAAGACCGGTCCCGACGGGGCGATCTACATCGCCGACTGGTGCGACAGCCGGCTTACTCACCTTGATCCGCGCGACACGTGGGACAAGGCCACGGGCCGGCTCTGGCGGCTCAAGGCCAACGGCGCGAACGCACAATTTTCTCCCTCGCCTCCATCGGCTGGAGGAGAGGGCCGGGGAGAGGAGGTTCGATCTTCAGACAACCCCGCTCCTCGGTCCTCTCCCCACTCGTTCCTTGCGGGGAGAGGAAGAGGACAGCCCTTCGATGTCGCGAAGCTGAACACCGTCGCACTCACCCAGCTCCTGGCGCATCCGAACAAATGGTGGCGGCAAATGGCACTGCGAATTTTTTGGGACCGCCACGACGGGAGCGCCGCGCCGGCGCTGGCGCAAATGGTCGCGAAGGAACCCGGCCAGCTCGCGCTGGAGGCTTTTTGGGCGTTGAACGCCAGCGGCGGCTTCAACGACGCCCGCGCACTCAAGACGCTTCAGCACTCGAACCAGATGGTGCGCTACTGGACCGTTCGCCTGCTAGGGGATTCCGGGAATGTTTCACCCGCCATCCAGACGGCGCTGATGAAACTCGCCCGCACGGAACCGGACGCCGAAGTCCGCAGTCAACTGGCCAGTTCCCTGAAACGGCTGCCAGGCAAAGACGCGCTGCCCGTCATTCACGAGTTGCTGCTCCGCGCCGACGATGCCGGCGACAAGCACATTCCGCTGCTCCTCTGGTGGGCGCTCGAAAGCAAATGCGCGAGCGACCGGGCGGTGGTTTTGAAAATGTTTCAGGACCGCACGCTCTGGCAGACACCCATCGTCAGCCGCCTTATCGTGTCGCGGCTGGGGCAGCGCTACACGGCGGAGCGCAACGAATTGAATTTGGAAACCTGCGCGCAGTTCCTCGCGCTCGCGCCGGCCGCCCGCGACGTGGACGAATTCGTCAAGGGCATGGCGGTTGGTTTGCATGGCGACCCGGTGAAAGCTGTGCCGGCGTCGTTACACGCGCAGGTGGGAGAAATTTGGGCGAGTCGCGCGCCAACGCCCACGCTCATCAGCTTTGCGCTGCGCCTGGGCCACGCCCCCGCCACTCAAGCCGCGCTTCAGCAGGTCGCCAACCCGCAAGTGCCAGAGTCCGAGCGCCGCGAACTCGTGCAACTTCTGGGCGAACGCCGGGAGTCGGCGGCGGTGCCGGTAATGCTGGAACAGCTTCGCCTCGACAGCGCTCCGGCCTGGCGGCTGGAATTGATCAACAGCTTGAAACGCTTCGATCAGCCAGGGATCGCGCAGGCATTGCTGGAGCTTTCCCTCAACTCCGGCCCGGAACTCAGAGCCGCCGCCCAAACCGCGCTCAGCAGCCGGGTGCTTTGGGCCAGACAATTACTGGAAGCCGTGGATGGCGGACGATTGAAGAAGGAACAAATTCCGATGGCGAACGTGCTCGCCATCCAAGGGCTGAAAGACGTCGCGTGCGCCACGCTCATCCAGAAGCATTGGGGCCGGCTGACGCGCAGTTCCGAAGAGAAGGAACGGCAGGTCGCCCAAGTTCGCGAGTTGCTCGCGGCCGGCAAAGGCGACGCGCAGCAGGGCCGCATGCTCTTCCAGCGGAGTTGCGCCACCTGCCACACGCTCAACGGCGAAGGCGCGAAGATCGGTCCGGACCTGACGGGCTACGAGCGTGACAACCTGGACTTCATCCTGCCGGCGATTGTGGATCCGAGCCTGGCCATTCGCGAGGAATACACGGCCTTCAATGTCGAGACGAAGGACGGCCAAACGATCACCGGTTTTATCACGGAACAGACGCCCAGCGCGGTCACGCTGACCGATGTGAGTGGCAAGTGCCTCGTGCTGCCGCGCCGGGATATTGAGAGTTTGCAGGCTTCCGCGCTGTCGCTCATGCCGGAGGGATTGCTCGACGGACTCCAGCCGCAGGAGGTGCGGGATTTGTTCACCTATTTCCGGAAGCAGCGGTAAGCCGCGTGTAATTTATGAAAGCCATGTTTCGCTATTCGCCAGTTTTCCTGGTCCAACTCGTTCTGATTTTTGCCGCTTTAGAAATCAGCACGCCCGCCGACACCGCAGCGCAACGACTCTGGCAACCCGTTCGCGACGACGTTTATCGCCAGGAGGTCGGGCGCAAAGTGGTGAGCAGCGCGCCGTTGACCTCGGTGGCGGTTTACGAAGGAAATGTTTACGCCGGATCGGCCAAAGGACTTCATCAATTGAAGGGCAATGAGCTGGTTGAAGTCAGCGAGCTGCGCGAGCCGGTCAGTCGGCTCGTCACCGCGGGAGGAGCATTGTGGGCGATAACGAGTCATGGGTTGCATCGGTTGCAGAACGGGTCGTGGAAAAAGATTTCCGCCGAAGGGGTGAGCGATGTTTGCGAACATCTCGGCGAAGGGGTGGCGGCGGGCGGCGAACGCTTGTGGCGAGTCAAAGGCGATGCGCTGGAACTGCTGACTTCATCGCCGAGTCCGTTCGGGATCACGCGGGTCGTTTCCTACGGCGAGACGCTTTATGTGCATGGCCCGGGACGGCTCACCATTTTTGACGGCACTCGGTTCGGCGCGCGCAACGTTTGGAACTGGCCGGTGGAAAAAGTTTGGGACTGGGGCGAATTGCCGTCGCTGAATACGCGCGATGTTCTGAGCCTGGGCAGCCGGCTGTACATCGCCACGGATCGCGGGCTGGGCGTCCTGCGCGGCATGTCGCTCACGCAACTGCGCGGTGAACAAGGCTTGTGCTACGAAGACACAACCTGTCTGGCGCGCGGTTTTGGCGGCGACCTGTGGATCGGCACGACCCGCGGCGCGATTCGCAACACGGGCGGTCAGTATCATTATTTCGCTGGCCAGCGCTGGTTGCCCGACGACCACGTGAATGCGATCGCGAGCAGCGACCGCGCGGTTTTCATCGCCACCGACAAGGGCCTGGGCATCATCGAATACGAACCGTACACGTTGCTGAAGAAGGCGGCGTATTACGAGCGGCACCTGGAGGAATGGGGGCAAAAACGGTTGGGGCTGGTTCACAAATTGGAGTGGGACCAGAAGCTGAAGGAATTTGTCCGCGAAGCCGGTGACAACGACGGCGGTTATTCGTGTGACTATCTCGCGGCCCAAGCCTACCGCTACGCCGTGACGAAGGACCCGGAAGCCCGCCGCGAAGCGGTCAAGGCCTTCCACACCGTCCGCTGGCTGGAAGCGATGACCGGCATCAAAGGCTTTCCCGCCCGCGCCGTCTGGGCCAAGAACGAGCGCGGTCACCAGGCCCAACACGGCTCCGGCGAGGCCGCCGCCGAGTGGCACGACACGAAGGACGGTTTGTTCGAGTGGAAGGGCGACACGTCGAGCGACGAGCTTTGCGCGCACTTTTACGCCATCGCCATCTTTCTGGAACTGGCGGCGCAGGGCGAAGAAATCCAACAGGCCAAAACTTTTCTATCCCGCGTGGCCGGACATCTGATGGAGCACGGCTGGCAATTGATTGACCTGGATGGCAAGCCGACGCGCTGGGGCCGTTGGAGCCCGGAGTATTTCAATGCGGCCGGCGAAGGCAACGCGGCGCGCGGATTGAACGCCCTCGAAATCCTCTCGTTCATCAAGACCGCCGAAGTGCTGACCGGCGAGCCGAAGTTCGCGCAGGGCTATCAGGAACTGGTGAAGCTTGGCTACCCGGAATACACCTTGCGGCAGAAGTGTACGTTTCCGCCCGGGGACGTCT
>CAYHFK010000344.1:0-5063 GCA_964355895.1 uncultured Bifidobacterium sp. | reverse complement strand
CGCTGCAAACGGTTGAGAATATGCCGGAGCATATCGCGGCTGACACCCGGGCAGATTCGTTCAATCTCCGCGATGCTGAATTGGGCGGGGAAAGAGTTGATTGCCTGTTCGACGAGCGCGGTTTTTGCGCCACGCGGCGCTTTGATCTCCCCGGCGCGGTTTTCAAACTCGGTGTAACCCCGGCGGATGATGGCGAGAAGGAAATTCACCCAAGGTGTCAGTTCATGTTTGCCCTCGTGCCAGCGTTGGGAACTGCGGTTGAGACATTCGTGGTAATCTTCCTTGGACTGCTCAACGAGGCGTTCAAGACTGATGTAACGCCCGACTTCGTAACCGTGCTGGTAAAGCGCGAGCAGCGTGAGCAGGCGGGAGACGCGACCATTGCCATCGCGAAAGGGATGGATGCAAAGAAAATCAAGGACGAGGCCGGCGATAGCGATCACTGACGGGATGTTGTCTTGATCGAGTGCGTGGCGGTAGAGCAGACAGAGTTCGTCCACGGCGGCGGGAGTCTCCTTGGCCGTCACGCAGCGGAAGCGAATCACCGGCGCGGCACCGGGAACGAGTTCAATGACTTCGTTGTCAATGCGCTTGAATTCTCCCGCGTCGCCGCTGGCAGCCTGGCAAAGGGCATGAAGATGTTTGAGCGTATCCGGCGTGATGGGAAGTTTCTCGTGGCGCGTGTGGATTTCGTTCAACGCGCGGCGGTAGCCCTGCACTTCCTGTTCGGAGCGGTCGCGGGGCTTTGTGTTGCCAAGAACGAGCGGAAGCAGACGGTCAGGCGCGACGGTGACGCCTTCGATGCGGTTGGAGGATTCGGAGCTTTGGATGATGGCAGCTTCGCGGAGGGCCTTGAGAATTTGCGGCGATTGGCGGGTGAACAATGCCTGTTTGCCCTTGGCCTCGGCGATATCATTGAACAACCACGCCGTGCTCATGGGCAGGGTGTGGTCACGAAGACGTTGGTTGCGAAAAGTCATCATGACTTCAATTCAGTTCCATCCAACATTTGAGCGTGGGCTTGATGCCGACGGGCGCTTGCATCTGCTTGAGATAGGTGTTTTTGATGTGCTGCTCGATTTTCAGGCGCACGGGGCGCAGGGCTTCGGCGGTGAGCAAGGTCGCCGCCATGATCGGCAACACGGCATTTTTGCGCCGCTGATTTCCACCTCCCCGTGCAAGGGCACCCCGCCTTTGATCAAAAAACTGTCCATGAATTAAATTTGGCTTTTACGGTTGTCCGACTTCACCTGGGCCGCTTCCGCGAACTCCAGGAAGCCGCCCCATCGCGCCATCAATTGTTTCGCCGCCGAGTCTAGACCCCGTGCCGCGCCGCGACAATCCACATTTGCGAATTGGAAAATAAAAATGCGCGCGCAACCGCGAACTGCCGGCGGAGCGGGCTTCCACTCACATCCTCGCAACAATGTCGCGGGCCTGACGGATGAGCGCGAGGTCTTCCGTCAGGTCACCGAAGCGGAAGCGCGGCAGGCCGCTTTGCTGTTGGCCCAACAACTCCCCGGGCCCGCGCAATTTCAAATCCGCTTCGGCAATACGGAAGCCGTCCGTCGTTTCCTCCAGCACCCGCAGCCGCTGACGTGAGTCCGGTTTCTTCGCGTCGGAAATCAGAATGCAATGGCTCTCGTGCGCGCCGCGGCCGATGCGCCCGCGCAATTGATGCAACTGCGCCAACCCGAACGCCTCGGCGTTTTCAATGAGCATCACCGTCGCGTTCGGCACGTCCACGCCCACTTCGATGAGCGAGGTGGCCAGCAGCACGCTGATGCGATTCGCGCGGAAGTCGGCCATCGCGGCTTCCTTCTCCACGCCTTTCAACCGCCCGTGCAGCAAGCCGACGCGGAACGGCGCGAGTTTTGCCTTCAAGTTATCGAACTCCTTGGTCACCGCCTTCAAACCATCCGCCGCGTCCTCGACGCGCGGATAGACGACGTAGGCCTGCCGGCCCGCGGTGAGTTTTTGCCGCAGAAATTCCCAGACCTTGGGCAACGTGTCCGTCATGCGCACAAAAGTTTTCACCCGGCCGCGACCCGGCGGCAGTTCGTCAATCACAGACAAATCCAAATCGCCGTAAAGCGTGAGACCCAGCGTGCGCGGAATGGGCGTGGCCGTCATCACGAGCAAATGCGGGTAACGTCCCTTGCGCACCAGTTGTTCGCGTTGGACCACCCCGAACTTGTGCTGCTCATCAATGATCACGAGGCCGAGGTTCGGAACGTCGAAACCGGTGGTGAGCAGCGCGTGGGTGCCGATAACTAAAGTCGAGGGTCGAGGGTCGAGGGTCGAGGGCGGCGACGGCTTCTGGCGCCCGACTCTCGACTCTCGACTCTCGACCGTTTTGCGGCTTCCCGTTTGCATCTCCACCTTCACCCCGAGCGGCTCGAGCCACCGCGTGAAGTTCTGGAAATGTTGCTCCGCCAAAATCTCCGTCGGCGCCATCAACGCGACGTTGAAACCGCTCTCCATCGCCATCAACGCCGTGCAGGCGGCCACCGCGGTTTTGCCGGAACCGACGTCGCCCTGGAGCAATCGTCGCATTGGATGCGTACCGCCCAGGTCGGCGCGGATTTCGCGCAGCACCTGGGTTTGCGCGCCGGTAAGCTTGAAGCCCAGCGCGGCGAGGAAGGGTTTCATGAGCCGGTTGTCCCCGGCGCACGGCAGAGCCAGCGAGCGCGACTCAAAATTCTTGCGCCGCTGCTGAATCTGGATTTGCAGCGCGATGAATTCATCCAGGGCGAGCCGTTGTCGCGCAAATTCCACATCGGTCAGCGCTTCCGGAAAGTGCAGCATGTGAATGGCGTTGGCGCGGGTGGGGACGAGGGCGATTGAAGGTTTTGCCTGCGGTGCGGCGGGTGGCTTTTCCACCGGCAACTTGCAACTTGTACCCCTCAACTTCTCCCACGGGGCTTCGGCAATGGCCGCTTCATGCCTTTCGAGCGTCCGCCACATCAGCCCGCGCAGCCAGCGCTGGGGCAAGCCTTCGGTGAGCGGATAAATCGGAACGATGCGGTTGAAGTGGATGAAGCTTTCCTCGCCCGGCTCGATCCACTCGGTTTCGGGATGGTCAATCGTCCGCGGGCGCAGCGATTCCGGCTTGCCGAACGCCAGGAATTCCCGACCGACGGTGAAGTATTCCTCCATCCACGGCTGCGCCTGCCACCAGCGGCAATACAAATGCGCCGTGCCATCGTCAATGACGCACTCGAACATCGCGCGCTCGCCTTTGCGCCAACGCTTCACGCCGGCGGCGATGATTTTGCCCCGCACGGTCGCGGGTTCGCCGAGCTGAAGTTTGGCGATGGACTGAAAGTTCCGCCGATCCTCGTAGCGGCGGGGGCGATGGAGCAACAAATCCTCGACCGTGACGATGTCGAGGCGCGCGAGTTGTCGCGCGCGCTCATCGCCGACGCCCCAAAGCATCGTCACGGGCGCGGCGAGCGGCGCAGGCTGGTTATCCGTTGGCGGCACGGGCGCACGATACGAATGGCCGCGGGACGCAGCAACGCGAAAGGCGGAGCGAGGAACGGCTGGGCACGAAGCTACGCGCGGCAAACTAACTCTTCGGCTTGGGCAGGAAGGGGCGGGAATTGGTGCCCTGGGCCGGGAAGTTCGCGACCAGATAATCCACGAGCGTCTTGATTTGCGGGTCCGAGAGGGGCCCGCCGAGTGCCTGCCCGAAGGCCGGCATGAGCGTGCCCTCTTTGCCCATGGTGATCATCAATTTCCAATAATCCGCGTTGGTGTCATTCGGCAGATTACGCAGGTCGGGCACCATCGTGGCGCGATGTTCCGCCTCGTGGCAAACGCCGCACCCCGTCAGGTAGAGATCCTTGCCGACCTTGCCGATCACAGGCTCGACGTGGCAGCGGGCGCAATCACCCTTGAACACCGCCTGCCGGTCGGTCTTGGCGAGCAGTTGATTGCGCTCGCGGTCCGCCGCCGTCATCAAGTTGGGGTCGGGTTGGAGAATCGTGGTTTTCAGCATCAGCGTCTTTTGACCCTGCTCGGTGTAAACGGTGAGCGTCTTGATGACCACGCCGCTCTTGCCTTGCACATTCATGGTGACCGGAATCTGACCGGTGCCGCCGGCCGGAATCTTCCAGGGCATCGGTGGCAATTGCGCCGTGGTGCAACCGCAGGAGGGTTGCACGCGGCTGATGATGACCTCGGCCGGGGACACATTGGTGAGGTGGAAGAGGTAATTCGCCGCGAATTCACCAGGTTTGAGAATGGACTCCTTCGTCTCCGCGTCAAAAGCGAGAATCCCCAAAGGGAGCGCACGTTGCGCGGCTGGTGGCGGGGGCGGTAATTGGCCGGGGGCGCGGGGAATCGGAGGGGGAGTTGCCGGCACAGGCTGAACCAGCGGCAAGAACGAAGCGGGGGTGGCCGACGGTGGATTGGTAACGGGGGCCAGTTGGGCCTGCACAGCGTGATGCGAGGTGCAGAATCCAATGAAAGCGACGGCGACCAACAGGCGGCGAATAGATTTCATTTTCGAGGGCAAGGTTAATCCCGGCCCGGGCATTTGACGAGTCACAAAAAGCAGGCGAAGTCGAAGGATCATGCCGGGCCGAACCCGAAACTCACCACCCGATTTTCATTGAGCGTTTTCCGTGTGGGTGGTGGCTAAAGCAACAATCGGTGGTAAGGCTGGTTTCACCCTGCGCCACACCCCCGCCAGTCCGATGGGCGTGGATTTCGCCGACCTGAATTCCCCGGGGGGTCCTGGACTTCCTCGTTCTGGACAGGCTGAGTCGCGACCACCGGCTGCGCAAACAACAGATGCAACTCCTGGTTCACTGGCCCGGCGGGCAAACCACCACCAACGACCTCCCCACGGACGCCCGCGAAATCATCGTCACATTCCCGACGGCGAAGCAACTTCCGGCGACCCCTGCGGTGCTTCCGCGTTGATCAGTGCGGTCGGCGGGAATAACGGGTTATCCTGTGGGTTGAGGGTTTGGGTTTGCCAACACACCTCAAACGACTCCCTCGCCGGGCGGCATCCAGCAACCGATTGGTCATCCAGGGTTCGTTCACCGGCG
>CAYHFK010000343.1:0-5081 GCA_964355895.1 uncultured Bifidobacterium sp. | reverse complement strand
ATTGCTATCCCCTTGCTCCCGTTTCCCGCGAACGATTAGCATCACCCCGTGAAGAACCTTCCGGAATCCGTCGAACAGTCCGTCCGCGCCCGGAAGTTGTTCCGGCGGGGCGAGCGGATTATCGTCGCAGTCTCGGGTGGGTTGGATTCGATGGTGTTGCTTCACCTGCTGCACCGACTCGCGCCGCAATTCGGTTGGAAACTTCTCGTTGCCCACTTCAATCACCAGCTCCGCGGACGCGCGAGTGATGCGGACGAAAGCTTCGTTCGGAAAACCGCGACGGCCCTAGGACTGCCGTTCCGGGCGAGCAGGGGAGCGGTGAAGGCTTTCGCCCAGCAGCGCGGACTCTCGATCGAAATGGCCGCACGCGAACTGCGTCATGAATTCCTGGCCCGAACGGCGGTCCGCTTAAAATGCCGGGTCGTGGCCTTGGCGCATCACGCGGACGACCAAGTGGAGTTGTTTTTCCTGCGCGTGTTGCGGGGCGCGGGCGGGGAAGGTTTGGCCGGGATGAAATGGCGCTCGCCTTCGCCGGCAAACCGAAACATCGAACTCGTGCGCCCGTTGCTCGACGTGAGCAAGGCCGATCTCGCCGCGTTCGCCGACGCGCATGGCATCCGCTTCCGCGAAGACGCGAGCAATGCTTCGCGCGACATCTTGCGCAACCGGGTGCGCCATGAATTGTTGCCGCTGTTGCGCGACCGCTTCCAACCCGCGCTCGATCGGACGATTCTGCGGCTGATGGATATCGTCGGGGCGGACGTCGAAGTCGCCAACGAAGCCGCGCGGGCCTGGCTCAAACTCAAAGCTGATTCACGACTTCGCCGGCTTTCCGATTGGCCGGTGGGTCTCCAACGCCGCGTCATCCAACTGCAACTCCAGAAGCAAAAGATCGAAGCCGGCTTCGACTTGATTGAATCCCTCCGCGTAGGGCCGGACCAACCGGTAACGGTTCGTCCGGGGCTCCGTGTGATGTGCGATGCAGCTGGCCGAATTTTCCGCGTGGCCGCCGTCAGCGAGAAATTTCGCCGGCAGCGGGCGGTCGTCCGCTTGGCCGGGACATCAAGCGAGCTTGAGTTCGCGGGGGCAGTCATCCATTGGCAACGGGTGGCTGGATGCGGCGCGCGATTGCCGGTGGCGGCGGCACGTCAGGAGTTTTTCGACGCGGCCAAAGTCGGCGCGAAGATTGTGCTGCGGCATTGGCAGCCGGGCGACCGTTTCCAACCGATCGGTATGTCTGCCGCCGTGAAACTCCAGGATTGGTTCACGAACAAAAAAATCCCGCGCGCTCGCCGGCGACAGTTGATCGTGGCGACGACGGCGGGCGGCGAGATTTTCTGGGTGGAAGACCAGCGCATCGGCGAGCGATTCAAACTGACGGCGGACACGCGACGGCGTTTGATCTGGCGCTGGCGACAGTTTTGATGTCGGCGCAGAGGTGATTTTTTTCTCGAATTCCGTCCCGGTCTCGGGCGTTATTAGCTCCGTATGAAATCCATCGCTCCGGAATCCAGGTTCACCCGCCGCCGTTTTCTGCAAACGACGGCCCTCGCCGGCCTGGCGGCGCCGTTTATCCTGCCGTCCGGTCTGCGCGCCGCGGCGCCCAATGCCAAACTCAATCATGCCTGCATCGGCGTGGGCGGGATGGGGTGGAACGACCTGAACACTTTTCTCCGTCACCCGCGGCTGCAAGTTGTCGCCGTGTGCGACGTGGACGCGAACCATCTCGCCAAGGCGGCCAAGGCCGCGCCCGGCGCCCGGCTCTACTCGGACTGGCGTGAGTTGTTGGAAAAGGAGGGGGACAAGATTGACTCGGTGAACGCCGCCGTGCCCGACCACATGCACTTCGCCATCGCCTACAGCGCGATTCAGAAGGGCAAACACGTTTATTGTCAGAAGCCGATGTGCCATGACGTCGCGGAAGTGCGCGCGCTGACCGAAGCTTCGATCAAGAAACGCGTGGTCACGCAACTGGGCACGCAACTCGCCGCCGGTCTGGGTGAGCGCACAGCGGTGCAACTGTTAAAGAACGGTGCGGTGGGTAAGATCCAGCATGTTTACCTGTGCGCCAACCGCCCGGGCGCCGTGGAGAATTACCGCCTCGTCGGGCCACGGCCGGCAGTCGGCACCGAACCGCCGGCGCCACTCAAGTGGGACTTGTGGCTTGGCACCGCTCCCGTCCGGCCGTTCGCGCCGGATATTTATCATCCGGTCAAATGGCGCGCGTGGCAGGATTTCGGCACAGGCTGGTCCGGCGACATCGGTTGTCACCTCTTCGACGCAGTCTGGAAAGGTTTGGGTTTGAAACCAGCACTCGACGTCATCGCCGAAGTCCAGGCGTCATGGAAGGAATCACCAATCCGCCGGGCGGATACCTGGCCGCAGGGACAGCACATCACCTGGACCTTTCCTGGCAATGCCTTGACCGAAGCCAAGACGCTTCCGGTGGAATGGTTCGACGGCGACTACTATCCGCCCGAGTCCATCCGGGCGCTTTACTCGGTCAAGGATTACCCGACCGAGTCGGTGATGTTCATCGGCACGGAGGGCGCAATGCTGCTCGAACTGGGGCGCGGACCGATCCTGCTGCCGGAAAAGAAATTTGAGAACCATCCGCGCCCGAAATTTGAGCCGCGCGATCACTACCATCATTTCGTGGACGCCTGCCTCGGCCTGACGAAAACCGAATCGTTCTTCGCCCAGACCGGGCCGATGACGGAAGCCATTCTGCTTGGCACGGTGGCGATTCGAGTGCCGGGCAAGAAACTGGAATGGAATCACCGCCGGATGAAAGTCACGAACAATGCGGACGCAAACCAGTTCCTCAAGCGCAAGTATCGCAGCGGCTGGCACACCGGCGGATTCTGAGTTTGCCCAAAAATATTCACTTCGAAATCAAACCTCAATTAATGCGAAATTATCCCACCATGAAAAACACGCTCCCCGAATCCAAACTCACCCGTCGTCGTTTTCTCGCCGTCACCGGCCTCGTGCTGGCCGCCCCCACCATTATTCCCGGCTGCGCCGCGGGCCGCGGCGGCAAGGTCGCACCTTCCAATCGCATCACGATGGGCATCGTCGGCGCCGGCTGGCAGGGGACGAACAACATGAACGCTTTTCTCGGCCTGAAGGAATGTCAGGTCGTGGCGGTGTGTGACCTCGACCGCAACCATCTCACGTCCGCGCAGGAGACGGTCAACAAGCATTACCAGAACACGGATTGCCGGATTTATCATGATTACCGCGAGCTGTTGGCGCGGCGGGACATTGATGCCGTCATGATTGCCACGCCCGATCACTGGCACGCTTTGACCGCGGTCGAGGCCGCGCGGAACAAGAAAGACATCTACGGCGAGAAACCGTTGGGCAAGACGATTGCCGAGCAACAAGCGATGGTGAAAGCGGTGCAAAAGAACAATCGCATCTGGCAGACCGGTTCGTGGCAGCGCTCGGAAAGGCATTTCCACTATGCGTGTGAAATCGTGCGCAACGGTTTGATCGGCAAACTTAAGCGCGTGGAGGTCGGTCTGCCAGGCGGACACTCGGACTTTGCGAAGACAAAAGATAAAACCGCAGTGACGCCGCCGCCGCCGGAACTGGATTACAATTTCTGGATCGGGCCGTCGCAAATGGAACCCTACATTCAGGCGCGCGGGCACAAGAACTGGCGCTGGAATTACAACACCGGTGGCGGGCAGTTGCTTGATTGGGTGGGCCATCACTGCGACATCGCGCATTGGGGCATGGGTTTTGACGACAATGGCCCGCTCGAGGTCGAAGGGCAGGGCGAGTTTCCCCCCAAGGACGCGGTCTGGAACACCTGCACGAAGTATCGCATCAACCTGAAATATCCAAACGACATCGAAATGGTCATGGCCGGCGGTTATGACGACATCAAGGGCGGCACCAAATGGATCGGCACGGACGGCTGGGTCTGGGTGAGTCGCAGCAACGCTTTTGAAGCTTCCAACCCGGCTTGGAGCGACGCGCGCCGCCTGCCGGAGGAATTGCGGAAGGTGAAGCTTTACGAGTCCAGCAACCACTACCGCAACTTCCTCGACTGCGTGAAATCGCGGCAGCCAACCATCACGCCGATCGAAACCGCGCATCACTCGGCGATTCCGGGACACCTCGGACAAATCGCGATGGTCGTCGGCCGAAAGATTAAGTGGGATGCGAAAAAAGGAGTGATCGTGGGGGATGCCGAAGCCAGCCAACTCCTGACGCGGCCTTTCCGCAAGCCGTGGCATTTGGCGGGCGTCTGATTCTTTGCCGCCGGCCACCTTTGATTTGAGTTTCACGGCCTCCCTCATCCCGGCCTTCTCCCCCGGGAGAAGGAGAATCGTTCGCCGTCTCACTGAACAACCTGCGACTGGATTTGCCGGGCGATCATTCGCAAAACAAAAGACCGACAACGGCTGTTCCTTCTCCCCGGGGGAGAAGGTCAGGATGAGGGCGAGCGTTCCAACCATTCGCGTCTTGACTCCGTTTGGGTGGGCGGCGCGGAGACGCGCAGAAGCTACTCCCGTTTTGACCGGTGGTGGTTTCCCACGCTTGACGCGTGCGAACACAAACCGCAACTTGCTGGCGCATTTGGCCGGCGAAACCGGCCGGAAGATTTTTATGAGCAACCCACACAACTTGTTTGATTCACTGAAGCAGTTCGATCTCGGCACGGGCCGGGAAGGCAATTACTACTCGCTGCCCGCGCTGGAGAAGGCCGGCATCGGCCCGATCTCCAAGCTACCCGTCTCCATCCGCATCGTGCTGGAGTCCGTGCTGCGCAATTGCGACAGCAAACGCGTGAGCGAAGCCGCCGTCCGCGCGCTCGCCAACTGGAAACCGACCGAGACGCGCACGGAGGAAATCCCGTTCGTCGTCGCGCGCATCGTGTTGCAAGACTTCACCGGCGTGCCGCTGCTGGTGGACCTCGCGGCGATGCGTTCCGCTGTCGCCAAACTCGGCAAGAATCCCAAGATCATCGAACCGGTCGTGCCGGTGGATCTCGTGGTGGATCATTCAGTGCAGGTGGACTTTGCTGGCGGCAAGGATTCAATGCAGCAAAACCTGAAACTGGAATT
>CAYHFK010000342.1:0-5088 GCA_964355895.1 uncultured Bifidobacterium sp. | reverse complement strand
ATTTGCAATAGCCGGAGCTTCTTTCAAAACGGTAGCCGCGGACGTGAGTCCGCTCTAATTTCCGAACCCTTTGAGCCGCCTCACGTCGGCGGCTACGGGGTTTTGAAACGGCCTCGCTGGACTAGAGGATGGTGTGCTTGGAAGTGGCGGGCAACGAAGGTAGCGTCGGGGCGTCTCGCCGGACGTAGCATCCTGCCGCCCGGAAGGGACGTTCGAACTTGCTCTTGTTCACGAAAGTTTGTGGTCGCTGGCTTCGGCCAGACCATTTCCGCCGGGCGGGACGCGCCGGCTCTACGGCAGGCGAGACGCCCGCCGCTACGTCCGTTGCCGTGGCCGCCACTTCCAGTCGCCCGTGGGCGAATTGAACATTGCGCTTCCTTCCCGGGTCTGGGTATATGTCCCACCAATCCATCCACCGCGCACGGCATCAGATGGGAGCGGAATAAATGCAAAAAGCTTTCACGCAAATCTTGCGGCGCACCCGACCGGTGCTGCTGATCGTCGGCATCGCCATCAGTTGTTCTCTCACCCAGGCGCGGGCCGCGTTGCAGTTCGACGTGTTCCTCGGTTACGACGGCACGGTGCGCGAGGCGAGCTGGTTTCCCATCGTCTGCGAAATCAAGAATGACGGTCCGCCGTTCGCTGGCGTGATCGAGGTCACGCCAGCGGGTTACGGCAAAGGGAATATCCAACGGTTGCCGGTGGAATTACCGACGGGCACGCTCAAGCGCGTGGTGATCCCGGCGTTCGCGGCGAGCCGCTATCAAACGCTCTGGGACGTGCGCCTGCTCGACGAGCGGGGCAAGGTGCGGCAGGAACAGGTCGCGCTGCGTCCGCAACGCCAGCTCGGGTGGGAAATCAAACTCATCGGTTCGCTCTCCCGCACGGCGTCCGGCGCGGCGACATTGCTGCCGATCAAGCGCAACCAGCCGGATGCGCAGCCGGTGGCGGCGCGGTTTCAACCGTCCATTTTTCCCGACAACCCGCTCGTGCTGGAAGCGCTGGACGCGATCTATCTCAACTCCGAGGTGGCGGTCAATTTGCGCGCGGGCCAGGTCAACGCGCTGTTGGGGTGGGTGAACGCGGGGGGGCATTTGATCGTGGCGTTGGAGCAGGTGTCGGACATCACGGCGTCGCCGTGGCTGCGCAAGCTTCTACCATTTGAACCGAAGGACATGGTGGGCGTGGCGAAGTATCCGGAGCTCGAGGACTGGCTGCGCGCGGGCGAAAGTGTGGCGATTGTTCCAGCCGCCAAGCCGCGGCGAGGGCAGGGGGGGCGCGCCCGTCCGGGGGCGCAAAACCAGGATCAATCGTTCACGGCTCCGGCGCGCGATAACACGCTGAAGCTCTACACGAGGGAGGAGGCGCAAAGCCAAGATCAATCACCTTCTGCCCCGCTGATGCGCAGCCCTTTTGCGGACTTGCCGGTGGACGCGGCGTTCGAGGCGGCGGAAATTCGAGTGGTCACCGGCGACGTGCGCGACGGCCACGTCGTTCTGGCGGCGGGCGACATCCCGTTGATGGTCACGGCGAATCGCGGGTCGGGCCGGGTGACGGCGCTGATGTTCAGCCCGGAACGTGAGCCGTTCAAGTCGTGGAAAAATCTGACGACGTTCTGGACGCGGCTCGCCGAAGTGCCGGCGGCGTTGTACGCCACGACGGATTACGCGGGAAGTTACGGCCAGAGTGCGGACGGAATTTTCGGCGCCATGATTGACAGCCGCCAGGTTCACAAGCTGCCGGTGGGCTGGCTGCTCGCGCTGTTGCTCGTCTATCTGCTCGTCATCGGTCCGCTCGACCGCCTCTGGCTCAAGCGGATTAACAAGCCAATGCTCACCTGGATCACGTTTCCGGCGTATGTGGTTTTCTTTTCGGGCCTGATTTATTTCATCGGCTACAAGCTGCGCGCCGGCGAATCCGAATGTACGGAGCTGCACGTGGTGGATGCGTTGCGCAACGGCGAGCGCGCGGAGTTGCGCGGCCGCACCTTCATCTCGATCTACGCGCCGGCGAATACGAAATACCCGCTGGCCAGCGATCTGAAGTTCGCGACGTTCCGGGGCGAGTTCATGACGTCGGGCGGCGGGCAAAATTCCGAGGCGGCGACGATCCTGCACACGGGTGACAACTTCCGCGCCGAGGTCTTCGTGCCGGTGTGGACGAGCCAGCTTTACGTCAGCGACTGGTGGCATTCGGGGACGATGCCATTCGCGGTCACGCTCAAATCCTCCGGCGACGACTGGCAGTTCACGGTGCAAAACCTCACCGACCACGCCGTCACTGCGGCGCAGTTGGTCGTGGGCGACAATATTTTCCCCGTCGGCGAACTGGCGGCCGGCCAGACCAAAACGATGAAGCTGCCGAAAGCGAGTGGCGGGTCGCTCCCGGAATTTGTGCGCGCCAACGCGCAATCCTACTTTTCACAGGTGCAACAACGGCAGTATGCGTTCGGGTCGCGCTCCGGCGGGCAAATCAATGATCTGCCCAACGCGAGCATGGTGGCGTCGTTCCTTGGGCGGATAGGCACGCAGTCGAACGGCCAGAATTTCGTCGCGCCGCCGGGTTTGGATTTGTCCGCCGTGGTCGCGCACGGCAACGCGGTGTTGCTGGCGTGGTCGCCAAATTCTTCGCCCGTGCCGCCGGTGAACCAGTTGAAATCCAAACGCGCGGCGGCCAATACGCTGTGGCGGGTTCCCGTTGCCGTTGGGCAATGAGTCTAAAGTCTGAAGTCTAAAGCCTAAAGTTGGGTGCTGAAGGCCCACCTCGTCGAAGGGTAAGAGAAACATTATGAACAAGATTGAAAAGTTTGAAGATATTATTGCCTGGCAAAAGGCGCGAATATTGACGCAGCAGATTTATGGCTGTTCCAAGGTGGGGACATTCGCGCGGGACTTTGGTCTGCGCGATCAGGTGCAACGCGCTTCGGTTTCCACGATGGCGAACATCGCCGAGGGATTTGAGCGTGGAGGCGACAAAGAGTTCATCCAATTTCTCTCCACCGCCAAAGGCTCCTGCGGCGAGGTGAAATCACATCTCTACGTGGCGTTGGATCAAAGCTACGTGAGCGCAGAGCAATTCAAGGGACTGTACCAACAAGCCGATGAGGTCAGCCGTTTGGTGGCGGGATTCATGGGCTATCTCCAGCAATCGAATGTGCGCGGTCACAAGTTCAAACGCCCGAACGAAGGCGACTTTAGACCTTAAACTTCAGACTTCAGACTTTTTATGAACGACGCCCCTCCACTTCCCGCCGTCCAAACCTTCGGCCTCACGCGGCTGTATGGCCCCATGACCGCGCTGTCGAATCTCGATCTGACCGTAAACCAGGGCGACCTGTTCGGGTTCATCGGCTCGAACGGCGCGGGCAAGACGACCACGCTCCGCATCCTGGCCACGTTCCTCGCGCCGAGTGCGGGGCGGGCGGTGATTCTGGGTCACGACGTGGTCAAGGACGCGGACGCGGTGCGGCACGTCATCGGTTACATGCCGGATTTCTTCGGCGTGTACAAGGACATGGAGGTGACGGAGTATCTGGATTTCTTCGGCGCGTGTTATCGCATTCCCTCGGCGCAACGCGAGAAGACGGTGAACGACGTGCTGGAACTCGTCGGCCTGACGGAGAAGAAAGGCGCGCTCATCGGCGCGTTGAGCCGGGGGATGCAGCAACGGCTCGGGCTGGCCCGCGTGCTCATCCACGATCCGCAATTGCTGCTGCTCGACGAGCCGGCCAGCGGCCTCGATCCGCGGGCACGCATCGAGATGATGGAAATTCTCCGGGAACTCCAGCGGCTTGGCAAAACCATCATCATCAGTTCGCACATCCTCAGCGAGCTGGAGAGCATCTGCAATCGCGTGGCGATCATCGAGAAGGGCCGGTTGATCTACGCCGGCCCGGTGCAGGGCGTGCGCGATCAGATGTCGTCGGGCCGCGTGGTCTGGGTGCGCGTGACCAGCGACCGGGAACAGGCCATGGCGTTGTTGCAGGCCCTTCCCGAAGTAACGGAGGTCACGGCGCTCGATCACGAACTGAAAATCACGCTGGCCAGTCACGACACCGACCATAGCATCATCGCGGACACGTTAGTGCGGGGCGGCGCGAAACTCACCGAGTTGCGCGAGGACGAGATCGGGCTGGAGGAGGTTTTCCTGCGTGTAACGCGAGGCGAGACGCAGTAGCGGAGACGTGTTGCGTGATCGGTAATGCGTGATATGAAACCGACGCCTCCTCTGATTTCACGCGTCACGCATTACGTTTCACGCGCCGCATGAACATCCTGCCCGTCATCACCCGTGAATTGCGCGCCCAGGCGCGGCAACCGTTCACCTACTGGCTGCGGGTGCTGGGGCTGGTGGCGATGCTCGGTGCCGCCGGGGCATTTATGGTGGATCGCGGACTGATGCCGGGCGACGGCGGACGATTGTTCGCTTTCCTGCACGGCACCTTGCTCCTCAGCATCTGGGTGCTGGTGCCGATGAGTGTGGCGGATTGTCTGAGCCAGGAGCGGCGCGAGGGCACGTTGGGATTGTTGATGCTCACGCCGTTGCGGCCCTGGGACATCGTGCTGGCGAAAGCGGCGGCCCATGCCTTGCGGGCGTTCACGCTTTGGCTCGTGGTGCTGCCGGTCATGGCGCTGGCGTTTTTGCAGGGCGGCGTCGGCGGGCGCGAGGCGCTGCTCTCGGCTTCCATCAACTTCAGCTCCCTTTGTGCGGCGGTTGGCGCGGGCGTGCTGGCGTCGTCCTATTCCAAGCAATGGCTGCGGGCGCTTTCGCTGGCGGCGATTCTCAGCGTGCTGGCGGCTGGCTTGGTGGCGATTTGCAAAGCAATTTCGTTGGTTTTGATGATGAAGGCGTTCATGCCGGAGAAGGTTCCTTTCCCCTCCTTGGGACAGTTGCTCGGTGTCGCTTGGGTGTATTTCACAGATTGGCAGGCGACGTGGAGTCAACTGTCCAATGGCGGCCTTCCGCTGACTGGTCGCATCGGGGCGCTGATGTTCGGGGAAGTGGTTTCCAGCCTGGTGGTATTTGCCTTTTCACTGGGATTGCTCTGGCTCGCGGCGCGGAATGTTCGCCGGCGTTGGCGCGAGGAGC
>CAYHFK010000341.1:2159-5091 GCA_964355895.1 uncultured Bifidobacterium sp. | reverse complement strand
TCGGCGTACGCCGATTATATCACCGGGCAGATCCTGCACGTGGACGGCGGATTTAAGATGGAATAACAATTCATGAACAACACCAACATCTCGAAAGAAGACATCACGGCCATCTATCCCAAGGTGGCGGACCTCATGGCCGACGCTCTGGGTTGCGATGCGGACAAGGTCAAACCCGATTCGTCGCTGATCAACGATCTGGGGGCGGAGTCCATTGATTTCCTGGACATCATCTTCCGGCTCGAACGCACTTTCAAAGTGAAGATTCCGCGCGGCAAAATCGTGGAGGAGGCGCGGGGCAATCTCTCCGAGGCGGAGTTTGAGTCCGGCGGCGTGGTCACTCCGGCGGGCGTGGAGCGGCTGAAATTTTTTCTCAGCGAAGTGCCGGCGGAACGATTCAGTTCGCCGCTCAAAGTTGCCGACATCCCGCGGCTGTTCACTACGGAGACGTTCTGCAAAATGGCCATCCGCCAGCAGCGGGCTGGCGCGGCCACCGGAACGCCGCCGGCCTGAACGCCTGGCAATTTCTCCCGGCATGGATCATCATTTCCGCGCGTTTTCCTTCGTGGACCGGATCACCTCGGTCGAACCCGGAGCGCGCATTCGCGGCGAGTATTTGATTCCGTCCGCCTTGGACGGTTTTGCTCCCTCCCTTGCGGCGGAGGCGGTGGGCCAGTTGGCGGCGTGGGCTGCCATGGCGAAAATGGATTTTGCGCGCCGCCCGGTCGCGGGGCTGGCCGGGGAAATTGAATTGTTACATCCGATCCGTCCCGGGCAACGGCTTGAACTGACCGCCGAGCTAGACACCGTGGACGACGGCGCCGCTTCCTACGGCGGCTCGGTGAAGGTGGATGGCATCCTGGCCATCCGGTTGACTCACTGTGTCGGGCCCATGCTGGCGGTGGAAGATTTCGATGATCCGGCGGCGCTCCGAAAGCGGTATGGGGTGCTCTGCAATGGCGGTGCAACACCGGGTGGTTTTGGCGGTGTGCCGGTTTTTCCGCTCGAAAGAACTGACGGTGAGTCGGGCCAACGACTCGCCGCGACCCTGCAAGTGCCAACCCAGGCGGATTTTTTCGCCGACCATTTCCCGCGTCGTCCCGTCTTCCCGGGCACGCTGCTCATGAATGCCAGTCTGGAATTGGCCGCACTCCTGGCGACTGAATTGAGTGCTCCCGCGACCGGTGACAGGTGGGCTTTGCGCAGCGTTTCGGATGTGAAACTGCGCGCCTTCACGCCGCCCGGTGACGTGTTGGAAATCGAAGCGCGGTTGAACCAGTTATCCCCCGAGGCGGCCACGGTCCATGTGGAAATTCGCAAAGGCAGTCGCGTCGTGGGCGGCGCGCGGGTCCGCCTCACCCCGGAGGTGCGCTCATGACTCCGCGGCGTCGGGTTGCCATCACCGGCATCGGCATGGTGACGCCGGTCGGTCACGATGCGCCCACCACCTGGACGAATCTGCGCGCGGGCCGCAGCGGTTCGGCGGCGATTCGTTCCTTCGATGCCAGCACCTTTCCCACCCGGATCGGCGCGGAAGTCAAAGATTTTGATGCGGCGGCCCGGATTGGTGATCGCAGGCTGCTCAAGCACGCTTCGCGTTCCGTCCGGTTCGCCCTCGCCGCCGCTGCCGAGGCGTTTGCGGATGCGGGCATCCGGCCCGAGCCGCACAACGCCCACCGTTGGGGATTCAGTGTCGGCGCCGGCATGATGAGCGTCACGCTCGACGAATTGCAGACCGTGCATGAATTCTGCGGTCAGGACGGCGAGTTCAACGCCGCCGGTCTGGTACACCCACAATTTCTCCCCGATCCGGTGGCCTTCTGTCGTGCGCAGGCGAACTCCGGTCTGGCGGTGCTTACGCAGCACTTCGGCATTCGCGGTTACGCCACGGCGGTTCATACCGCCTGCGCCTCGGGTGGTCAGGCGCTCGGCACCGCCCTCAAAGTCATTCGTCGCGGCCACGCTGATTGCGTACTCGCTGGCGGTTATGATTCCATGCTCAACCCGGTTGGGCTTACGGCCTTCTGTCTCCTGGGTGCGCTTTCCAAGGACAACGAAACCCCGGAACGCGCTAGCCGGCCGTTCGACGCCACGCGCAATGGCTTCGTGCTGGGCGAGGGTGCCGGATTTCTCATCCTCGAGGAATGGGAGGCCGCGCGCAAACGCGGCGCTCGCATCTACGCCGAACTGGCGGGCGACGGCAATTCCCTGAGCAGTTATCGCATCACGGATTCGCCGCCTTCTGGTGATGGTCCGATTCAGGCGATGCAACAGTCCCTCGACGATGCCGGGTTGACCCCGCATGACATTGATTATGTGAATGCGCATGGGACTTCCACTTTGATGAACGACCGCAGCGAGTGCGCGGCCATTCGCGCGGTGCTGGCCGACCGCGTTGGGCAGGTCGCGGTCAGCTCCACGAAAAGTTGCATGGGCCACCTGATCGCCGCGGCGGGCGCGGTGGAAGCGGGCATCTGCGCGCTGGCCATTCGCGCCGGCATCGCGCCGGTCAACGCCAACTACACCACGCCGGACCCGGACTGCAACGTGAGCCTCGTGCTCGGTGCCTCGCGTCCGCTCCGCATCCGGGCGGCGCTGTCCAATTCCCTGGGCTTCGGCGGCTCCAACAGTTGTCTGGCGTTTCGTCATCCCGACGCAGTTGATTCAAAATCGTAGGCGACGACGTGAGAAGTCTCTAATTTCTCCACTACTATAAATAGACAATCACCATGAACCGACCTCCGCGCATTTTTATCACCGGTACCGGGGCCGTGTGTGGGGCCGGGCTGACGATTGATGCCATCTGGGATGCCATCGTGAGCGGGCGTTCTGCCGTCGCCCCCCTCAGCCGTTGGGACGCCACAGGCTGGCCGGTGAAGGTGGCGGCGGAAGTCACCGGCGTGGACAACCGCACGCTGGTGGAGGATCGGAA
>CAYHFK010000341.1:0-2059 GCA_964355895.1 uncultured Bifidobacterium sp. | reverse complement strand
TGCATCACCAACCAATGCGTCGGCGGCATCATGGCGGTGGCTGAGGCGGCGGCGGCGATTCGCGCGGGCGAAGCGGATCGCGCGGTGGCGGTGGGCCACGATACACCGATCGATGCGGAAACGATGTTGAATTACTCCAAGGTCGGGCTGATGTCACCGGATGCGCTGCGGCCGTTTGACCGGCGCCGCGATGGCACGGTGTTTGGCGAAGGGGCCGCGGCGGTGATGCTGGAAAAGGCGGAGGATGCCGAAGCGCGCGGGGCGTCCGTGATGGGCGAGTTTCTGGGCTCGGGTTGCGTCACCGAAGCCACCGGCGTTCTGAAAGTGCGCGCGGATGGCGACGGCTTGAGCCGGGCCATCCAAGTCGCGTTGGACGATGCCGGCATTTCTGCGGAGGCCGTGGGCCTGATTGTCGCGCACGGCAACGGCACCCCCGCTTCGGATGCGTCGGAGGCGCTGGCTCTGCAACGGATCTTTGGCAAAAATCTGCCGCCAGTCACCGCCTTCAAGTGGGCCTTCGGTCACTTGATTGCGGCGTCCGGCATCCTGGATCTGACGCTGGCGCTGAAAGCGCTCGAACAACGAATCGCCCCTGGGATTCCCACGCTAAAAACGGTGGATCCGGAATTTCCCTGGCTGACCGTGCGGCCCCATTCCCAGCCGGTGCGCAGCGATGTTGCCCTGGTCTGTTGCCGGGGATTTGGCGGCATGAACGTGGCGGTGTTGGTGCGGGCGGGGAACTCCCGATCCGCTTCATGAACGCGGAAGACACCAAGGGAGCACGGTGCGGGATTGACACCGTCGAGATCGCGCGCGTCGAGAAACTGCTCCGGGACAAAACGCTGGAAGAACTTGGCCGGCTTTTCTCGCTCCAGGAATTGCAGGATGCCGGCGCTGGCCCCGGACGCACCGCGAGTCTGGCTGCCCGATTCGCCGCCAAGGAAGCCTGCACCAAACTCTTTCCCCGCGAACTCGCCCTGGGCGTTATCGAACTGGCGGACTTTTCCACGCGTCGTGATGCCTACGGCGCTCCCGTGGTGGAAGTCAGCACCAAGGCGCGCGCCGTACTGGATCGCCATCGCATCGCCGGAATTCGGGTGTCACTGACGCATACGGAAACCAGCGCTTCGGCCATCGCCTGGGCCGATCCGCGGATCACCGAAGTCCCCTGGTTCGGCCGGCTGCTTTACTATTTGTTCCCTTATCGTCGCGGCGTGGTGCTGGGGAATCTCCGCCGGGTTTTCGGCGGTTACATTCCGGAGTCGGAGATTCTCAAGCTGGCCCAGGCCTACTACGCGCATTACATCCGGTTTCTCCTGGAGTTTTTGCGCCTGCCGTTCATGTCGGCGGAACGCCGCAAGTCCTCGATGCGGATTGAGAACATGGAGGTGGCTGTGCGCGCGCACGAGCAAGGCAAGGGGATTCTGCTGTTGACCGGGCATTTCGGAAATTTTGAAGTGGCCACCGTGGCCGGGATCGGCCAGTTCCCGGGTTACCGCGGGCTGTTCCACTTTGTGCGCCGGCCCCTCAAGCCGAAACTGTTGAACGACTTTATTACCTGGCGCACCCGGCGGGCCGGCTTTGGCACGCTGACCAAACGCGGTTCGCTGGATACGATCCTCGACCTGCTCGCGGGCGGGGCCATTGTCGTTTACGTGTTCGACCAGCACGCGGGCAAGGGCAACGGCATCACGGTGGATTTCTTTGGCCATCCGGCCGGTACGTTTAAGAGCGTGGCCCTGCTGGCCCTGAGCACTGGCACTCCGGTGGTGCCGGCTTACAGTTGGCGCGCGCCGGATGGCCGTCATGTTCTGCGCTTCGAAGAACCCTTGCCGTTGATCGAGGGCGAGAATGTCGGGGAAGCCATCCGCCGCAACACGCGCGCCTATAACGAGGCGATCGAGCGCATGTTGCTCCGCCATCCGGAACAGTGGATCTGGATGCACCGCCGCTGGAAAGTGACCGAAAAGTGAGTGGATAACTTCGGGGCGGGCGGCGGGGGCGCTGCCCACCCGGCGATTTTGTGTCAATACTCCGGACGGACCCATTCACGGCAACG
>CAYHFK010000340.1:0-5093 GCA_964355895.1 uncultured Bifidobacterium sp. | reverse complement strand
CCCCGCCACTTCACCCTGCGGTCACTCCAACAACAGAGGTTTTGAAACTGCCTCAAGGGGCTTGTTATTTGGTAACAATGAGCCAATCTTCCAGAAGTGGCTGATCTATCAATGGCAGTCAAGAATTCAATCAGCGCGACCGAAACCCTGAAAGACCTGATGAGCGGATCACCTACACGGCGGTGGAATATGCCAGTTGCCTTTCTGACTCTGCTTGCGGTCGGCAGCTTGGTGGCGTTCTTTGTTGAAAAACAAACCGCCGCCGACCTGACGCAGGAAAATGCAGCCCTTCGCACCCTGACCAACGAAGTCCAACGCCTGCGCCGTGAAAATGAAGAGGTCGCCCGCTTGCGCGCGGAGAACCAGGAAGTCGAGCGCCTGCGCAATGACAGTATGGCGCTGCTCAAACTGCGCAACGAAGTCCACCGGTTGCGGGAAGAGAAAGCCCAGTGGGAAAAGGCGCATCGCCTAATCGAACAGTCCCGGTTGCTGGCTCCCAACCCGACCGCCGGTTCCCTGACTGCGGCCGGCGCGCCGGCGGCGCCCGCGGTGGGGGGATCGAATTCGTCCACGCAACAGGTTGCCAGACCGTGGATCGGATTCTATTGCGTGAAAGTTCCGCCGGCGGCCGACGCGAAGGATTCGAACCGCGAGGAGAAATCCGGCGCCCTGGTATCGTTGGTTCAGCCGGGCAGCCCGGCAGAGAAAGCGGGTTTGCAGGTGGACGACATCGTGGTTGCCGTTAATGACTTGCCGGTTCGGATGCCCCAGGATTTGAGCGCCCCGCTGCAAAAGCTTGTTATCGGCCAAGGATTGACGGTTGACGTAGTTCGCCAAGGAGCGCCGCTTCGATTTCAAATGCAGGTTGGGGAACGCCCGCCGGGTCTATGAGGTAAGGGAACGGGGCCCCTTGGTTCAACCAGTTGGGGCAGGATTCGCGAATGGGGTCGAAACCGCCGCTACCGGTCGGGGCAGGGGGAGTCAAACGCCTGGCTCAATTCGTTGATTCATCAGCCACTCGAAATTTCCAACGCCCGCCACAGGTACCAGGCGGCTATGCTGCGATGCGGTTTCCAGCGCTCGCCGTGGGCGAGCAACTCCTTGGGCGAGGGCAATTCCTTCAATCCGTAAACCCGTGCAAAGCCAGTGCGCACGCCGTAATCTGTCGCGGGCAAAACATCCGGTCGCCCCAGCGTGAACATCAGCAGCATTTCCACCGTCCACGGCCCGACGCCGCGAATGGTGGTGAGCCGCTCGATGATTTCCGCGTCGGACATTTTCGCAATGACCCGGCGCGGCGGGACAACGCCTTCGAGGGTTTTGGCGGCAATGTCCTTGATGGCGGCGGTTTTCGCCCGCGACAGGCCGGCGCTCCGCAGTTTTTCCTCCGGGGCGGCGACAATGTCCTCGGGCGCGGGAAATTTTTTGCCGGGAAACAGGGCGAGCATCCGGCGGAAGATGGTTTCAGCGGCTCTGCCATTGAGTTGCTGGTAGGTGACGGATTTGACGAGCGCCTGAAACGGCGGCACAGCGCGCCGGGGCGCGAGCGGGCACGGGCCGACTTGCTTGATGACGCGGGCGAGAACTTTGTCGGCGCGGAGCAGATGCTGGACGGCGGGTTGGTTCATGCGAGCGCCGGGGTTTCGCGCGAACGCGGGGCGGGCGCGCGATTGAGAGTCTTCACGGTGTCCACGCGGACGATGATCCACTCGCCGTCCATCTGGCGCAAGGTGCATTTGATTTCCTGCACGATCAGATACTGGTCACCAGGGGTCTCGACCCGCAAGGTGAGGTCCACGATGGCGGACTTTTGATCCGCGCCGACGGTGATGTTGGGGTCGAGCAGTTCAACTTTGAACGATCGGAAGAAGCTGCGCAGACCCAGCACCCTTTGCATGATCTCATCGCGGCTGGCGGCTTCGTGGCGGGATTGGTCGGGCAAATCAATGCGGACGGCGACCTCGGGCGCGAAGTAGCTGGCAAGCTTTTGGGCCTTGGCCGCGCGGGCAATCAATCCGCCCGGTTCCGTGTAGGAAGCGGTCCGGGCCACGTCCGCAAGCCGGCGGCGAATGGCGTCCTGCGGGGAGGGATGAAAATAGCGCCACAGCCAGACGCTCAGCGCGACCACGACCCCGATCAAAATAATTCGCCGCGCGAGCTTCATAGCAGAACTTTGCCGACGATGCGCTCGCGCTTGGCGGCGCCTTGCGTGTGGTCGGTGTGCGGCATGGAGCGGTTGTCGCCGACGACGTAATACTCATCATCGCCGAGTTTGGAACTGTCCGGGACGAAATTCCAGTTGCATTTGAACTTCACATACGGCTCCTCCAAGGAGCGGCCATTGATCTGAAGGCGGCCGTTGGAGAACGCGACGGTCTCGCCCGGCAGGCCGATCACGCGTTTCATGTACATGACGCTCTCCCCGGCCAGCCGGATGGCCACGACGTCCCCGCGGCGCGGTTCATGCCGGAGATAGGCGAGGCGGTTGACAAAATTGACGCCGCCAGAATAGGTGGGCAACATGCTCGGCCCGTCCACGAGGATTGGCAGCACCACGAAGGCCCGCAGCAGGACACACGTCACCACGATCACCCCAATCCGGATGAGCGTGCGCCGGGGATGGCGGCCGATGAGAATCGTCCGCAACCACGAGGGCTGGCGAGCTTGGTTAATTTCAGTTTGCATGCGCGGCGCAGTTTGCAGCCGGACTGCAACGCGGCAAAATCTTCGACGCAGCGTCCGTTGCGCGCAAGCGCAGATTGAAGCCCGCCGGCCGTTCGCCGCGAATTTCTGCTTGAGCCAGGGCGCGGACCGGCGTAGGAAACGTCATGCCAATTCATCTGCCGCCGCTTTCCCGCCGGAGTTTCCTCCAACGCGCGCTCATCGCCGGTGCCGGTCTGGCCGCCGCGCCCGAACTATTCGCCGCCCTGCGCCGCACCGACGCGAACGCCTGGGCGTTGCTGGCGGACACCCACATCGCCGCCGACCCGACGCGCATTGAGCGCGCCATCAACATGACCGCCCACTTGAAAACGGTGTCGCAGGAGTTGCTCGAACTACCGCAACGGCCCGCCGGAGTCTTCATCGTGGGCGATTGTGCGTTCAGCAAAGGCGAGCCGGGTGATTACGCGGCGTTAACGGGCCTGCTCGAACCCTTTCGCGTTGGCGGAATGCCGTTGCACCTCGCCTTGGGCAACCACGACCATCGCGAGAATTTCTGGGTGGCGCTCGAAGCGAAGCAGGCGGCGAAGCGGCCGGTGGCCGACAAGCAAGTGGCGCTCATTCGCGCCCCGCTGGTGAATTGGTTCATGCTGGATTCGTTGGAGCAGACGCTGGTCACGCCCGGGTCGCTCGGAGCGGCGCAACTGGCCTGGCTGGCCGAAACGCTGGACGCGAATCGCGACAAACCGGCGGTGGTTTTGATTCATCATAATCCGGGGACGGCGGAAAGTAACCGCGGGCTGAAGGACACGGAGGAGCTGTTCCAGGTCATCCGCCCGCGCTCCCAGGTTAAAGCTTTCGTCTTTGGCCATACGCACAACTGGAAGGTGACGGTGGACCCGAGCGGGATTCATCTCATTAACTTGCCGCCGGTGGCTTACACTTTTCTGGAGAGCAACCCGGCGGGTTGGGTCCACGCGACGGCGCAGCGCGACGGCTTGAAGCTGGAATTGCGCTGTATTGATCCGACGCACAAAGACCACGCTCAGATCGTGGATTTGAAATGGCGCACCGCATGAGCCGGAGAGACCGCCTCATCCTGCGCCTGATCATGGGGGTGGTCGTCGGAACTTTTCTGTTCGCGATCTGGGCGTTCGTCGGCTGGGGTAAAGCCCGATCCGAAATCGATTTGCCAACCACCACCTTGACGAACAACCGTCCAGCTTCTGCGAAATAAGTTTGGCCGTGCGCCTCCGTCGGCGTCAGGAAGCAGAGCGCGGTTGCAACGTTTGGGTTAATGGCTAGTCTGATGCCGTGATTTACGACGCGTCCCTCGACGAGTTGCTCCAGAAAGTTTGGGCCGGCCAGCGCATCAATCAGGTTGAGGCGCTGCGGCTTTACCACCTGCCGCTCGAAGAACTCGGCGCGCTTGCCGATCGCCGCCGCCAGCTCGCCAAGGCCAAAGCCTACGCGGGTCGCGGCAATGACGTCGTCACCTACATCGTGGATCGCAACGTCAATTACACCAATGTTTGCAATGTCTATTGCAAGTTCTGCGCGTTCTATCGGACCGAGAAGGAAGACGATGCCTACGTCATCACGCACGCGGAGATGGATCAGAAGATCGCGGAGACGGTCGCGCTGGGCGGCACGCAGATTCTCATGCAGGGCGGGCATCATCCCAAGCTGACCAAGCAGTGGTACCTGGATTTGCTCGCGCACATCAAGACCAGGTGGCCGCAGGTCAACGTCCACGGCTTCAGCCCCAGCGAGTTCATTCACTTTCGCGACGTGTTCAATGAGCCGCTGGAGAAAATTATTTCCGACTTCCGAGCCGCCGGCCTGGGTTCCATTCCCGGTGGCGGCGGGGAAATTCTCGTGGACCGCGTGCGCCAGCGCATCGCGCCGCTCAAGGCGATGAGCGATGACTGGCTGGAAGTGATGGATGTGGCCCACCGCTTGGGAATGAACTCCAGCGCCACGATGATGTTCGGCCATGTGGAGACCATTGAGGATCGCATCGAACATCTGGAGCGCTTGCGCGTGCAGCAGGACAAGTCAAAAGGCTTCACCGCGTTCATCGGCTGGACGTTTCAGGCCGAGCACACGAAGCTCCGCGCGCCGACCGTTGGGGCGCATGATTATCTTCGCACGCAGGCGCTGGGGCGCATCTACCTCGATAATTTCGAGAACGTGCAAAGCTCGTGGGTTACCCAAGGGCCGGACATCGGGCAGGTGGCGCTCAAGTTTGGCGCGAACGATCTTGGCAGCATCATGATCGAGGAGAATGTCGTGAGCCAGGCGGGTGCAACGTTTCGCCTCGGTGTGGCCGACATGCACCGGTTGATCAAAGACCTCGGCTACGAACCGCATCAGCGTGACAACTGGTATCAGCTGCTGAATTGATGTAGCAGCCGACGTGAGGAGGCTCA
>CAYHFK010000339.1:0-5113 GCA_964355895.1 uncultured Bifidobacterium sp. | reverse complement strand
CTCGCCTGGCCGCTGCCGGTGATCTGGATCATTGCCATTCTGAATTCACGCGGCGTGGCCAAACTCATTCTCCGCCCATGGCGCAAGCTGCGGAACTACGGCTTCTGGTTGATGGGCGTCACCGCCACGCTCGTGATGCTCTTCGATCTCGCGCTCGAACCGTTCGCCGCGCACGTCAATCATTTCTGGCTCTGGCTGCCGACGAAGTTTCCCTTCGCCTGGTATGGCGCCCCGCTCGTCAATTTCCTCGGCTGGCTGCTCACCGCGCTGCTCATCCTAGCGTTCACCACCCCGGCGCTCACCCAAAAAACATCGCGCGCGAAGAAAAATCGGGTGGACTATCACCCCCTCGTCGTCTGGTTGCTGGCGCTCACTTTGTTCGCGACCAGCGCTTTCCGAAACCAACTCTGGCCCGCTGCCGGGTTGTGTGTTCTGACAGGAATCGCGACCGCGATCTTCGCGGTGCGCGGTGCGCGCTGGTAATTCGGCGCCCGTCTCCGTCAACGCTTCGTCACCCGCAACCGCGCCACGCGGGCGCCGTCGGTTTCTTCCACCCGCAGTTCGCACGCGCCGATTTTCACCACATCACCCACTTTGGGAAAACCGCCCAACTGGTGCGTCACCCAGCCGCTCGTCGTGGTAATGCCCTCCGCCGGCAGGGATGTGCCGACCAATTCTTCCAGTTCATGCAGCGGAAGCGCCCCCGCCACTTCCCACGTCGTCTCGCTCGACCGCGTCAGCAGCGGCTTTTCCTGATCAAACTCGTCCTGAATCTGCCCCACCAGTTCTTCGATGATGTTTTCCAGCGTCACCAATCCCACCGTGCCGCCATATTCATCCACCACGATGGCCAGATGCAGTTTCCGTTCGAGGAGCAGTTGCAGCAGCTTTTCCAGGCGTGCGGTTTCCGGCACATAAATCAATTTGCGCGCGGCCGGCAACAAGTCCGCCCCCGTGCGCACCGTATGCCGCGAGGCGAACAGTTCCTTGATGTGAACCACGCCCAGCGTTCGGTCCAGGTTGCCGCCCTCGGAAATCGGGAAGCGCGAATAGCGCGTTTTCTCCGCCAGCTCCAGACACTCGACCACGGTCGCGTCCGTATCGAGCGTGGTGATTTCCTGGCGCGGCCGCATCACGTCGCGCACCACGCGATGCTGCAGTTCGAGCGCGTTTTGCACCAGGTCCCGGCTGAAATTGGATGCGCCGAAATGCTTCTGCGCCGTCGCCACCAGCACACTGAGTTCCTCCTCGGACGACGCGCCCTCGTGTTCGGTCGCCGGTTGCAGGCCCAGCAAACGCAGCAGCCCCAGCGAGCTTTCGTTCAGCAGCCAGATGAACGGAAACGCGAGGGAGTAAAACACCCGCATCGGATACGCCACCCACAACGCGGTGGACAGCGGTTGGCGGATAGCGAACGATTTCGGCGCCTGCTCGCCCACCACGATATGCAAAAAGGTAATCACCGTGAAACCCACAGCAAACGCAATGGACTTCCGCACCGTCTGGCTTTCCACGGCAAACGCCACAAACACCGGCTGAAGCAACTCTTCAAATATCGGCTCCCCGATCCACCCCAGCCCCAGGCTCGCCAGCGTGATGCCCAGTTGCGCCGCGCTGAGATACGCGTCGAGGTGGGCGACGACATGCCGCGCCATCCGCGCCCGCCGCTGCCCGCGCGCCACCAGCGGATCCAGTTGCGTGAGCCGCACCTTGACCAGCGCAAATTCCGTCGCCACGAAAAAGCCGTTCAACGCCACCAGCACCGGCACCGCGAGGATTTTCAATGCGAGGATCGAAAGATGATGCCAGTCCATCACAACTTTACCTCCCCGAAGATCGTCTTCAGCATGTCCGCCAGACTGACGATCCCGACTTCCTGCCCGTCACGCCCCAGCACCACCGCCAACCGCTGGCCGCCGCGTTGCAACCGGTCCAACGCCACATCCAGCCGCAGATTTTCCTCCATGAACAACGCCGGCACGATCACCTCGGACACCTTGCGCGACGAATCCAACTGCTCGTTAAATATCAGGCCCTCGGCGCTCACCATGCCCGCGATGCGCCGCGCATCGCCGTGTTGCTGCCAGACCGGCAACCGCGTCAGCCCGCTCTCGCGAAAGAGCTTCAGCGCGTCGGCCACCGTCGCTTCAACGGAAATGGTCGTCGCCTCGGCGAGGGGCTTCGTAATTTGTCGCACCGTGAGATTTTCCAGGTCGAGCACCCGGTTGATCATCGCGCGTTCTTCGCTGCTAAAAACCTGCTCGGAATCCTGCGTCACGAGCCGCAACTCCTCGCGATTGCCAAAGAGATGGCCGACATAGATTTTCCCACCCGACCAACGCAGCAACATCCGCGAACCCCATTCCACCACGGCCACGAGCGGTCGCAGCCCGATATGCAACACGCGGAAGGGCCGTGCCAGCGCCAGGCACAGGCGGTTCGGATAGGTGCGGAACAACATTTTTGGAAGCAGATCGAAAAAGGTGTAGAACACCAGGCCCACCACGACAAACCACAACCCAAACCAGCCGGAACGCAGCGAAACCTGCCCGTACAAGGTGGAAAAGAACCAGCCCAGCACCACAAAGTTCACCAGCGTATTGCCAACAACAATCGTCCAGAGAAAGTTTTCCGGGTTCTCCAGGAATTGATGCAGCACCTTCGCCGAGGGCCGGCCCGCGCGCATCTGCTGCCGGATCCGCAACCGGCTCAAAGCCATCACGCCCGCTTCCATGCCGGACAGCCAGAAGGACAAGGCCAGACAGCCGACCAACCCGAGCGCGATGAAAAGTTTGGATTCCATGGTCAAAAGAAACATCGAACCACGAACCGCCAAGGTCCGACCGCGAACGGGCTTTCCAGGAACCGATCATCCCGCCGCAAGGTCTTGGACGGCGCCAGTCCGCTGGCGCTTTGGACGTCGTGGGTGAGCGAAAGCGCCAGCGGACTGGCGCCGTCCAAGACGCTGACGCGGCCATGCGGGGTTTGGTCTGGTTCAAGGAACCCGTGCGCGGTCGAACGAATGGGGTGGCTGCCCACGAACGGCTCGTTCGATGTTCGACGTTCAGGGGTGGATGTTGGATGTTTTCCCATCTTATTTCACCCGTTCCGCCAGAATTTCCCGCACGCGCCGTTCGTCCACCGCGTGCGCCGTGAGTTTCAGTTTGCGAAAAGTCGCCGTCGCCCCCGCCTCCGGCACCACGTCCAGCAACTTCAACAGCAACCCGCCCATCGTCTCGATGCCCGCCACCTCGCCCAACTCGCGATACTCCCGCCGAAAATCGTCCAGCCGCATCGTCCCATTCAGTCGCCAACGACCCGGTCCCAGCTTTTCCATGACAAACCCTTCACTCTCGACCGCGGGATGAAACTTGCCGACCAGCTCGGCAAGAATATCCTCCATCGTCACCAGACCGGACACGCCGCCGAATTCGTCCAGCACAATCGCCATGCCGCGCTGCTGCCGTTGCAGGCTTTTAAACAGTTGCAGCAGGTTCATCGTCTCCGGCACGAACGACGGAAACTCAATCGCGTCCGCCAGGTCCACCTGCGGATCCAGCAACAACGCCCGCGTGTTCAGGATGCCCACGATCGTGTCCGGCGTTTCGTCGAACATCGGCAGGCGCCGATGCCGGGACGTGCGCGCGGCGGCAAGCATATCTTCAAGCGCCAAATCATCCGGGATCGCCGCCATCTGCGCGCGCGGGCGCATCACGTCCTTCACCGTGCGCCGATCCAGATTGACGATTTGCAAAATAATGTCGCGCGCGGACTGCGCAAGATTGCCCTGCTGAAACGCGAACTCGACCAACTCCTGATAATCCGCGTCCGTCAACGTCTGTTGCGGTTTCACCGAAGCCGGAATCACCGCCCGCAGCAGGGCGTGATTGAGCCGTTGCGCGAGTTGATGAAGCGGGCGCGTCACCCGATGCAGCCATGCCAGCGGTCGTGCCACGCGCAGCGACCAGACTTCCGGCCGGCGCACCGCGAGCGTTTTCGGCAACACTTCGCCGAAGAACAGCGTGAGCAACAATATTGCGGCCACCGTCGCCACCGTCCCTGCCAGCGGCCAGTGATCCCCGAGTGCCATCCACAGGCCCACCGCCAGCATGCCAGCATTGGCGAACGTATTGCCCAGCACCATCGTCGCCAGCAGGTCTTGCGGCTCGGCCAGCAACCGCGTGGCGATGCCGCCCGCGCGTCCGGCCCGCTGGGTGAGTTCGCGCACCTGCCATTTGCTGAGGGAAAACAGCGCCGTCTCCGCCAGCGCAAAGAAGAAACTCGCCCCGGCGCAAACCAGGACCACCACGATGGCAAGAAGGGGTGCGGCTTCCACATGGACAGCATGGGGAAGAACGCCGTCGGGCAAAAGCTGAATCTATTTCCGGGCCTTGTTATCCACTCTGACTTCATCGCAACGCCCTCACCCAATCATTGCCCACACGGCAACCCTCATTCGTGTCCCATTCCCCGCGCCATCCTCCTGGCCTCTGTGTCCTTTGCGTTCTCTGGCGGCAAATTCAACGGCGCAATTTGAGTTGATCCGAACCCGCACCGGGCCGGGTCAATTCAGCGCCACGCCGCGCCGCACGTAGGTTGGCAAGTCAAGGTCCTCACCTTTGTGGATCGTCGGTTCACTCTTGTCGAACCGGCCCTTGTTCACGATGTCGAGGGGAAGCGTGATCTGTTTCATGCGCGGGCCAGGCTTGCGGACGCGTCCGGGCCTGCCCGTTTGCTGGGCGAGAATTTGCTCGCGCTGCTCCAGGGTCAACGCCGGGGCCGGCGGCAGATGGCGGGAACTCGGGCGCTCCGGCCTGGTGGGATGCAGCAACTCGGTGTCGAAGCCCGGCGCGGCGGCGGGCGGCCCGGCTTTCTCGGTTTTGCCCTGCGCTGGTTTCGCGGCGGCGTGCGGTTGGCGACCCGTGGCGATGATCGTCACGGCCAGGCGGTCGCGGAACGATTCAGCCACCGCCGCGCCCATGATGATGCGGGCGTTCGGGCAATGCCCGTTCAGGTCCGACATCACGCGGTTCACGTCAGCCATCGCGAGGTCCGGCCCGCCCAGCAAGCTGACCAGCACGGTTTCCGCCTCCGCCAACGCCTGCCCCCCATC
>CAYHFK010000338.1:0-5176 GCA_964355895.1 uncultured Bifidobacterium sp. | reverse complement strand
TTCCATCGCGGCGTTCCAACCGGCGGAAGCCGGACGATCCTGCCACTGGGCTGGTGCAGTGAAGGCGCTTTCCCAGCGGGCGTCCGTGTTCACTTCGAGCGTTCCACCATCGCGGAACTGCACGGACAGCGTGCCGATCAGACTGGCAGGATTCGGCTCGTTGTGAGCGTTGAATCCAGCGACCGCGAGCAGGTTCGTCCCCGGCTTAAGCCAGCGGGCGACATCCAGCCGGAACAATTGGTTGGCGTCCTCGCCGGCGCCGGCCCGTTCGCCATTGACCCACACTTCAAAACCGTTGTCCGCCGTCATGGCCAATTGCGCCGAGACGACTTCACGCGCGGCATCCAACACCACGACCCGCCGGAAAAACCTTATGCCCGGCGGCACAGCGATGGCCGGACTTCCTTCCGCATGCCAGATCCACTTGGCATTTTTCACCGGACTGTCTTGCCCGACCTCAATGGGCGGAGTCCGGAAGCTCTCGCTCCAGATGATGCGGCCTTTGCCGAAGCGATGTTCTCCAGCAGAGGTCTGGCCCCAAAGTTTCCGCGCGAGTCGCTGCACTTCTGCATCGCATCCCGGATAGTTCGCCAGGCCCGGCGCTTTTTGGGGTGGCGGGCCGATAACCGTCGCTCCGGCTTGAACCAGTTCCTTGACCCGGCGCAGCAATGTCGGGCTCATCGCTTCAACTTGCGGCAAAACCAGCACGCGATAGCTCATGCCATCGGGCAGCACCAGTTTCCCATCCTTGACCTTCATCCGCGTGAGCAGGACTTCCGGTGTGCAGCCGTCAAAGTTGTAGCGCGGTCGCTCGGGCAGGTGGCTGCGGCGGTCCGGCAACGTGGGCGAGAACCGCATCGGCGAGCCTTCCGGTTCGAGGAAGCAGATGTCTGCGACGAACAAGCCTTCGCGCAACAGGAACTGGCAGCGAGCGAGATACTCGTGCCACGCGGCGGATTGTTCCCACCACGTCTGCGTCCGTTCGTAGTGCAGCCCCCACGGTCCCATGGACATGCCGGGGGCACGATCGGGATTCGTCCACGGTTGCAGCGCGTAACGGTGGAACACGAAACGGTTGATGCCTTCGCAAAACGCCCAGTCGCCCAGCGCCTTGATCGAGGCCGGATGATGCAGCCATTTCTCGCCATCGGTCGCCGTGAACGCCTCCGCGCCGAGGATGCGCTTGCCGTAAACGTGCGCTGCCGACGCCATTTCCGTGCAACTGTAGGCTATGCCAAAAGCGCCCCACGACCAAAATTCCGCCATCGGTTCATCGGCCTGGCCGGCGTAGGTCATGTCCGCGCACGGATTCCCATCGTAGGCTTCGATGGAAAGTCGCAGGTCATGCTGATGCGCCAGTTCGCGGAAACGCCCGGCGTAATTTGTGATCAGCAAATCGGACACCGTCATCCGCACGTCCCACAGGAAGCGCTCGGAAACTTCGACGCTCTCGACGACGCGCCCCGTCATCACGGGCAGGAACAACAACGGATCGTAACCACGCAGCCGCTGAAACTCCTCGCGAAATTTCGGCGTCCAGTTCTGCGACCCGGTTTCCCAACTGTCAATATGCGTCGCCACGAGCGTCTTGCCCGCGAGCGGTTTCGAGTCGGCAATGAGTTTCCCCATCAAGCCCGCGAACATTGCGTCGGTCGCCACCCGACTGAGCTTGTCGGATTCCAATCCGCGCCCCGCCTGCGGCGCGGGATGATTGTCCTTCCCCGTAAGCGTGTGGCCAAGGCGAAGGATCGTCCACTTGCCTGCGGGCACGTTCCAATTCAAACGACCGCCGGCGTTCATCTGCGCGGTCAGATTGAGGACGCGATCGCGCGCCACCGTTTGCTCCACCGGTAGAACGGGCCAGGCCGCTTGCGGCGGGACTTGCCGGGAGACGAAGGCGGCCTTGGCGGGAAGTCCCTCGACGCGTGCCTCGCCCATCGGCGTCGGAAAAGCCAGCACGGCAATGTCACGATAGTAGCCGGCCACCGCGTCCGGTTTGGTCAGCGTGGCCTCGAAGCGGAGCGGGCCGATGACGTTAGTTTCAGTGGCCACGACTTTTTGCATGGCCAGGTCGGGCGTGATCCATGGACCGCCGCTGCCGCACCAACCGGCGTCGTTGTTCATGTTCACTTCCAGCCCCAACCGGTGCGCCTCGGCGCAAACGTGCTGGAAGAGTCCGCGCCATTGCGGGCCGCCGAACGCCGCGGCGCCGTTGGGCGTGCCCTGATCAACTTCCATGATGAGCACGCCGCCGATGCCGACGCGCTGCATGGCTTCGAGGTCGGCGGTGATGCCGTTGCTGGTGATGTTGCCGTTGAGCCAGAACCAATAGACCCACGGTCGGGCGGCAGGCGGTGGTTTCTGGAAATCGAGCGCGAGTCGGTCCTCGGCGAAAGCCATTGCTGCGAGCAAAGGGCAGCAAAAAAGCAGCAGCTTCAACTTCTTCATGCCGCGATTCTCCCCCTCCGGGCGGGGCAGCGAAAGCAATTTCTCACCCGTCGTTGCCACCAGCCCGTCACGGTCGAATGCCTACGCGGCAGAACAGCGGGGCCAAGCTCGCTGCGTTGGTGTCGGTAAAGGTCGTCATGCCGGGCAGGCCGGGAATGTCTGTGGCCAGCAGGGTGAAGGGCGGGCTGGCCCACAGATCCGTGCTGCTCTCCAGGAAATAGCTCACCCCGGCCACGCTCTGCCAACTCACGGCCACGTTGGTGCCGGCGCGCGTTGCCGACAGCAGGCGCAACACCGAGAGCGCGTTGGTGGGATCGGTCTGGCAACGCCACTCCTGCCAGGTGTTGTGGCCTTCGGCGTAATCCACAAACATCGGTTCTCGGTGTGTTGACTCTTTATCCATAACCAAATCTCCGGCAATAGGGATCGAGCGCGGGCAGGATGGGCGCCAGGTGTTGCTCATAAGCCCGCCAGCGCCCCACCGAACTGGCATACACCGGCCGCGTGACGTCTTGATAGGTTGGCGAGTAAAGCTGCTTCTGGCGGCTTTTCTCATAAAAGCGGTTCTGCGCCTCATGCCAGTCCAGGCCGAGGAACGCGGTCACGCGCCGGCCCTCCGGCTCCAGGTCAGCCACGATCGCTTCGTAGCGCGTCTCCAACCACGCAAATCCTTCCCACTCCCGGACCGCCAGCCACACGTCCATCAAATCGGCGTAATGTTTGGCGAGCCGCTCGAGGCTGAGGAAGTTCACATTCGTGGCATTGAGCAGGATATTCTGGAAATAGCAGCTTAACACCACGTCGCGCGGGTCTCGCAGCGCGATCACCACCCGCAGTTCCGGAAATACCCGCAGCCAAACTGGCAACTGCACCGTGAGCGAGGGATTCTTGTCCAGCAACAGCTTGCCGGTTCCCGCCGCGCCGACTTCGTCCATGAGCGCTCGCGGGTAAAGCCGGCGCCAGCCGTTCAACTGCGCACTCGAATGATCCGGCGTCTGGCATAAAGCCGGCTGGAGCACGTCGGCAAAGGCCAGCGGTTCATCCAGCGCCGCGACGCCCGGATGCGCACCCAGCACCTGTTCCAGCAACGTCGTGCCGCTGCGCGGATGTCCCCCCAGGAATGTCAGCGGTGGAATGGCCTCGCGCTCCGGGGCCGGAAAGGATTTCGCCCACGCCCGGAGGATGTCCTTGGGCTGACTCGCAGCAAACTGGCGCGCGCTCTCCGCCGTCCGGTCGTAGTTCTGGAGCAACACGTCCGTATCGGTCAGCGCCCGCACGAGCTGCTTGGCTTCGACGAGCAGTTTCATGGCCTCGTCAAACCGGCCAGTGCGATCGAGGATTTGGGCCAGCTCATACCGGCAGGCATACCGGACGAACGGGTGTTTCGGATCGGATTGGATCAACTCGCGCAGCCGGCTTTCGGCCGCTTCGAGCCGGTTCTCGCGCCGATCCAGCATGGCCGACAAGTACCGCGCCTGGTCATCGCGGGGATCAATCGCCAGGCACTCCTCCACCGCGGCCCGCGCCTCGTCGAGGCGGTGCTGCTGCTCCAACAACACCGCCAGGCTGATGCGCGGGTTGATGGCCTTGGCATCCGCCGCCGCCGCCCGGGCAAAGCAAGCCCGCGCCTGATCCGGCTTGCGCAAACCCTGGTACTGGTGGCCAATCTGGACAATCAACTCCGCATTCCGTGGCGCGATCTGCATGGCCCTTTCCCAAGCGCGGCTGGCCGCTTCCAGTTGTCCCAAACGCGTGGCGGTAGTTCCGTACTCAAACCAAACCACGGCCTGGCCGGGGAACTTCCGGGTCAGCTTTGCATAGCGCGACAGGGCCTGGGCGAAATGCTGACCCAGCAAAAGCTGGCGCGCCTCATTGAGCCGGTGCTGAAAGCCGGCCGCTTTCACTGCTGTTTGAGCCGAAAGAAGCTGCTGCCCAAGGACGGCGTTAAGGTCAGTCGCTGGTGCAAGTTCGTGAGATCGAGCGTAGGCGGCGTCGGCACGTCCACCCAGTTTGTGGAGCTTAAATCGGAGTTCTCTTGCAGCACAAAGCGGGTTGACGGCACGAGCCAGGAAAGGCCAAGGTTCGCGCCGGACAAGCCAACGGCCAACTGAGGCGAAGGAGACAGCGGAGGAGTGGGGGCCGGAGATCGCAGGGTGCAAATAACGCCATCCCCTACGGCCACGATGTTGCTTCCATCGGCCGAAGAGGCGACGGCGTTCCACCGAGACGCAGCCGGTTCGCCGGCCGTTGTCCAAGTAGCGCCCGAATTCGTTGAGATGTAAATGGACTGCGGGTTTCCCCAAGCATCACTCAGCGCCACCAGTCTGGTGCCATCCGCCGAGGAGGCGACGGAAGTCCAACCTTTAATCGGCGCGCTGGTCGGCGCCCAGGTCGTTCCCGAGTCGCTGGAGGTGTAAATGCTTTCCCAAGCCGCCGCGACCAATTTGGTGCCGTCCGCCGAAGAAGCGACCGCCCACCAGAAGTTGCTCGGTGCGCTTGTCCGCGTCCAGGTCGCGCCCGAATCTAGGGAACGATAAATCGCCCCTTCGCCATTGTTAGTCCCATACCAGACCTGAGGCGCGGCCACCGCCACGAGTTTGGTGTCATCGGCCGAAGAAGCGACACACCGCCAATGGTTGGGCGACGCACTGGTCAGTGTCCAGGTCGTTCCCGAGTTGCTGGAGGTGTAAATAGCGCCGTCCCCCCATCCAGCCGCCGCGACCAATTT
>CAYHFK010000337.1:0-5220 GCA_964355895.1 uncultured Bifidobacterium sp. | reverse complement strand
CTCACCAGACCGACATCAAAATCATCCAGCGGTTGTTGTACGGCAGCCACGGCTCGTTGCAGTGGTAGTCGGCATTGGGTTCGGGGGTCAGGTCCAGCCAGGGACGGTCCTGATGCGGCCAGGCGCGGATGATGCCGTTGAGTAATGCGCCGGGGACCGCGCCGCGCGGGTTGCCGGGAATCGCGTTGTAGCGATGGTGGTAGTTGGGAACGAAACGGCTGCCGACGCCTTCCATCAGCGACACGCCAAACGGATTGCGGCCCAGAATCCAATGCACTTGATTCTCCGCCAGCCGCCGCCCGGCGTTGACGCCCAGCTTCGCCGCCAGCGCGCCTTCGATGGCCACGTCCAACTGCCGCATCATGCTGCCGACGTACCAATCGTTCACATCGGCATAGGCTTGAAAGTAAACGGACCCGCTGCTGCCCGGCGAGCGCGCCAGGCCGAACGGTGGCGCGCAAAACGATTCCAACTCCGCCACGCGCCGTTCCGCCACGGGTCGGATGCGTGACACGAGCGGGTCATCGGGAAACCCGGCGGCGAACTCGCCGAGCGCGCGGAAGCTGTCCTGCGGCTTCGGTCGCTGCAACAGGTTGTCGGCCTGGGCTTGCGCGGCCTGACGGTACTTCGTGTCGCCGGTGGCGGCGTAAAGCGCCGTGAGCGTCTCGATCCCGCCGCCGATTTTCTCCTGCAAACGTTGGGCGAGGCGGATGAGTTCTTCGCCGCGCGCGGTGTCGCCAGCTTTCTTCAACGCCGCTCCCGTGAGTGCGAATCCCGCCGCGCACCAGGTGCGGTCGCCGCCGGATTGCTTCACGGGCCGGTCGTCACCATTGCCGGGTTGGTTATCCGTCTCCAGTTCGGGTGCGCCCCAATAACGGTAACCCGTGGAAATGGTGTTCACGACCAGCTCCAAGGATTCCTTGTCCAGCGCCTTGAGCAAAAACTCAGCGCCCCACAACGCTTCGTCCAAAATGTCGGCCCGCCCGTTCTGATCGCGGTCCCATTGGTCGAACAGTTGCGGTTGGCGGTGATAGGCAACCGCCAGGGCGTAGAAACTTTCCGGCGTGAAGCCGCAATACTTGTTGTAATCGCCGGCATCGTGCCAGCCGCCGGCCAGGTCGCGGTGCGTTCCGTCTGGCATCCGGGCGTCGTCCAGGTGACAGGCGGCATGAAAACCGGGCACGGCCGTGCCACAGCGTTGGTAATAGAAAAAGCGGTAGCCCGGCTCAGCGGTTTGCTGCCGAAGCAAATCGTCGCCGATCGTGAAGGGCGGCGAGAAGGTTGCGGCCTTGCCTTCGCCGGCAGCAACGACGTATCGCCCGCGGTTGGTGATCGCCGAGAAATCGAAAGTCCAATGGGAGCGGTCCCAATCCGCAATCGGCTCGCACGATTGCCACTCGCCGCGCAAAACTTCGCGAAAGTTCGCCAGTTCGATCAGTCGGGCAACGGGCACCGCGGGCAAAGGTGACGCCGATTGCAACACGGCGAGCTTGGTCATCGAGCGGGTCTCGTAACCGAGTTGATCCACGAGTACCTGCTGGCCGGGTGCGCGCTGCATTCTAATTTCCACGTCGTCCAGGTAGAACGGTTCAGTGGTATCGCCTTCGATCCAGAGCTGGACTTGATGGCTGCGGATGGGTCGCGTTGCGGCGATCTCATACAGCCGCCAGCCTGCCTCCTCGCGGCTGGCCTGGCCGGACTTGTCCACCCGCAACTCGACCGCCGGCTGTCGTTGTTCGCGCCCGGTCCAAACGAGCGAGAGTTGAAACCGGGCGACACTCTGACTGCGAATCCACACCGAGCCAGTTACGTTGCGAATGTCCTCGTCCAGGCGGAGCCCAATGGTGCGCGCGCCGCGAACACCATTCGTTCCGGTGGAAGCGAGTTCTGTTTCGTCGCCGTTATAGCTCGTCACAAACCGCCTTCCCACCACGACGCCCGGCGGCCCCGGTTGCACGCAAAGCGAGCGAGCGCCCTGACGGTGAACTGCGTTGGTGATGAAAACGCGCGGGTTGCTGTTCGTCGGCTCGATGCCAACCGGTAACCATCCGCCAAGTCGTTTTGCGTCCAGTTCAAACGAGGGATTGGGAGCGACGTTGGCAGAGGAGACATCTTCTGCCGTGGCAAGATTGGCCAGACAAAGAAGACCAACAGCACAGACGACGCGGAGAAACTTTAGAGCCTTCATAGAATTGGTTCCCGAGTCCTGACGTATGAAGCGCCGGCTGTCAACGAAGATGCGTGCGATGTCGCTCATTGCCGGGCGAGGTTTGCGCGACCGCCGCGCAGGACGTATTTCTGCAGCTTGCCGGTGGCAGTCTTCGGCAACTCGGCCAGGAACGTGAAACCTTGCGGGACTTTGAAGTGGGCGAGATGGTCGCGGGCAAACTGACGCAACTCCGCCTCCGTCGCGGATGCGCCGGTCCGCAGGACGACGAAGGCATGCGGGGCTTCACCCCATTTCTCGTGCGGCAATCCCACGACCGCGATTTCCTGCACGGCCGGATGCCGCACCAGCGCGCCTTCGACTTCTATCGAAGAAATGTTTTCACCGCCGCTGATGATGACATCTTTGAGCCGGTCACGGATTTCGAAGTAGCCATCCGGATGGACAACCGCCGCGTCGCCGCTGTGAAACCAACCGCCGCGCATGGCCTCGGCGGTGCCTTCGGGGTCGTGGTAGTAACCCGCCATCACGCAATTGCCGCGCACCACAATCTCACCCACCGTGGCGCCGTCGTGCGGGACTTCGTTGCCCTCGGCGTCCACCACGCGCGACGCGCCGGCCGTCAGGAATTCGACTCCCTGGCGCGCCTTGATTTCTGCGCCCGCGCGCGCGCTGAGTTGGGTGTGTTCCGGGCGCGGCTCGCAAATCGTCATGAAAGGTGAAGTCTCCGTCAGCCCATAGACCTGTGTGATGTTCCAGCCCAGTTCGCCCTCGACACGTTCGATGGTGGCCGCCGCGGGCGGGGCCCCGGCGGTCAGCACCCGCACGCCGCGCGGGGCGGACCGGCGCAAGGCTTCCGGCGCGTTGGCAATGCTGATGAGAATGGTCGGCGCCGCGCAAAGCAGGGTGATCCGCTCGCGGGCGGCGGCCTCGAACACCGCTTGCGGCTCGGCCTTGCGCAGACAGACATGCGTGCCGCCCACGGCCGTCACAATCCAAACGAACGTCCAGCCGTTGCAATGGAACATCGGCAACGTCCAGAGATAACGGTCGGCACAGGTCAGGTGCAGATGCGCGAGGGTGCCGAGGATGTTCAGGCACGCGTTGCGGTGGGTGATCATCACCCCCTTGGGCCGGGCGGTGGTGCCGCTGGTGTAATTGATCGAGAGCAGATCGGTTTCCCGAATCGTCGCCGGTTTGAACGCCGGGGCCGACGCGGTCAACTCGGCTTCGTAATCCAGCCAGCCGGGCCGGGCGCCGTCGAACGCGACGAAATGCTCGACCGTCGGCACCTGATCCCGGATGCGATCCACCGTGTCGAGGTAGGCGGGGTCGGCGCAAACGACGCGCGCGCCGCTGTGGTTGATGATGTAAGCAAAGTCGTCGGCGGTGAGCCGGTAATTGATCGGCACGACGACCGCGCCGATTTGCGGCACAGCGTAGAACGCTTCCAGGTGCGCGTGGGTGTTGGGCGCGATGCAAGCCACGCGGTCGCCCGGGCGGACGCCCAGCCGTTGCAGGGCGGAGGACCAGCGGTCGCAGCGGTCGAAGAATTGCCGGTAGGTCAGCCGCAGTTCGCCGTCCACCACCGCCTCCCGGTCAGGGTAAAGCCGGCGGGCGCGGCGTACGAATTCCAGCGGTGTCAGCGGTGTTTCCATGTCGGTGTCCGGGTGCGCCACCAATCCTACGACAGCATCCTCAGACAGAGCGAGGCAGAAAACTCACGCCAGCAATTCCTTGACGACGTTGCCGTGGACGTCGGTGAGGCGGAAGTCGCGGCCCTGATGGCGGTAAGTGAGCCGTTCGTGCTGGAAGCCGAGGCAGTGCAGGATGGTGGCGTTCAAGTCGTGAATATGCACGGGATCGCGGATGATGTTGTAGGAGAAGTCGTCGGTCTCGCCAAAAACCATGCCGGGCTTGATGCCGCCACCGGCCATCCAGATCGTGTAGCAACGCGGATGGTGGTCGCGCCCGTAATCTTTTTCCGTGAGCTTTCCCTGGCTGAAAACCGTGCGGCCGAATTCACCGCCCCAAATGACGAGCGTGTCGTCCAGCAAGCCGCGCTGCCGGAGTTCCTGGATGAGCGCGGCAGTGGGCTGGTCGGTGTCGTAGCACTGGCTCTTGATGCCCTCGGGAAGTTTGTCGTGCTGATCCCAGCCCCGATGATAAAGCTGGATGAACCGCACGCCGCGCTCGGCGAGCCGCCGCGCGAGGACGCAATTGGCGGCGTAGGTGCCGGGCTTGGTGGATTCCGGCCCGTATAGCTCGAAGGTGGACTTGGGTTCCTTGGAGAGATCGGCGAGATCCGGCACGGACGCCTGCATGCGGTAGGCCAGTTCGTATTGGGCGATGCGCGTCTGGATTTCCGGGTCCTGATAATCGTCGAACTTTATCCGGTTTAGTTGCGCCAGATCGTCGAGCATGGCGCGGCGGCGTTTGCTGGTGATGCCGGGTGGATTGGAGAGAAAGAGCACCGGGTCCTTGCCGGGACTGAAGCGCACGCCCTGGTGAATCGAAGGCAGGAAACCGGCGCCCCACATCCGCTCGTGCAACGGCTGGGCGTTAGTGGGGCCGCTGGGGCGCGAGATCATCACCACGAAAGTGGGGAGGTTTTGGTTTTCCGTGCCCAAGCCGTAGGAAAGCCAGGAACCCAGGGACGGCCGGCCCGCTTGCTGGCTGCCGGTCTGGAGGAAGGTCATGGCCGGATCGTGATTGATCGCCTCGGTGTGCAGCGAGCGGATGATGCAAAGCTCATCCACGATGCGCGCGGTGTGCGGCAACAGTTCGCTCAGCCAGACGCCAGCCTGGCCATGTTGCTTGAACTCAAAGAGCGACGGCGCCACGGGAAAAGTTTTCTGGCTGGAGGTCATACCCGTGAGCCGTTGTCCGCCGCGGACGGAATCCGGCAGTTCCTCCTTGAAGCGTGCCCGCAGTTGCGGCTTGTAATCGAACAGGTCGAGCTGCGAGGGCGCGCCGGCTTGGGTGAGCCAGATGACACGTTTCGCTCGCGGCGCAAAGTGCGGGAGCAACGACTTCGCGGCATCCGGCCCGGC
>CAYHFK010000336.1:0-5223 GCA_964355895.1 uncultured Bifidobacterium sp. | reverse complement strand
CCAAGGCTGGAGGATCGCTTCCTTACGCGGCGCGATTTTCTAGGCCGTTGTGGCATGGGTTTCGGCATGGTGGGCCTGGCGAATCTGCTCGGTCCGGAAACGCTCGGCGCGGCGCTGGCCGCAGATGCCGTCAGTAGCAATTCCCCACTCTCGCCCAAGGCCCCGCATTTTCCCGGCAGGGCCAAGCGCGTGATCCACATTTTTGCCAACGGCGGGCCGTCGCACGTGGACACGTTTGACCCCAAGCCGATGCTCGCCAAGTTGCACGGCCAGCAGTTGCCGATGAGCAATCTGCCGACCGAGCGCCGCACGGGCGCGGCTTTTCAATCGCCCTTCCAGTTCAAAAAATACGGCCAGAGCGGCATCGAGGTCAGCGAATTGTTTCCGCACGTCGCGGCGAACATTGACGATATCGCGGTGATTCGTTCCATGCGGGCGGATGTGCCGAACCACGAGCCTTCGTTGTTGCTGATGAATTGCGGCGACGCCCGGCTGCCGCGACCGAGCATGGGCTCGTGGGTGAGTTACGGGTTGGGCACGGTGAACCAGAACCTGCCCGGCTTCATCACGATGTGTCCCGGCGGCTATCCGATTCAGGAATCGCAGAACTGGCAGAGCGCGTTCCTGCCGGGAATTTTTCAGGGCACGCACATTGACACCAAACACAAGGAGATCGAAAAGCTGATCGGGTACATTCAGAACAAGTCCGTTTCGGCCGAGGAACAACGCCAGCAACTGGACCTGCTGCGTCAGCTCAATGAACAGCACGCCCGCCGGCGCGCGCAGGACGCGCAAATGGAGGCACGCATCCAATCGTTCGAACTGGCGTATCGGATGCAGATGGACGCCACGGATGCGTTCGACATTTCACGCGAGCCGGAAAGCGTCCGCAAACTCTACGGCGACGGAACGCAAGCGCGGCAATTGCTGATCGCGCGCCGGCTGCTGGAACGGGGCGTTCGCTTCGTCCAGGTGTGGCACGGCGACGGCCAGCCATGGGACCATCACGACGATTTGGAGGACGGCCATCGCAAACTGGCCAAGGAATCGGATCAACCCATCGGTGCGCTGCTGACGGACCTTCGGCAACGCGGCATGTTGGAGGACACGCTGGTGATTTGGGGCGGCGAGTTTGGGCGCACGCCAACCGTCGAACTTCCGACGCCCGGAGCGAACGCCGGCAAGATCAATGGGCGCGATCACAATCACCACGGTTTCACGATGTGGCTGGCGGGCGGCGGAGTGCGCGGCGGTTACGTCCACGGCGCGACGGATGAGTTCGGTTTCAAAGCGGTGGAGAAACCCGTCCACGTTCATGACCTGCACGCGACGATCCTTCAGCTTCTGGGTTTTGATCATACCAAGCTTACCTTCCGGCACGCTGGACGTGATTTTCGGCTGACCGATGTGCATGGCAATGTCGTGAAAGAACTGATTGCGTGATGAGGGTGGATGTGTCCATAGCTCCAGCAGATTTCTCCGGTGGGGCGAGGCTCCTGACGAGCCGCTCCCTTCACGATGGAAGAACGGCTCGCGCGGACGCTCGCCCCACCTGTCGAAAGTTGGTCTGGCCCCTTTTGGTCGCTGCTTTGGTCGGCGGTGCGGTCGCCGCCGAACCCACCGCCGAGCAAATTGAATTCTTCGAAAACAAAATCCGGCCCGTGCTCGCCGAGCATTGCTACTCCTGCCACAGCGACAGGGCGGAGAAGGTCAAGGGCGGTCTGCGCCTCGACACCCGCGAAGGTTTACTCAAAGGCGGCACCGCCGGCCCGGTCATCGTGCCCGGCGATGTGGAGGCCAGTTCTTTGATCAAGGCGGTTCGCTACACAGATCCGGAGCTGCAAATGCCGCCCAAAGACAAAAAACTTTCTGCTGAACAGATCGCGGTACTGGAAGCTTGGGTCAAAATGGGCGCGCCCGACCCGCGCACCGCCAGCGGGCCACGGGCCCTTACCGACATCGCCGAAGCCCGCGCCCGCCATTGGGCATTTCAGCCGGTGCAGAATCCCGTGCCGCCGAAAATAAAAAAGTCGCGCTGGGTGCAAACCCCCGTTGACGCTTTCGTGCTGGTGAAGCTGGAGCAGAAAAAGCTCAAGCCCGCGCCACCGGCCGACCGGCGGACACTCATCCGCCGCATCGCTTATGATCTGATCGGGCTGCCGCCGAAGCCGGAGGAAGTCGAAGCGTTCGTCAAAGACAAACGGCCCGACGCTTACGCGCAACTGGTGAATCGCTTGCTCGCGTCGCCGCATTACGGGGAGCGCTGGGGGCGCTACTGGTTGGATGTGGCGCGGTATGCGGACACCAAGGGTTATCTGGCCGGCGGCGAGGAACGGCGGTATCCGTTTTCCTACACGTATCGGGATTACGTCGTGCGCGCCTTCAACGAGGATAAGCCGTACGATCAATTCTTGATCGAGCAAATCGCCGCCGACCGCCTGCCGCAGGGCGAAGACAAGACCCCGCTGACGGCGCTGGGCTTTCTCACGCTCGGCCGCCGGTTTCTGAACAATCAGAACGACATCATTGACGACCGGATTGACGTGGTCACCCGCGGCACGCTGGGCCTCACGGTCAGTTGCGCCCGCTGCCACGACCACAAGTTCGATCCCATTCCAACGAAGGATTACTACGCCTTGCACGGCGTGTTTGCGAGCAGCGAGGAGCCGGCGGAGCGACCGTTGCTAAGACCGCTGAACGATTCGCCGGACTATCAGGATTACCTCAAGCAGAAGGCCAAGATCGAAGTCGAGATGGAGGAGTTCAAGGACAAGGAAATCGCCAAGTTTATCGGCGAACTCCGGCAGAACGTTGGCGATTACCTGCTGGGCGCGCGGGAGGCCAAGTCGGTGGACGATCCGGCCAAGTTTGAAACCTTCGCCATTGAACGGAAACTCATTCCCGCCGTGCTGCGCCGCTGGATCACCGATCTCGACGCGCGCAGCAAACAGCCCGACCCCATTTTCACGCCGTGGTTTGAACTGTCCAAACTGACAGAAACCAATTTTTCCACGAACGCCCAACCGTTGCTCGCGAAGTTCAGCGCCGATTCAACGTCGGTGAATCCCGCCGTGGCCAAAGCCCTCGCCGCGCCCGCGCCGGATTCGTTGAAACAGGTGGCCGAGGCTTACACCAAGTTGTTCCGCGAGATTGACGCCAATTGGAAAACCAACCTGACCGTGGCGGCCGACGAAAAGAAACCGGCGCCGACGGCGTTGCCGAATCCCGATCAGGAAGCCCTGCGCCAGACGCTTTTTGCCGATGGCGCCCCGGCCAATCCGCCCAAGGACGAAGTCCGAAAGATCCATGCCCGCCGGTTGGGCGAGGGCGCAGCGCCGTTTCGTAATCGCATTGAAGCGCTGAGTTGGACGCATCCCGGCGTTCCGCTGCGCGCCATGGCGCTGGCCGACCGGGCCAACCCCGGCAACTCCCACGTCTTTCTTCGCGGCAACTCCGGCAATCCCGGCCCCGAGGCGCCGCGCCGATTTCTGGCAGTGTTGAGTGCGGAAAGCCCCGCGCCCTTCACCAACGGCAGCGGGCGGTTGGAACTGGCCCGCGCCATCGCCAGTCGCGACAACCCGCTCACGGCGCGGGTGTATGTCAATCGCGTCTGGCGGCATCATTTCGGCGAGGGCTTGGTCCACACGCCGGGAGATTTTGGCGTCCGCACCGAAGCGCCGCTGCAACGCGAGTTGCTCGATTACGTCGCGACCTCGTTCATGGCCAACGGTTGGAGCACGAAGAAATTGCACCGGCTGATTGTGCTCTCCGCGACTTACCAGCAAAGCAGCGAGGCCAGCGCCGCCAGTCTCAAGGCCGACCCGGACAATCGCTATCTTTCGCGCATGAACCGTCGTCGTCTCGATTTCGAGGCCATGCGCGACACGTTGCTGGCCGTTTCCGGCAAACTGGACCCCACGCTCGGCGGCCTGCCGGTGGACATCGTGGCCGAACCATTCTCGCTGCGGCGCACCGTGTATGGCCTGATTGACCGCCAGAATCTGCCCGGGCTGTTTCGCACGTTCGACTTCGCCAATCCGGATGTCAGCAGCCAGGGCCGCTTCACCACCACCGTGCCGCAGCAGGCGTTGTTCATGATGAACAGCCCGTTCGTGATCGAGCAGGCGCGCAGCCTGGTGGCGCGTGCCGAAGTTAAACAGTCGGCCGGTGAGAAGGGAAAAATCCAGACGCTCTGCCGCCTGGCGTGGCAGCGCCCGGCGGAGCGGGACGAGCTTCGCGCCGGCGAAAAGTTTCTCACCTTGCCGCCGCCTAGCACTGCGACTCTGTCACCGCTGGAGAAATACGCCCAAGTCCTGTTGCTCTCAAACGAGCTGGGGTTCGTGGACTGACCGGGGTGGACTTTTCCCGCCCGCCAGGTGAGCAATGCCAAACGCAACCGACCCAATATCCAATATGAAACATAACGCGCCCGGCATTTTGACCATGACCGCCCTGTTCTGCCTGTTTGGTTTTTTCTCCCACGCGGCCACGCCGCCGCAAGCGGGCGACCTGGCGCCGGATTTCGCGCTCAAAACCCTCGACGATCAAACGGTGCGCCTCAGCGATCTGAAGGCGTCGGGCAAAGTCGTGCTCGTCGTCCTGCGGGGTTGGCCGGGCTACCAATGCCCGCTCTGTGATCGCCAGGGGCAGGACTACATTGGTTTGGCAGCCGGTTTTGCGGAGGCCAAGGCGCGCGTGGTGTTCGTTTATCCCGGCCCGGCCGACGGCCTGAAAGCCCATGCGCAGGAGTTTGCGGCCGCAAAAGGCAAACAGTGGCCCACGAATTATTCCTACGTGTTGGACCCGGATTACACGCTGGTCAATGCCTACGGCCTCCGATGGGACGCCCCCGAGGAAACCGCTTATCCCGCCACGTTGGTCATTGATGGCCAGGGCGTCGCGCGCTTCGTAAAAATCAGCCGCAGTCACGGCGACCGCACGAAAGCCGCGGACATTTTGCAGGAGGTCAACACCGTAAAGAGCAAGTAACTGGTGCGCCGGGTCTGTCCCGTGAGCCGCAGGTTTCTACCGGGACGCGGCATTGACTCAAAAAACTGGCCCTCCGGTTCAGCCTTCACAACCTTCCATTATCAATCAGCCGCGTCGGACCAAAAAAAACCGCCAATGCCAGTTGCGTTCCACGCTTCGCGGTGAGGACCGGCGTCAGTGTGTCGGGATCGAACACCTCCACGTAATCCAGGCGGGCCAGCGGAGCGGAAGCGA
>CAYHFK010000335.1:0-5225 GCA_964355895.1 uncultured Bifidobacterium sp. | reverse complement strand
CGCGGGGTTGGCCACCCGACAGTTTCGCCGCAGAACGACGCTGCGTTCGCAGCGAAACTCGAGTCCCCGCCCGGCAGTGCGACTAACGCAATGACCTAGCCGTTGCCAGCCGCCGAGAACAGCGAAGACATGGCAACCGAGGCGAACGTCAAAGCCGAGCGTCGGAACGATTTTCGAGACTCGTTCGACAAGCTGGGGCAGGGTCAGCGGCGCAATGTGGTGGTTACCTTCGGCAAGAGCGCTGAACTGAAAACCAACCAGACCGCCGAGGCCGTGGTGGCCATCGGCGGCTCCGCCATCGCGCATGGCAAAGTGCGCGACGCCGTGGTGGCGATCGGGGGCGATGTGACGATTGATGGTGCCGAAGTCGGCGACGCGGTGGTGGCGGTGCTGGGCAACATCAAAGTGCTGCCGGGGAGCATCGTACACGGCGAGGTAGTGGCCGTTGGTGGCAAAGTAGAGGTGGCGGAAGGGGCCATAGTGGAAGGAGAAATTCAGGAAGTGGACTTCGGCGCGTTTGGGTTGCCCAAGCTCGACTGGCTGAAGCAATGGTTGGTGCAATGCGTGTTCAAGTTGCGCCCGCTGGCGCTCGCGCCGGGGCTTGGTTGGTTGTGGATGGTGGCGGGGGCGTACTTCCTGTTCTATCTGCTCGTGGCCGTGGCATTTCCCCGGCCCGTGGAAATCTGTCTCGCTGAAATAACCCGGCGGCCCGCGACCACGTTTCTCCTGGGGTTGCTCACCAAAGTGCTCCTCCCGCTGGTCTTTGTGATCTTGGCGGCGACCGGCATTGGCGTGGTGGTCATTCCGTTCCTGCTGGCCGCGCTGTTTTTTGGCGCGTTGATCGGCAAAGTGGCGTTCCTCGAATATCTCGGCCAGTCGCTGGGTCGCGCCTTCGGGATGACCCCGCTGATAAAGCCGGTGGTGGCGTTTCTCATCGGCAGTCTGATTCTTACGTTGCTCTACCTCGTGCCAATTCTCGGCTTGATCACCTTTGCCCTCACCGGCCTGTGGGGCTTGGGCGTGGCGATCACGGCGGCATTCGGCAGTTTGCGCCGCGAAATGCCTGAGCGTCCGACCTCGCCGCCACCCCCGCCGATGCCCGACCCAGCGAGGTCGGCGATGGCCGCCAGCACCGCCGCTTTCGCTGCGGGCGCACCGCCGATAACCACGCCCGAATATGGCGTGCCGCCAACGACTGGCAGCGCCGAGGCCGGACTGCCACCCACCCCGATGGCCGTTCCAATGGGCGCATCCGCGGCGGCATCGGAAGTTCTCAGCTTCCCGCGCGCAAGTTTTTGGGAACGGCTCGGCGCTGCGTTCCTCGACGTAATTATTGTCAGCATTTTCGGCACGCTCGTCGGGGGGCCGCCCCAGGGATTGCTCGTGGCGCTGGCTTACTTTGCTGGCATGTGGGCTTGGAAAGGCACGACGGTCGGTGGCGTGGTACTCAACCTGAAAGTCGTGCGGCTCGACGACAAGCCCGTGACGTTTGCGGTGGCGCTCGTGCGCGGATTGGCGGCGGCGCTTTCGGTCATCGTGCTGTTCCTTGGATTCCTGTGGATGATCTGGGATCGGGAAAAACAAACCTGGCACGACAAAATCGCGGGCACGGTTGTCATTCGGCTGCCGCGCGGTATGCCGCTGGTTTGTTTGTAAAATCGTTACCCGGGCGCCGGGTCAACCCATCTCCGCGTCGGCGCGCCGCAAAAGTGGTTTGCGCGTCCGCCCTGACGCATTTCGCGGTGATGTGTTCAATTGAGTTGTGTCGCTCAGTGATGACTGGCTAAACTCGGTTCATCAACAACGATCATCACCGAATTCCAACCCGCCACCGCATGACGAGTGGCTTTCCCCGGCTGCCGCAATCGCTATTGCTCCAGCAGGATTCCGGAAACCAGTGCCATGCTGAAAAATTTGGCTGAGCGCCTTCAAGCGTTTTCCTGCGTTTTACCTGCCGTGATTCCGAAACCGTTATGCACCGACCAGAATTATCTTCATTTCGCAATCGTGATTGCCAAAACAAGGGCTCTGCCCGGATTCGTGGAATCATCCTGCGCGCTCTCAGTGCGCTCGGGCTCGGAGCCAGCGCGATGGGCACGCTGGCGGCGCAACCGATAGTCCCGGACGAAGCGCCACCGGATTATCGTTTCAAAGTTGAAGTCCTCGCCCAAGGTTTGGCGCAGCCGCTGTTGCTGCAACTTGCCCCGGATGGCCGCATTTTTTTCAACGAGTTGGGCGGGAGGTTGAAGATTTGGAAGCCGGGCGGCGAGGTGGTCGAGGCGGGGAGCGTGTCCGTGTTTGATCAGCAGGAAAATGGTTTGCTCGGCTTTGCGCTGGACCCGCAATTCGCGCGGAACCATTGGATTTACCTGCTGTATTCGCCCACCAATTTTGTCGGTCAACGATTGAGCCGCTTCCAGATGGACGGGGACCGGCTCGATTTGGCCAGCGAGAAGGAGGTGTTTCGTTTTGACGAGCAACGGCGCGAGTGCTGCCACCACGCGGGTTCCGTTCGGTTTGCGCCCGACGGTTGCCTGCTGATGAGCACGGGCGACAATACCCATCCGTTCGGTGATTCCGAAAGCTATGGTCCGATGGACGAACGGCCGAATCGGGAGCCGTGGGATGCGCAACGAACCTCGGGGAACACCGCGTCCCGGAGCGGCAAGATTCTGCGGATCCGCCCCACGCCCGAGGGCGGCTACACCATTCCCGACGGCAATCTGTTTCCGCCGGACGGTTCGGGGGGCTGCCCGGAAATTTATGTGATGGGATGCCGCAATCCCTGGCGGATGAGCATAGATGAGCAGACGGGCATTGTTTACTGGGGCGACGTGGGGCCGGATGCCGGCGGCGATGGTCCGCGAGGCGCGCGAGGCTACGACGAAATTAACCAGGCGCGCCGCGCGGGCAACTTCGGCTGGCCGTATTTTGTCGGGAGCAATTTTCCCTACGCGAAATATGACTACGCCACGAAAACCGTTGGCCCGATGTTCGATCCGGCGCGGCCCGTAAATAATTCAACGAATAACACGGGCGCAAAAGTGTTGCCGCCGGCGCAGCCCGCCTTGATCTACTGGCCCTACGGCGCCTCCAAGGAATTTCCCATGCTGGGCAGTGGCGGTCGCACGGCTTGTGCCGGGCCGGTGTTTCACTTCAAACCCGAATTCGAGCAGACCAGCGGTTTTCCGCAACACTTCAATAACTGGCTGCTCTTCTGGGACTGGCAACGGCCGTTCATGAAGTGGGCCCGCCTCGGCCTCGACGCCCGCCTGGTGGGCATTGAAGCTTTCACTGGCGCGGTGACCTTCAACAGCGCCAAGTCAAAAACCGATGAAATGGAAAGGGCCGGGGCGTTCCTCATCCGCCGGCCGGTGGATGCCCAGTTTGGCCGGGATGGTTGTCTCTACCTGCTGGATTACGGCGAAACTTGGGGGACGAACTCGGATTCGAAGCTGATCAGGATTTCCTACCAATGGGGCAACCTCGCGCCGATCGCCAAGGCTTCCGCCCGCCCGGCCGCCGGTCGGGAGCCGTTGACGGTTTCCCTTTCCAGCGCGGGATCAAAGGACATCGAAGGCGATCCCTTGCGTTTTGAATGGCAACTGTTTCAAGGCGCAGGGGCCTCGCCGACCAATGCCAACCGGGTCGCGACCGGAAAGTTTCTTTCCACCGAACCGAATCCGAGCGTGACCCTGGACCAACCTGGGAATTACGTCGTTCAACTCACCGTGAGTGATGACCAAGGAGCGAGTTTGAAAGTCAGCCTCCCGCTCGTGGTCGGCAATACGCCGCCGCAAGTGCGGTTTGAGTCGCCGCAGGCGGGCGACTTCTTCACCCCCGGAAAGTCGATCCCTTACCAGGTGCGCGTCGTGGATGCAGAGGACGGCGACTCCGCGCAGGTTGATGAGGTGATGGAGGCGCGGAATTTTGTCAGCGCGCGCTGGAGTCGCGGCGACGGCCAGGAGGAGGTCAGCCACCCGGGGCTTGCCTTGATGAAACAGAGCGATTGCTTCAACTGTCACTCCATCGAGACCAAAATCGTCGGGCCGGCTTATCTGGAGGTGGCGAACAAATATCGCGGGCAACCCGCCGCCGTCGAGGCGAGCATCCAGCGCGTGATCAAGGGCAGCAGCGGGGTCTGGGGGGAATCACCCATGCTACCCCACGAGTCGTTCACCGGCGATCAGGTCCATCTCATGGTGCAGTGGATTTTCGATCTTAAGCCGGGCCAGACCGGCGCTGGCCTCGTACGCGGTTTGACGGGATCGGTCGTCGCCCCCACGAATGACGCCATCCGCGAGGTGCTGCTCGAAGCCAGCTACACCGATGCCGGTCGTGCTCCGGCCGGCCCGTTGGTCGGCAACAATCAAGTGAAGCTTCGCCGCCGCCATCTCGAAGCCGAGCAGGCGGACGTCATTCGCGGGCCCAAGATCAAGGAGAACGATCAAGCGAGCGGGCGGTCAATGCTCGCGGACATTGATCACACGCACACGGTGCGGTTTGAAAATCTCAACCTGGCCGACACGGCCAGCGTGACTTGTCGCGTGGCGAGCGGCAGTACCAACGCCGTGATCGAATTCCGGGACGGTTCGCCGCAGGGCGATTTGCTCGCCGCCATCGATGTGCAACCCACCGGCGGTTGGGATAAATGGGTTGAGTTGAAAGCACCTCTCAAGACGATGAACCATCGCACCGCCGTCTGCCTCACGTTTACCAGTCCCAGTACGAATCGGTTGATGAATCTGGATTGGGTTGAATTTAATTCGCCCTGATCAACGTCCGCCCGGGCCGCTTGGCAAAGGGTAGCCATTATGAAGACCCCTTTCCTTTCCGGCTACTGACCGCGCCGCCGTCCGCGAATGGTGTTCGCTCTTTCTTGCACGAGGCGGTGGTCGCGTGCTTGCCTGCGCCGCCACCGCGCTCAACCCGGAATTAGTCCGTGCAGTTTTTCTGCCCATTCTGCATTCTGCCTCCACAGTTCATGCGCAATCTTTCACCATTTGAAGCCGCCGCTCCGTGCCACGGTCCGCTTCCCCATTCCCTTTCCTCCCTCACCCTCACCGATGTCTGACCCAAATCTTTCCAGCTTCATCTGGTCCGTCGCCGATCTTCTGCGCGGCGACTACAAGCAATCCGAATACGGCAAAGTCATCCTGCCGTTCACCGTCCTGCGCCGGCTTGACTGCGTGCTGGAATCCACCAAAGCCGCCGTGCTGGCCGAG
>CAYHFK010000334.1:0-5262 GCA_964355895.1 uncultured Bifidobacterium sp. | reverse complement strand
ACTGGATGAGGAAAAGAAAAAGACTGACCAGCGAAACCAGGAGTTGGCCGACGCGTATCAGAAGTTGACCGAGCAGGAATCGCAAATCGTCCAATCCCAAAAGATGGCTTCGATCGGTCAGATGAGCGCGGGCATCATTCATGAGATCAACAACCCGCTCAACTTTGCCACCACCGGTCTGTTCACCTTGAAGAAGAAGGGCAAGCATCTCCCGGCCGAGCAGCGCGCCGAATACGACGACATTGTGAAGGACATCGAGGACGGGATCGGCCGCGTGAAGAACATTGTCTCTGATCTGCGGACTTTCACCCATCCGAACACCGACATTCTTGATCAGGTCTTGGTCGCCGACGTCGTCACCTCCGCGTTGCGCTTCCTCAGCAACGAGGTGAAGGAAAAGGTGATCATCGAACAGAAGTTGCCCGCGGGCCAGACCGTGCTTGCGAACAAGAACAAGCTCATCCACCTCTTTGTCAATTTGATCCAGAATTCGCTCGATGCCCTGCGCACCAAGCCCTTCCCCAATGGCGAGCAGCCCACCATCTGGATCGAGGGGCGCGTGGAAAACGGATCGAGTTACCTGATCGTTCGCGACAACGGCCCCGGCATCTCGATCGAATATGTGGACAAGATTTATGACCCGTTCTTCACGACCAAGGCCGTCGGTGAAGGCATGGGGCTGGGACTGAGCATGTGTTCCCGCATCATGAAGGACAATCAGGGCAAGATTTCCGTGCGGACGGAGAAGGATAAATTCTGCGAGTTTACGCTGGAGTTCCCGGAGAAGACCTGACAAGAAATGAACTCGTGAACCACCATGGAAGCGCAATACGACCATAAACAGTTTGCCGTCCTCTACGTGGATGACGAGGAATTGTCGCTGAAGAATTTTGCGCGCGCTTTCGGTGACGAGTTCCGCATCTACACGGCCACCAACGCCAAGGATGGGCTTAAGCTGATCGAGGAGAAGCAGGGGGAGATTGGCATCCTGATGACCGATCAGAAGATGCCGGGCGAAAAGGGTACCTGGCTGCTGGAACGCGCCCGGCAGCTCGCGCCCCGCATCATCCGCATGTTGGTCACGGCCCACACGGATTTTCAGGACGCCATCGAGGCCATCAACACCGGCGCGATTTACCGTTACATCAACAAACCCTGGGAGCCGGAACAGTTGGAAGTGACGCTTAAGCACGCGATGGAATTTTTTCTCGTGCAACGCGAGCGCGACCAGTTGCTGCAGGAGAAGATGGAAGCGTTGCGCCAATTGATGGTGGCCGACCGGCTCGTGAGCCTGGGCATGTTGACCGCCGGCCTGAGCCATCACATCCGCAACGCGCTTGTGACGGTGAAAACATTTATGGATTTGGCGCCGGCCAAGATGCGGGAGGAAAAGACCGACGCCTCGGCCGTTCGCAATCCCGAGTTCTGGTCGGACTATCACCAGAGCGTGCTTTGCCAGATTGACCGGATCAACAACCTGCTCAAGGAACTGTGGGTCGCTTCCGAAAAATCCTCCGGCCAGTTTGCCGATCCGGTGAAACTGCACGCCGTGGTCGCGGAGACGGTCGAAAGCATGAAGGCCGTGCTGGCGGCCAAAAATCTCCAGGTCGAAAACCAGATCGACCCCGATCTGCCAATGCTCCAAGTCGAGAAAACCAGGTTCCTTCGGTTGTTCGAACTCCTACTAAAAGAGGAATTGGCCAGCCTGCCGGCGGGCAGCCGGGTCACGTTCAGCGCCCGGGTGGTGGGGGGCGACGCCAAGACCGAGATTCAGTTGCAAATCCGTGACAACGGCCCCGGCCTGTCGCCGGAAACGGTGCAACATCTTTTCGATCCCTTCATGGTGCGCAGCGACACGCCCGCCGAACACGGCATTTACCTGATGGCCTGCTTCTTCATCGTGCATCAGCACGGCGGCCGGATCGAAGCCGCCAGCCAGCCGGGGCAGGGCACGACCTTCACCCTGCATTTCCCGGTCAATCCCGATCGCTCCGCGCGTGAACTCAGCCAGGGCCTGCTCCAGAAATCAAGACTCGGCGAGCAACTTTGGGGCGGAATGCGGTGACGCAATCATCCGCCGCCCACGTTCGCCGAATTGATTATTGATTGTTTCCCGGTGCGCCGTTGGCGGGTTTCGGAATCCCCCTGTTCTTTGATCCGGGTGTTCCCCTGGTTGAGGATTGCATTGTCCTGCGGCATCTTCTTCTTGGAAAGTAAACAAGAATTGATTGACCCACGGGCGAGGCTATGGCTTATCTAAGGGCGGTGATGTTTCCAGGCACAGTTTTTTTCGGGTCGGGCACAAGTCGAACGACTGCCGGATGCCGTGCAACTGACTTTTCCCTCAGTCCCGCTCGCCGCTCGCCGCCCTGCCGGGATCAAACCACCCCACCCACCGGAAATTGCGCGCGATGAAAACCCTCTTAATCCTTTCCCCGCATCCCGAAATCGCGGAGACGATCCGCGCCGGCGTCAATCCCGGTCAATATCGCGTCATCCACCGCGTCGGTGCCGAAGAGGCCGAACCGTTGCTCGCGCATGGCATGGCCCACGCCTGTGTCTTGGACGTGGAGCTTACCGGTGTGCAGGGGATTTGGCTGGTCGAAAAACTACGCCGCTGCGATCCCAAATGCCCGATCATCGTTTACACCGGCGCGAAACAATCCGAGTGGGAAGAGGAAGCCTACCTGCGCGGGGTCACGCACGTGTTGTCCAAGCCGGTCCGCCCGCGCGCGCTCAATGCGCTGCTCGACCGCCTGTTCGCCGCGCCGTCCGGGTCCGCCGGGCCGGTGCCGATGGCAAGACCCGTGGAAGTGTCAACCGCCAGCCCGTCCGCCGCCCCGTTGACCAGCGCGTCCCAACCGCTCAACATCCTCCGTAACTTTTCCTCCCTGCTGACGCACTCCCTCAACGCCGAAGCGATGCTGCGCCAGTTTCTGCTGCAACTCCGCGAGATCTTGAGCTTGAATCGCGCGGCCATTTTTCTGCGTCCGCCCGCCGCCACTGCGGCCCCGCTGGAGGAGGGTCGGCGGTTGCGGTTGGCCGGCGCCCTGGGTTTGGCCCCCGGCCTGTTGGAACATTTTCAATTGTCTTTCGACACGGGCCTCGGCGGACAACTCTTCCGCCTCGGTCGCATCCTGCGCCGTCACAGCGACGAAGTCCGCGCCGACGTGGAGGCGCAAAAGGAATTTGAACTCCTCGGCGGCCAGGTCGCCGTGCCGATCTTCGACCGCGACTCCCTGCTCGGCGTGGCCGTGTTCGATGGGCGCATCACCGGCGAACCGTTCACCAATGCCGAACTGGAACTCATTTTCCATCTGCTCGAACAAGTCGGTCTCGCCCTGCGCAACATCTGGCTGCACGATCAACTCGCGGGCAACAACGACATGATGGCCGGCGTGCTGCGCGAATTGAACAGCGCCTGCGTGGTCGTGAGCCGCGACCTGAAAATTCTGCACGCCAACAAAATGGCGCGAAAGTATTTTGGCCAGTCCGCCCGCCCGACCGGAGAAATGGAGTTTACTGACCTGCCGTCGGCGCTCGGCGCAAAAGTCTATCAAGTGTTGCGCACCGGCGCCGGCCTGGCGCCGTTCAAATACGAACCCGAAGGCTCGCCGGGTTCGATCTTCAACGTCACGGTCACCCCTTTCCAGCGCCAGGACTCCGCGCTCCCCGCCTCCGTCCTCCTCGTGATGGACGATCTGACGCAGAGCGAACAGCTGCGCCGGCTCGAGATCGAAGCCGCCAATCTGCGCATGGTCAAGACCATGGCCGACCGGCTCGCCCACGAAATCGGCAACGCCATGGTGCCGCTCTCCACGCATCAGCAGTTGCTCGCCGAAAAATATCGCGACCCCGAATTTCGCGCCTCGCTCGACCACGCCCTTGCCGAAGGCGTCAAGCGGGTCAGCCGTTTGCTCAATCAAATGCGCTTTCTCGCGCGCGACTCCCTCGTCACCCACGAGCCGATCCCGTTGTCGTCGCTCATCGAAGAGGCATATCAGGAAGCGCGCAAATATCAGCCCGCCAAAGCTGGCCCGCTCAAGTACGAGAACGGCGGCAAGCCCGTTTTCGTCAACGGCGACCGTGCCGCGCTCAAACACGCGTTCACCGAAGTGATGATTAACGCCCTCCAGGCCAACCCCGCCGACCCGAAAGTCGGCGTGCGTCTCGAGACGGATACCAACGGCGAAGCCTCCGCGGGTCTGTCAATTGAAGTGCAGGATAACGGCGGCGGCTTCACGCCCGAAGCCATGCAAAAAGCCGTCGCGCCGTTCTACACCACGCGCAACGTCGGTTTGGGCCTCGGTCTGACCGTCACGCGTAAGATCATCGAAACGCACCACGGCAAACTGGAGCTGGTTCCGCCCGCGACCGGTCAGTCCGGCATCGTGCGCATTTCGCTGCCGCTGGATTCCGCTCCCCCCGAGGTTTGAGCCGCCGTGGGCCTTCGGCCTTCGGCTTTCGGAACCTCTGACCGAAGGCGTGCCGGTTCGTGCTTGGCGTTCCAATTCCCGAGCCGGCGCGCACAAACTCACCCGGCATCTTCCCCGGAGAAATTATTCTGGCGGGACTTGCCCGGTTTCGTATCGTTTCCGCACGGACTTTGATTCTTTAACTAACACACCACATGGAACCTAAAGGCGATATCGCCCTCATCGGCCTGGCCGTCATGGGCCAGAATTTGATTTTGAACATGAACGACCACGGCTTCACCGTCGTGGCCTACAACCGCACCATCGAGAAGGTGGATCATTTTCTCGCCCACGAAGCCAAGGGCACAAAAGTCCTCGGCGCCCATTCCATCGCGGAGATGGTCGCGCAACTCAAGCGCCCCCGCCGCGTGATGATGCTCGTCAAGGCCGGCAAGCCCGTGGACGAATTCATCGGGCAACTCCTCCCGCACCTCGAAGCTGGCGACATCATCATTGACGGCGGCAACTCGCTCTTCGAGGACACCAATCGCCGCGTGAAGTACGTCGAGTCCAAGGGCCTCCTCTACATCGGCACCGGCGTCAGCGGTGGCGAGGAAGGCGCGCGCCACGGCCCCAGCATCATGCCCGGCGGATCAGCCAAGGCATGGCCTGCCGTGAAGGACATCTTTCAGGGCGTCTCCGCCAAGGTGGATGGAGGTGCGGCCTGTTGTGACTGGGTCGGAGATGGCGGGTCGGGCCACTACGTGAAGATGGTCCACAACGGCATCGAGTACGGCGACATGCAGCTGATCTGCGAGGCTTACAACATTCTCAAGAACGGCTTGGG
>CAYHFK010000333.1:0-5292 GCA_964355895.1 uncultured Bifidobacterium sp. | reverse complement strand
TAGGACAATTCAGCGGATGGATTGAGTCGTGCGGGTGATCGCCAGCAACTCAGATTCTAAGGGCTCAGCCGGAGAACTTCCGGCAGCAGTCCTTCAATGTTCTGCAATTCCAAAAAGCCGTGGAGTTGCCGGATGCGGGTGGGATGGCGCATTTTTTTCAAGGCTTTGGCTTCAATCTGGCGAATCCGCTCACGGGTGACGCGGAATTGTTTGCCCACTTCTTCCAGCGTACGGGCGTGACCATCGCCGAGCCCGAACCGCAATTCCAGCACGCGCCGTTCGCGTTCCTTAAGACTCGAGAGCACCTCACCGAGTTTATCTTTCAAAATGGCGAAGCTGGCGACGTCACAGGGGCTTTCCGTGGCTTTGTCTTCGATGAAATCACCCAGGCTGGTTTCTTCGCCGTCGCCCACGGGCGACTGGAGGGAGACGGGTTGTTGCGCCATTTTCAGCACGGCGCGCACGCGCTCGACCGGGAAGGCGATGTCCTCGGCGATCTCCTCGGCCGTCGGCTCCCGTCCGAAATCCTGGAGCAGATGCTTCTGGGACCGCATCAACTTGTTGATCATGTCAATCATGTGGACGGGAATGCGAATGGTGCGGGCCTGGTCGGCGATGGCACGGGTGACCGCCTGGCGAATCCACCAGGTGGCGTAGGTGGAAAACTTGTAGCCGCGCCGGTATTCAAACTTCTCCACGGCCTTCATCAGGCCCATGTTGCCTTCCTGGATAAGGTCGAGGAAGGACATGCCCCGATTGGTATATCGTTTGGCAATCGAAATGACGAGGCGCAGATTGGCCTCGATCATCTCGATTTTGGCATCGTTGGCCTGGGCGGTGAAGAGCTTGAGTTGATCGTAGGCGTTGAGGAAATCCCGGCTCGGCAGCCGGACAAACTCCTCCAGGGCGCGGAGCTTCCGCCGTTCCGACTCGAGCAGGGCGTGGGGTTGCGGGGACGGCTCGTGGCGCTCCAGTTCGGCGATGGTGCGGCAACTCAACTGAATTTTGTCGTGGATGTTTTCCGCGACCAGGGTCATTTCCTCGACCACCTTGTGTTTGTAAAAAAACTTCCGGAAGGTGGCTTGCAACTGGTGGTCGAGCTTCTTGAAAGTGCGAAAGGCGCTGGCGCGCCGGGCCTTCGTGGGCGCGGTTTGCCAGGCGGCGAATTGTTCATCCACCTGCGCGTCCAGCTTGCGGACGGACTTCATCACCCGGTGCAGCGCGCGGAGATAGGCTTCGCGACATCCGGTTTTCTGGTCCACCACAATGCGTTCAAAGCGTTCGCGCGGCGGTGTGCTGGTGAGTTTGTCGGCGAGGGCGAGGTGCTCCTTGCCGGTGAATCCCAGACCGTAAATGATGCGTCGGACTTCGGCCTCGGCATCCTCAATACGCTTGCAGATCGTGACTTCCTGTTCGCGCGTGAGCAACCGCACCTGGCCCATCTGCTTGAGATACATGCGAACGGGATCGTCCAAGCCGTCCAACCGCGTCTTCTCCTCCTCCTCGGGCTCGGGCGGGCGGGCGCGGTCAACTTCCGCCTGATCCACGATCTCAACCTCCAGAGTGCGAAGCTTGGTCAGAATCTCATCCAGGATCTCCGGGGAGATCAACTGATCGGGCAGGGCGTCGTTGATGTCGTTGTAGGTCAGATGCCCCTGTTCCTGCGCAAGCCGGAGCAGTTCCTTGATCTTATCGGCGATTTCCGCCGCAGTGTTGCCAGCGAGCGGGATCACGGGCTGGCCATGCCCATTGAGGCCGGCGCGGGATGGGGCGGGGAGTTCTTGCAAGGCTGGTGCCAGCTTGGCCCGGGAACTGACGCGTGCAACTTGGCGCGAAGCGGTCTTGGACGCCGAGTTACAGATCTTCGTCTTACGCATAACGACTAAACCCAATTTCCTTCATCTGAGACCCGTGGAACAGGCCGGAATATGGGGAGTCGGCTGGCGAGCGTCAAGAAGTTAGCCCGGATTTTTCTGAGGCCGACAATGCCCGCCTGACTCCACCGTGCTACCCGTCGCCGCCTTGAGCAATTCCCAATGGCACTGGTTCGTTTATCCAAGGAGCGCGTATCCCGGTCTATTTGCCACCGACGGGCACACTGACGCCCAGCCCGGTCGTTCCGCCGGCGGCGTTGACACCTTCGTTGGCCGCCACTGTGCCGGAGAACGTATTCACGATCAGGTTGACGTAACGCTTCAAAGTGGTGTAGGGCGAGTTGGGGACAAAGATGATGTCGCCCGGCTCGAGCCGCACATCCGGCGCTTGCCCTTTGAGGATGGCTCCGTAATCCACAATGGTGACCTGCGGTTCGGTCAAGGAGCCGCGCACGATGGCAACGTGGGAGAGGTAGGCATTGAGCGTCATCACGCCATTGTCAGTGCGGTCCAAGATGTCATAGGACACCGTCCCTGAAGCCCCCGAGATGGCGGACAACAGGGTCATTTGATCCACGTACGGCAGGGCGCGCGGGAGCCGGACCGCGCCCATGACATACACTTCCTGCGCCAGTGCGAACGGCACGTACACAAAATCACCGGGCCGCAAATAAATGTTCTGGGACATGTCACCATGGCGCAGCAAACGGTCAAAATTCACCGGCAGAAATTGTCCCTCGCGAACCACGAAACTGTGCCGCAGGTCCGACAATTCCTCCGTTGAAATCTGCGACGCCGAGCGTGCCGGCCCCCCCGCCTGCGCGAGGGACTCCAACAGCGTCGTCGGCCCGGTCAGCGGATAAATGCCGGGCTTGTTCAAGCGGCCCAGCAGCCAGACCTGCTTGCTGCCCACGGCTCGCAGCGCGACGCTGACTTGCGGGGTGCTTTGAAATTTCGACAATTCCTTTTCCAGCCGCGCCTTGGTTTCGGGCAAGGTCAGTCCCCAAACGTCCACGCCGGGCAACAGGTTGAAATAGATTTTTCCGTCCGGGCCGACGGTCATCGTCGAGTCGGTTTTGGGCGTGCCCATAATACTCGCCTCAATCCGGTCGCCCGGCCCCAGGGTCATCAACTCCGTATCCGGGTGGAATAACTCCGGGCTGAGTTGGTTGGTCACCGTCACGGTCGGCCGGTGGGCGCCCGGTTCCATCGAATTGAGATGCAGCGCCGATTTGGAGCCCGAACTGGTGCAGCCCACCAGCGACGCCAGCAGCAATCCCGTTGAACCCAGCAGGGTGATTTGTTTCATGCTATTTAATGAGAGGACTGGTGATAATCGGTCCGATGTTCAGGGTTGTTGCCGTGACGGTGAACGCCTGGATAAATGCCCGGGCGGCCGTGTCCACCACATCCGCCGCTTTCAACCACGGACTGACACTGACATACACAATGTCTTTCTGCTGCAATTTGAAATCCGGCGACTTGCCGGCCAGAATGTCCGCCGTGTCCACCACGAACGTTTCCGGATGGGTTAAGGAACCGCGCACCACGAGCACCCGGCTCTTGAAGGCTCTGCCCGAAAAACCGCCCCGCGACGCGATGGCGCTGATGACGGTGGCTTTGGGCGCAAAGGCCAGCACGCCGGGGTTGGCCACTTCGCCCAGCACGTAAATCTCATTCGCGCTCGCCGCCCCGATATAAAGGTAGTCGTCCGGCTCCAACACTACGTTCTGCGCGAGGTCGCCCCGCTGAAAAAGCCGTTCAAAATCCACGGGCACGCGCTGTTGTTTTCGGGCGAGAAAGCTGCGGGTTAAATCCGCCAGCTCCACCGTGCCCCGCTCATACAATCCGGTTTCCAGACCGCCGGCGCGCGCCACCGCTTCGATCACCGTCAGGGGCCGATCCATCGGAAACACTCCCCCGCCGGTCACGGCGCCGAGGACGATATAGCGTTTACTGCGGTATGCCATGGGCGTGATGATGGTGAGCGGGTTGCGATAATATTTTCCAAGCTCGACATCGAACTTGGCGCGCAATTCGTCAATCGTCAGCCCTGCGGCCATGACGCTCTCCGCCTGCAGGTAACTGACGCGTCCGTCGGGACCGATCACCACCTCGGTTCGCCCGACCTCGTTTGTCTCAAACAGCGAAAAGTTCAGCACGTCGCCCGGCCCCAGCGTCAACCGCTCCTGCCACGGCGCCCGTTTACCTGAATTGGAAGCCGAGAAGGAGGGGTTCGGTTGGGGCGCGGCGCTGGTCGTTGCCGCTTCCGCCGCGCAGACATCCCCCGCGCGTGTGAAAATCAGCCCGGCCACGGCAACCGTTAACAGGAGTCGTTTCTTCATAGTTCAAAACAAGGTTTGGGTTCGTGATTCAAAACCGCGCCCACGAGCCGGCACTTGGCGTGGCGCAGCGTCTGCAATTGTTCCCGGGTGTCGCGTCCGCTGGAGCTCCCGCTGTCCGCCAGCCAGATCACCTGCGGCAAACTTTCCGCGAGCAACACCGCTTCCGGCACCGAAGCCGGCGGGAGTTCGACGAGCAGCACGAGGTTATCCATCCGGCGCATTTGTGCCAGCGTGTTTTGCCATTCTTTTCGACGCGCGAGATCCCAGACTTTTCCCGGCAACGGAATGTGCGCGTCCAATGTGGGCGTTGGCGCCACGGCCAGGGTCCGCGAAAACGACAACTCCGTTTGATCGGTGGGCGCGGTCTCCTTGCGGTCCCCGCCGTGTTCGCCAGTCCGGCAAAAATCCGGTTCGACCACGTTCGGGGGCAAATCCATTGCGGGCAAAGTGTCTTCCCCGGGCCGCGTCGCAATCGTCATCACCTGCAAGCCCCGCTGTTTGGCCGCGCCGACGAGCAACTCGATCCACGTCGAACGACCTTCCCCCGCTCCGGACGAAATGAAGCCGCACACGATTCCGTGATTCGGCGATGCGTTCAATTGGCCGGCGATCGCCGTCCACGTCCGAAAAGCCCAGGCGTCTTTTTCCGCCGCCGACATCTGGTTCAAATCACCGAGCGCCGCCAGCACGGGCAGGCCCGTCGCGCGTTCCACGTCCACCGCCGTTTTCAGCCGCCGATCCGCGATTTCCTGCCCGGCGATGACCAGTCCGACTCCCAGCCCGCCCAGTAACAGTCCAGCACTCCCGGCGACCAGCGCGGCGAGCCAACGCGAAAGCGAGTCCACATCCTTGAGCGTCGCCGGGGTGAACACGCGATAGTAACCTTGCGAATTTTCCTGATACAGTTGAGCCTCGCGTTGCCGGTTTGCGAGCAGGCCACGACTCTTTTGCAGCCCGTCGAATTGTGCCTTGATCGTCGCGTAGCGCAGACTTTTTTCGGAAAGCCCCGTGACTTTGCCCAGCAATGAATCGCGCAGTTTGGTCAATTCGGATGATTCTTTTTGCGCGGTCGC
>CAYHFK010000332.1:0-5305 GCA_964355895.1 uncultured Bifidobacterium sp. | reverse complement strand
TCGCGCGCGGCGTGGACATGTTCGACTGCGTGCTGCCGACGCGCGTGGCGCGCAATGGCACGGCTTACACGCGCAAGGGTGCGATTGGTCTGAAGGGCAGCGCCTACAAGGTGGACTTCGCGCCGATTGAGGCGGACTGCGATTGCTTCGCCTGTCGGCATTTCACCCGCGCCTATCTGCGACACTTGCTGCGCGTGAATGAAATCCTCGGCCTGCGGATGTTGAGCGTTCATAACTCGCACATGTACGTAAAGCTGATGGCGGATGTGCGCGCCGCGATCGCAGCGGGGACGTTTGGGGAGTTTCGCCGCGCGTTCATCGCGGGCTTTGTGCCGTCGCAGAAAATCCTGTCCGCGCGGGCGGCGGCAAGCTTGGAGCGGTAGTGGAGCGCCGGTCTCCGACCCGGCGTGTTTCGCTTGCGTCAACGAAGCCACTGTCTCAGTCTGATTGCCGATGAAATCGGTCGCAATCATTGGCGGTGGTATCACGGGGTTGACCGCAGCGTTTTACCTGCAACGCCGCGGCGTGCCCGTCACGGTCTATGAGGCGACCGGGCGCGTCGGCGGCGTGATCCAATCGCTGCGCCGGGATGGCTACCTTGCGGAGTTCGGCCCCAACACCATCCTCGAAACCTCGCCCAAGATCGCTGACCTGATCCGCGATGCCGGATTGGAATCGCGCAAACTCAATCCCGATCCGAAAGCCGAGGCGCGCTACGTCGTCCGTTATGGCCGCCCGATTGCCATGCCGGGTTCACCGTTGGGATTCTTCAGCACGGAACTTTTTTCGTACAAAGCCAAACTCGCCGTGCTGCGCGAGCCGTTCGTTTCACCGCGGCGGGATGGGGTGGAGGAAAGCATCGCGCAATTTGTGATCCGGCGGTTCAATCAGGAATTTCTGGATCACGCCATTGACGCGCTGGTCGGCGGCATTTACGCCGGCGACCCGTACCGCCTCTCCGTGACGCACGCCTTTCCCAAACTCAAGGCGCTGGAGGACAACTATGGTTCGATGATCAAAGGCCAGATCTTCGGCGCCCGTGAGCGCAAAAAACGCGGCGAAATCGCCAAAGACCGCGCCCCAAAATTCTCCTTCGACGAAGGCTTGCAGGTTTTGCCGGAGACTCTGCAGGCTCGCCTCGGCGACGCGGTGAAGTTGAACACTGCGGTATCGAAGCTCACGCAAATGGGCAGCGGCTGGCGGGTCACAACTGCGAGCGGTGAAGTCGAACACAGCGCGGTGATTTTTTGCGGCACGGCGCCCAAGCTGGCGGAATTACAGGTCGAGACGGGTGGGGCGGGCAGTCCTCTGCCTGCCGCCGGCGCGCACGGAGTGACGCGCCCTACCAGCAAACTTGATCTCTCCTCCTTCTCCGAAATCCGCTACCCGCCCGTCGCCAGCGTGGTGTTGGGTTTTCGCCGCGCAGACGTGGCGCATCCGTGTGCGGGTTTTGGCATGTTGATCCCCAAGATCGCCGGCTTCAAAAGTCTCGGCACGCTCTTTTCCTCCTCGCTGTTCCCAAATCGTGCGCCCGCCGATCATCTCACGCTCACGACTTACGTTGGCGGCGAGCGCTATCCGGAACTCGCTTCGCTGCCGGAAGAAAAACTCGTCGCGCTCGTGTGCGAAGACCTGCGCGGGTTGCTCGGGGTGCGCGGCCAACCCACTTTCCAACATTGCGTTTTCTATCCGAAAGCTATCCCGCAATACAACGTCGGCTATGGACGCTTCAAAGATTTGATGACGAAGATCGAGGCCCAAGCGCCGGGATTCTTTCTCGCGGGCCACTATCGCGACGGCGTTTCGTTGAGTGATTCCATCGTGTCCGGAATAAATGTCATCGAACGAGTTGAAAGGTTCGTGACGACTATGGGGTCTTAATCTTACTCTTTCGCTTAATCTTAATCGGGGGAGAGCGGGAGCCAGATTAAGATGAAGATTACGATTATGATTGAGATGGAAACATTCGCCCCATGAGCAAAGGTATTTTGCTGGTCAACCTCGGTTCGCCCAATTCCCCGTCCGTCCCGGACGTGCGGCGTTACTTGAATGAGTTTCTGATGGACGGGCGCGTGATTGATGTCGCGTGGCCGCTGCGACGCTTGGTGGTTGGCCTCATTCTGATCAATCGCCCAAAAGAGTCGGGACACGCCTACGAAAAAATCTGGACCAAGGATGGCTCGCCTCTCGTCGTCACGAGCAAGCACGTCCAAGCCGCGCTGCAAAAACGCGTGGGCGTGCCGATCGCGCTGGGCATGCGGTATCAGAATCCGCCCATTGAATCCGCGGTGAAAAGTCTCGCCGCGAAAGGCGTGAACGACGTTCTGCTCATCCCGATGTTCCCGCACTACGCCATGTCGAGTTACGAAACCGCCGTCGTTCGGGTTCGGGAAATGGCGGCGAAATTTACCCCACAGATGAAAGTGACGGTGCAACCGCCGTTTTACAATGCGCCCGACTACATCGCCGCGTTGGTTGCAAGTGCGGCGGGCTTCCTGAAGCAGGATTACGATCATCTGCTATTTAGCTTTCACGGCATCCCGGAGCGACATCTCCGCAAGTCCGATCCCACCGGCTGCCATTGTCTCCAGGTGGAGAACTGCTGCGAAGTCGCCAGCCAAGCGCATGCGGTTTGTTACCGCGCGCAATGTTTCGCCACCACGGCGGCCTTCGTGAAACTGGCCGGCGTGCCGCAGGAGAAGTATTCCATCTCGTTTCAATCGCGTCTCGGTAAAGACCCGTGGCTCAAGCCCTACACTGATTACGAGTTGGTGCGTCTGGCGCAGGAAGGAAAGAAGAGGATGCTCGTCATCTGCCCGGCATTTGTCTCCGACTGCCTGGAAACCATTGAGGAAATTGGGATGCGCGGCTGCGCCGACTTCCTGGCGGCCAGCGGCAAGGAATTCACCCGCATCCCCTGCATGAACGAGCATCCGCAATGGATCACTGCCTTGGAAAACATGGCGAACTCCTTTCTTCACAAATCATGAGCCCCGCCATTACCCATCGCCAGCGTTTCCTGAACGCCTGCCATTGCCGCCCGAATGATCGCCCGCCCGTCTGGCTGATGCGCCAGGCCGGTCGTGCGTTGCCCGAGTATCGCAAGCTCAAGGAGACTTACACCTTCGTCCAACTCGTCCAAAATCCCGAACTGGCCGTGGAAGTTACGCTCCAACCCGTCCGCCGTTTCGGCTTCGACGCCGCGATTTTGTTCAGCGACATCCTCGTTATTCCCGAAGCGATGGGGCAGACGTATCACTTTCGCGAAACCGGCGGCGTGGTCATGGACTTCGCCGTCACTACGCGCGCGGACATCGAGAAACTTTCCGTCGAACGCGTGGTGGAGCGCTTGAGTTACGTGGACAAAGCCCTCCACATGCTCCGCAAAGAACTCGGCGACCAGACGGCGCTCATCGGTTTCAGCGGCTCGCCGTGGACCCTCGCCACGTTCATGATGGAAGGTGCCAGCGTTCCAAAATATGGTCGGGCCTTGGCGCTCTTCCGCGAAGACCCGAAGACCTATTTCGCCCTCGCCGAGAAACTGACCGCCGCCGTCACCGCGTACTTGAGAATGCAAATCGCGGCGGGCGTGGATGCGTTGCAGATCTTCGACAGCCACGGCGGCCATCTGGCGGCGGGCGAATTTCAAGAAGCGAGCGGTCGCTGGATGCGCGAGATTGTAGCGGCACTTAACGAAGGTAGGGCGGGCAGTCCTCTGCCCGCCGGTGGCGCGCACGGAGTGACGCGCCCTACCAGTGTTCCTGTAATTGTTTTTTCCCTCGGCACGCACGGCAACTGGCCCGACCTCATCGCCACCGGTGCGAGCGTCATCGGCATTGACTGGCAAACCTCGCTGGTTGAAGCGCGCAAGCTCATTCCCGAAGGCATCGGCTTGCAAGGCAACCTCGCGCCCACGTTGATGGTCGAAGCCACGCCGGAAGCGGTTGCGAACGAAACGCGCACCGTGCTCGACGCCATGCGCGGTCGGGCGGGGCACATTTTCAATCTCGGCCACGGTTTGACGCCGGGAGCAAAGCTGGAGAACATTGCCGCGTTGGTCGAAACCGTGCGGAGTTTCAAATGACGATGAACGCCCCAGACTCTCTCGTAGTGCAGACTGGCAGTCTGCCGTGTCGCCGATTGGTAATCGGCGAGCGCACCATTTCGCCCGCACCGTCCGCAGGTTGCCAACCTGCGAAACAGCAGATTACCAATCTGCGCTACCAGTTTGTCCGCCCATGAGCGCATTGAACGTAGATTTAAGCCTGGTCAACAAATACAACGTGGCCGGGCCGCGTTACACCAGCTATCCGCCCGCGACCAAGTTCACCGACGCCGTGACGTGGGACCAACTCGCCGCGAAGCTTGACGAGAACAACCGCAGCCCGCGCGATCTCTCCATCTACTTCCACATCCCGTTTTGCGAAACGCTCTGCTGGTTCTGCGGCTGCACTACGGTCATCACGCTCAACCACGACAAGGGCAAGGACTACATTGACTATCTCGGCCGTGAAGTCGCGCGGATGGCCAAGCTCCTCGATCCGGCGCGGAAGGCCGTCCAACTCCATTTCGGTGGCGGCTCACCCACGTTTCTGCGGCCTGACGAGATTCGCCGCCTCGGCGACATTATCCACCAGCACTTCAAGTTTTCGCCGGACATCGAAGCCAGCGTGGAAGTTGACCCGCGCCGGCTCACGCGCGATCACCTGGTGGCGTTGCGCGAAGTCGGCTTCAACCGCGCCTCGATGGGCGTGCAGGATTTCAACCCGCAGGTTCAGGAGGCGATTCATCGCATCCAGCCGCGCGCCATGACGCAGCAGGCGATTGATTGGATGCGCGAACTGGGCTACGGCTCGATCAATCTCGATCTCATCTACGGTCTGCCGCATCAGACGCCCGCGACGTTCAACGAAACGCTCGACACCGTGCTGGAGATGAAGCCCGACCGCCTCGCCGTGTTCAGCTACGCGCACGTCCCGTGGATCAAGCCGTCGCAAAAAATCCTGGAGCAAAAAGTTCTGCCCACGCCGGAAAGCAAACTGCAGGTTCTCAAACTCGTCATCGAACGGCTCACGGCGAACGACCAATACGTCTATATCGGCATGGATCATTTCGCGCGACCCAACGACGAACTCGCCGTGGCGCAGCGCAACAAACATCTGCAGCGAAATTTCCAAGGCTACAGCACCCGCGCCGGTTCGGACATCTACGCGTTCGGCATGTCCGGCGTTTCGCAAATCCCCGACGCCTACTGGCAGAACGAAAAGGAACTGCCGAAGTATCAGGAGGCCGTGGACGCCGGGCG
>CAYHFK010000331.1:2651-5331 GCA_964355895.1 uncultured Bifidobacterium sp. | reverse complement strand
TGTCGGTGAGGTCGCAATAATCCAGCGCGTAGTCAATGTAGCGGAGGTGCTCGGGCAGAATCTCGGTTTGCGGGCGCGTGTAGCCGATGTCGGTATGCGTGTGCTGGGCCAGATAGACCGTCCACTGGCGCGGTGGTTGGAGGGTGAAGGGACCGAAGTCGCGTTGCGCGGCGGCGGTTTCGAGGCGAACGGTTACCGGGGTTGCTGTGGTGAGGAGCGGGACTTCGAAGTCCACGGTCTGCTTCCCCGGCGCGAGCGTTGTCAACATTCTGGTCTTGGGGGTCGGCCAGGCGTTGGAAGTCAGGCGCACGGTCGCGTTGGAGAAACCGGCGGAGTCAATGGCGACGATCACCACGTTGCGCTCACCGTCAGCGGTTTTGGGCACGAGCGGTGAAACCGCGACACTCACCAGCGGAGCGGATGTCGCCGCTCGCTCATTCGGAGCCTCGGCACGGGTGCTCTCGCTGGCGGCGATCAGAAAACAAAGCCAGGGGAGAACGGCGCGCGAAGGGCTCATGTAATTGGAAACTGACCGGGAAGTTGCCATCAAGGTTTTGGCCATGCGACAATCCTTATTCACCGGCGTTCTCAAAACAAGACGCAAAAACGAATCCTCAATCACCAAAAATCCGTGGGGTGTGATCGGCTTTCCGCCCGTCAACACCACCGCCTTGCCTCGCGTCGGGCAGCAAACCTGCAAACCAGCGGGGCGGCCGTGGTGCCTGAATGGAAGCTGGTGACAGCGGACGAGAACTGACAAGTTGCCGCCGGCAGGAATTATGGGAAACCGAGATATTAGAAAACGGGCACGAGCCTGGGCCGGCGTCGTAGCGTTGTTGACCTGGACCGTGTGCGCAGCCGACGCGGCGGCGACGAAGACCGTTCACGTCCTCGACGCTCGCCTGTTAAAAAATTTGGACCGGAGCCAGCCGGACAAGGCCGCGGAAGCGTGGGATACAATGCATGCGCTGGCGGCGCTGCAAGGCATCGTGAACCGGGATGCCCCGCGTTTCTATTTGCTCTACTGCGCGGAGTTTGGCGTGGAGACCGACCAGTTCTGGCTCGATTGGTTGCGCGGGGAGGACGGCTGGTTGCGGCAGGCGGAGGTGGTTCCGCTTGCGTCCCTCAAGCAGGCCGTGGTTGCGTTCCGCAAACGGATCAAAGGTTTGGTGGTTTATGACCCCGCCGTGCCGGCGACTTCGTGTCTGGCGTCCACCGCTGCCGGGTGCGACGACTTGCTCCCTGTGCGCTTCAGCGCAGACACCAACTCGGTGTTTGCCTTGCTCACAAGCCGACTGGGTTTGCCCGTCCGGCTTTGGCTCGTGAATCCGGATGGCACTTCCAAGTTCAGCGGCCGGGGCGCCATTCCCGATTCCAACGAACCTTCTTCGGGCAGCGCCAAAGTGGACGCCTACCGCTGGGCGCTGCGCTACTTCATCGAATCCGGCAAATGCGATGCGCGCTTCGCGGCTTACTACCTCGACGCTTTCTGGCTGCAGCGCCCGCAGAATGGTCCGCCGGACCTGCACACGCTGTCGAATCATGACTACTTCATCGCCCGGCGCGCGTTCTTCTTTGATCTCTCGCCGTGGGGGGACGAACCGCCCGTGGACGAGCCGCAGCAAACCGTGGGGCTGGACAAACAGGCGATGCTCCAAATCTTGCGGGCGCTGTCCGATCGCACGCCCCGCAGCGTTATCAAGATTGGTGGGTTCCCGCCCTGGCCGTACAAATACACCACGCACGGCGGCGCCGGGAAACACGATGGCGTTCCCACGGAGTGGGAGTTCACCCGGCTCATCTCCCAGTTTAACGCCTACCACGAAGCCGACGCCGCCGGGCCGGGCGCCATGGCCAACGCTTCGTTCTTTGCGCATTACCCGCTCAAGGCGCGTTACCCGCAACCGAATCGAAAATCCGCGCGCCAGGACTGGCAGGCAGCCGGCCTCGTCCGCGCGAACGGCAAGGTCGCCGCGAAACTCTTCGTCGGGCATTATGTCGGTGATTACGACGCGCCCTCGTGGCTTTACAAGGCCGTGCCGGCGTTTTTTAGCGACCCGAAACGGGGCCGCGTTCCGCTGGGCTGGGCGTTCGATCCCAATCTGGCCGACCGCGCGCCGCAAGTCCTTGCGTACGCCTACCGGCACGCCACCACGAACGACTTCTTCATCGCTGGCGATTCGGGTGCCGGTTATCTGAATCCGCTGGGGCTCACGGTGCGCCCGGACTCGAAGCTGCCCTCCGGGCTGAAAGCTTGGACAAAGCACTGCGTCCAGCACTTCGAGCGCTGGGATATGACGATCACCGGTTTCGTGCTCGACGGAGCCAGTGGCGGTTCCACCGAAAGGGAATTCGCGGCCTATCGCAGCTTCAGTCCCGACGGCTGCGGAACCCATTTTGAGAAAGCGCCGCGAATCATCGCTGGCCTGCCAACATGCCCGGAGCGCGACCTGCCGGATGCAGCCGAGGCGGCCGCCGCCGTCATCGCCAAACTTGCGGACGACGTCAAAGCAGAAGGTCGTTTCCTGTGGGCGCGCAGCATTCTGAAATCGCCGTCCTGGTACGCGCAGGTTTCGCAGACTTTGCGGGACAAATATCCGCAAGCGCCCGTGGTGGTCGTTGATCCCTACACTTTTTTCGGGTTGATCCGGCTCCAGCACGAACCATAGCGAGCGCGGTC
>CAYHFK010000331.1:0-2551 GCA_964355895.1 uncultured Bifidobacterium sp. | reverse complement strand
GCGGTCGCGGCGGCAGCGTCGTTTTGAAGGTTACCAATTCGAAATCCGCGCATGCTTGTTCACTTGGGCCGAACCAACACGCGCAGCCGCTTCGCCTGCCACTTGCCGGCGTTTCCGGAAAAAGTCCAATCGGTGTTGGCCGCGGCCTGATTGCCGATCCCGAGGTCCGCGCCCTGACCCTCGCCCCAGTGGTTCACGGCGAACAAAGTCTGTTTGGCGTTGTGGTTGTGAATCTGCATGGAGCCGTAACCGTCCGGTGGGTCGGCGGGTTGATCGCCAAAGTCATAGACCCCTCCGGAGGCGTTGGGCACCGGCGCGGCGTTCTCAGGACCGTAGTTGTTCGGCCAGAACTCGATATTTCCACCGGTCAGATTCGTGCCGGTGACGATGCTGCGGACGTTGGAATACACATTCAAGCTGGCCACGCTCTGTTGGAAATGGGCGCCGGACGACACCATCGGTACGCCGATTTTGTCCAGCGAATCAGTGAAGGCAGCCATCGAAACATAGAGATACTGGGTGTCACCGTCGGCGGCCTGCAATTCGAGGAAATAGGCGACGCGATCGAAGGCTGACGGAATCTTCACCCGGTTGTCCGTGTCGTACGTGATGGTCGGGGCCAATTTGGTCAGGTCAAGATCATAGACCAACTGATATTGTCCGGCCTCGGGCACCTTCAACCCGAGCCAATCGCGCCTCGGAACGTCGCCGGCCCGGAAGGCCCCGGCGGGCAGGCCAGGGGCGTTCATCAGGTTCGGCTCGGCCAACATGTTCCAGGCAAATCGCATGGCGACCGGATGCTTTACCTCCGGCGCGGACAACGTCACGGTCGCACCCTCGATCCGCGCCTCGGCTTTTACGAACCCGCCTTCGTCCGCGTCAATGACCTCGAACCAGGTCAACGGCTTTCCGTCGCGGCTCGCCAGCCCACCGGCGACGTGATCGAACGTAACGCGCAGTTTGTCGCCTTCGATACTCAGGGCTTTGAAGGTGGGGCCGCTATAAATCACGTCCAACTGGCCGTAATTTTTTGCGAGCGCCCAGGCGGCGAGCCGCCGGCCCACTTCCTGTTTGTTCGTCGGATGAATGTCTTTAAGATTCCCGATGTCAGTGATGACAGCCATGCCGGTGTTGGGAATGGCCTGGGCTTCGGCTTGCGCCTCCCAAAACTCGCCGATTCTTTCCCCGTTGCCGCCGTAATCGTAAGGCGCGATCTGCGCGTAATAGAATGCCAAATCGCCATCGGCCCAGACGTGACGCCAGCCAGCGATGAGCGCTTTCATCCGTTCGGTGTAGAGGCGGCCTTCGCCGGAGTTGGACTCGCCCTGGTACCAAATGGCGCCGCGCAGCGGGAACGGCTGCAGCGGATGAATCATACCGTTGTAGAGGGCCGTGGCATTTTGCACCTCGTGCGGTGGCAGCAGCTCCGCCGGGTACGTCGGCATAGTGGGAACGAGCTGTTGTTTCTCGAGCGCCAGTCGGGCGGCCGCCAGCCATTGCTCGGTGTCCTTGAGCGTTTGCGCGAGGCGCTGTTGATGCCGGGCCGTGCGCGGATCGCCCAATTGCACGAGCTCGGATTCCGCTTTTAGCGTGGGCACGGCGGCAAACCCCTCGGGCGGAGTCCATGGCTCAATGCGCGTGCCGCCCCAGGTCGCGTCAATCAGCCCCACCGGGATGCGCAGTTTTTGGTGCAACTCGCGTCCGAAATAATAAGCGGCGGCGGAGAAGCCGCTCCAGCCACCCTCGGCGACGGTTTGCGGGGAGCAAACTTTCCAGGTGTTTTCGGGCCGCGTCTCGCCGGGTTTGCCCGCCTCGATATCCGCCTGCGGCTCGGGACTCCAGCGGTTCGCCACCAGTAACAATCGAATGGCCGGATAGTTGGCCGCCGCAATCTCTTCTTTGCCATCGCGACCGGCGCCGATGCCCATCTCCATGTTCGATTGCCCCGAAGCCAGCCACACCTCGCCGATCAACACGTCCTCGAACACTACGGTGCTCGACCCGCTGACCTTGAGCGTAAATGGCCCGCCGGCTTTTCGAGCGGGCAAGGAGACTTTCCATTCCCCGCGTTTGTTGGCTTTGGCCGGCTGGGTATCGGACCCGAGCGCCACCGTGATCGTCTCGTTCGCCTCGCTCCAACCCCAGAAGACCAGCGGCTTCTCCTGTTGCAGGACCATGTGGCTGCCGAACACCCGGGGCAAACGCACCTCCGCTGTCACCGTTTGCTCCCACGCCGGACCGACGGCCACAAACAAGATCAGCCAGCCCAGGCACTTAACGAAATTGGTCTTTCGCATAAAAAATTCTTTCGGACGCCAGTATTCTGGCGCGGGAGGAGGGGCGTCAAGATTGTTCAAGGTCAGGGATTAACGCCCGGCATTGCGAGGCACCTTGATTGCGGTCAGCAACATCGCCTGGCTCGGCAGTGTCTGCTTGGTCGCTCTTTCGCTTGGTTCCGAGCATTGATCACCCGGGGCTGTTTTGATTTTGGTTCCTACCATCCAGCCGCAAGTTTGTGCTGCTGGGAAAATTTCTGCGCCGTCGCCAACGG
>CAYHFK010000330.1:0-5354 GCA_964355895.1 uncultured Bifidobacterium sp. | reverse complement strand
GGCAAGTGGGGTTTCCACACCGCCGAAGACAATAATCCGTGGTGGCAGGTGGACCTCGGCAAAGTCCAGCCGCTCTCTCAGGTGCGTTTGTGGAATCGCGCGGACAGCGAAGACATTGCCGCGCGCGCGGCGAACTTCATGGTGCTGCTGTCGAGCGACGGCAAGGAATGGCGCGAAGTTTATCGGCACAACGGACAGGTCTTCTACGGCTACCGGATGCCGGATCGCTCGCCGCTCGTCGTGAGGCTGACCAATGCCGAGGCGCGTTTCGTCCGCATTCAACTTCCCGGTACGACTTTTCTCCATCTCGACGAAGTGGAAGTCATCGGGCAGAAGGGCGGAAATCTCGCGCTGCACAAGCCCGCCGACCAGAGCAGCCTCAGCTTGTGGTCGGCGGCGCATGGGCGGAACGACCGGGCGGTGGACTGGGCGGCGGAAGCGCGCAAGACGCTGGCGAATTGCGAGCGACTGCAGGGTGAAACGGCTCGTAGCGCAGACTGGCAGTCTGCTGTTTCGCCGACTGGTAGTCGGCAAACCGTACCGACGCTGGCGGCGCCTGCGGATTTCCAATCCGCGACACAGCAGACTGCCAGTCTGCGCTACGGCGGCACAACCGCCGCGCTCGCCCGCCTGAACCAACAGATCGCAAAACTTCCCGCCGACACTTCCGCCCAGTCCCTCTACCTCGAAGCGCGCGCGCTGCAACGCCAACTCGCCCTCGCCACTCCGCTGCTCGACTTCGACGCGCTCCTGTTCACCAAGCGCGTCCCCGGCAGTTACAGCCACATGTCCGATCAGTATTACGGCTGGTGGTCGCGGCCCGGTGGCGGCATTTACATTTTGCGCGGGCTGAAAAGCAGCACACCCACCACGGAGTGCCTGACCGACGCCGCGTTCAAAGAGCCGGGAAGTTTTCTACGCCCCGCGTTGTCGTTCGACGGGACTAAAGTCCTGTTCGCCTGGTGCAAACATTATCCGGAGCTGGCGAAGGAGAAGGACAAGTTGAACAAGGCGAATGTGCCCGAGGATGCCTTCTACCATGTCTTTGAAATGAATCTCGACGGCGTAAAGCCGCGTGGCGGCCACGCCGCTATACGCGGCTCCGGTGTGCGCCAGCTCACGCATGGCAAATACGACAACTTCGACGCGCGTTACCTGCCGGACGGACGGCTGGTGTTCCTCTCGACCCGGCGCGGGCAGGCCATTCAGGTCGGCAAGCAAAGCGCGCAGGCCACCGTGGCCAAAAACGATTTGCCGGACTGTTACGTGCGCTGCGGCGGCGATGCGAGCCGGCCCGTGGCGGTTTACACGCTGCACACGATGAACGCCGACGGCGGCGATCTCACGCCGATCTCGCCTTTCGAGATGTTCGAGTGGGAACCCAGTGTCGCGCACGACGGCACGATCATGTATTCGCGCTGGGATTACGTGGACCGCGACAACATGCCCTACATGAGCCTCTGGTCCATCAACCCCGACGGCATCAACGCCCGGCTCATCTATGGCAATTACACCAAGGCGCCGCACTGCACCTTCGAGCCGCGCGCGACTCCGGGTTCACAGAAAATCATCTTCACCGCTTCGGGCCATCATTCGCAGACGATGGGGAGTCTGGTATTGCTCGACCCGTCGGTCGGCACGGAAGGCGAAGCTCCGATCACGCGCCTCACACCGGAGACGCCGTTCCCGGAAATCGAAGGCTGGCCGCGCGCGTTCTACGCGAACCCGTGGCCGTTGTCCGAGCGCACGCATCTCGTCGCGTGGGGCGTCGAGGACGAAATGCGCGAAGGCAAGCAGCGCCCGAAGAACGGCATGGGCCTTTATCTTTTCAACGCCGACAGCGGACTGGAACTGCTCTACCGCGACCCGGAAATTTCCTCGATGTATCCCATCCCGCTGAAGCCGCAGTCGCGTCCGCCGGTGCTCGCCAGCAATGTGAAATGGGACGGCCCGCAGGAGGGACGTTTCCTGGTGGCGGACGTGACGCGCGGGTTGAAGACCGTGCAACGCGGCGACATCAAGGCCCTTCGCATCGTCGCCCTGCCGGCGAAAACGCAGCCGTGGATGAATAAGCCGATGCTCGGCCTGACGCACGACGATCCGGGCAAAGCGGTGCTCGGCACCGTCCCGGTGGAAGCGGATGGCTCGGCTTATTTTCGCGTGCCGTCCGGTGTGGCTTTGTTTTTCCAGGCGCTCGATGCCCAGGGCCGCGCCGTGCAAACCATGCGTAGCGCCACGCACGTCCAGCCGGGCCAGACCTTGAGTTGCACCGGCTGCCATGACTCGCGCAAAAACACGCCGCCGCCTTCCCAGTCGCCGCTCGCGGCGATGCGCGAACCGTCGAAAATCACGCCGGGCCCGGAAGGCTCGTGGCCCTTGCGCTTCGACCGCCTCATCCAACCGGTTCTGGATGCGCAATGCGTTCGTTGCCACAACCCGAAGAGCGAGGACGCGCTGGCCGCGAAGTTTGACCTCACGCCCGTCTGGGCTTATGACGCGCTCACCCGTTACGGCACCCCGAGCCTGCTCGACCAGGTCCTCGCGGCCTACCGTGAGGGATACTCAACCGAGGGGAAGAACCCCGCTCAAAGCAGCGCCGTGCTCGCCAAGTTGACCGAGCCAGACGGCCACGCGGGAGTGAAACTCGACCGCGACAGCCTCGACCGCTTCGTGACGTGGCTCGACACTTACGGCCAGCGCAAGGGATCGTTCAGCGAAGATCAGGAGCAGCGGTTGGTGGCTTTGCGCGACCAGTTGGCCGCATCGGTCTGGCAAGCCCCACCCGCAAAATGATTTGGAGGTTACTATGCTCATGAAAGCCCGATCCTTGCGCCCGGCGTTTGAAATTCGCGTGACGGCATTGCTCGCGCTGCTGTTCGCGCTCCTCCCGCTCGCGGCCCACGCCGCGCCCGACGCATCGCCGAGTGATCTGCTCACCGAATTTCGCAACGGCCCGATGCGCGGCGTCGAGTCCATTGTCTTTGCCGCGCGCGCGCTCAACCCCACCGATGGGCACTGGTATGCGAACTTCGGCTATTACTCCCACGATCCCAAACGCAAAGCCTACGCCGAGGGCGCGAAGCTCTATCGCCTCAACCTCCAGACCCGCGAATTGACCACGTTGCTCGCCGACCCGCGAGGCGGCGTGCGCGACCCGCAAGTCAGTTATGACGGGAAAAAGATTTTGTTCAGCTACCGGCCCGGTGGCACCGAGCAGTATCACCTTTACGAAATCAATGCCGACGGCACCGCACTCAAGCAACTTACCTCCGGCCCGTACGATGACTTCGAGCCGGCCTACCTGCCCGATGGCGGCATCGTCTTCGTGAGCAGCCGCTGCAAACGCTGGGTCAACTGCTGGCTCACGCAGGTCGCCGTGTTGCATCGTTGCGACGCCGACGGCTCGAACCTCCGCGCGCTCTCGAGCAATAACGAGCACGACAATACGCCCTGGCCACTGGCCGACGGTCGCATCCTTTACACCCGCTGGGAATACGTGGACCGCAGCCAGGTTCACTTCCATCACCTTTGGGCGGCGAACCCCGACGGCACCGCGCAGATGACCTGGTTCGGGAACCTGCATCCCGGCATTACGATGATTGACGCCAAGCCGATCCCCGGCACGGACAAGATTGTCGCCAGCTTCAGTCCCGGTCACGGCCAGCGCGAACACGACGGCGTCATCACGGTCGTGGACCCCAAGGGCGGTCCCGACGCGAAAGAGTTCGCCCGGAGCATCAGCAAGCGCGCGATTTATCGCGACCCGTGGGCTTTCACCGAGGACTGTTTCCTCGCCGCCAGCCGCGACACGCTCGTTCTCATGGATGGCACGGGCCGCACCGAGGAACTCCTCAAGCTGCCCGACGAAGATCGCGCCGCCAAACTGCAATGTCACGAGCCGCGTCCTCTCACATCGCGTCCGCGCGAGCTCGTCATCCAACCGCGCACCAAGCCGGAAGAAGCCAATGGTCGTCTCCTTCTAGCCGACGTGAACCAGGGTCGCAACATGACCGGCGTGAAGCCGGGCGAAATCAAAAAGCTCCTCGTCCTCGAAACGCTGCCCATGCCCGTGCATTACACCGGCGGCATGGAACCCATCAGCTACGGCGGGACGTTCACGCTGGAGCGCATCCTCGGTACCGTGCCGGTCGAGCCGGACGGCTCGGCTTACTTCGAGGTGCCGGCCCTGCGCAGCGTTTTCTTTGTCGCGCTCGACGAAAAGGACATGGCCGTGAAACGGATGCAGAGCTTCACGAGCGTTCAACCCGGCGAGATCATGAGTTGCGTCGGCTGCCATGAACACCGTTCGCAGACGCCGCGTGCGGAATTCCACGAAACCCTGGCCGTCCGCAAACCCGCCGCGCGCATCGAACCCATCCACGACGTGCCCGAGGTCTTCGACTTTCCGCGCGACGTGCAGCCCGTGCTCAACGCCCTGTGCGTTGATTGCCACGGCTACGAAAAAACCGCCCGCGGCGGCCCGCGCGACGGACGGCTCATCCTCACCGGCGACCGCGGCCCGCTCTACAGCCACAGCTATTACATGCTCACCATCGCGCGCCTTTTTGCCGACGGCCGCAACCAGCCCAAGAGCAATTACGACCCGCGCGCGCTCGGGAGTTCCGCGAGCCGGCTACTCACGATGCTCGACGGCTCGCACTACGGCGTGCAGGCCACGCCGCATCAGAAGAAAATGTTGCGCCTCTGGATCGAATCCGCCGCCGCCTATCCCGGCACCTACGCGGCGCTCGGCTCCGGCATGATTGGCAACTACGCCGAAAACAACCAGATCAACACCGGGGCCGACTGGCCCGCCACGCTTGCCGCCGCCGAAGTCATCCAGCGGCGCTGCGTTGGTTGCCACGAGGATCCCAGTCGCCGCCTCCCGCTCAACCTGGCCGACGAGCGCGGCGTGAGTTTCTGGCAACCCAGCCTCGACGACCCGCGACTCCTGACCAGCCGCCACATCGTCTTCAACCTTTCCCGTCCCGAGAAATCCGTGCTCCTCCTGGCGCCGCTCGCCAAGGAAGCCGGCGGATGGGAACTGTGCCGCGACCCGAAGAGTGGATCGAGTGCGAAGGTTTTCGCCAATCGCAGTGACGCGGACTACCAGGCGCTCCTGGCCATGGTCACCGCGGGAACGGATTTTCTGGCGGAGCACAAGCGGTTCGACATGCCCGGCTTCGTGCCCCGCACCGATTGGGTTCGCGAGATGAAACGTTACGGCGTGCTGCCCGACGAGGTTAAGCCTGGCGACGTCACCGACGTTTACGCCGTCGAAGCGAAGTATTGGGAATCACTCTGGCATCAACCGAAGCTCCCGCGGCAGGCGAGCCAGTAGGACAATTCAGCGG
>CAYHFK010000329.1:0-5408 GCA_964355895.1 uncultured Bifidobacterium sp. | reverse complement strand
GACCGGGGAGCGGCGCGCACGGAGTGACGCGCCCTACCTTGCGGTTCATGGAGAAGGGGAGCGTGGATACAAACCAACTTCGGCTGTCTGTGACGCCCTCACGATTTGGCCGCCACGTCTGATCGCCCGCAAAGAAAAACCCCTTCCGGTTTCCCGGAAGGGGTTTCTGAATTTTAACTCCGATTAGAACTTGTAGATAACATTCGCCGCAACCATGACGGCGTTCTTGAGGTTGCCGGTGGGTCCGTAAAGGTCGTCTTCCGCGTGATCCCAGCGGACTTCCAGACGGCTGAGCACGTTCTGCCACAGGTCGTATTGAATGGTGCCGGTAAACGCGTAAACTTCGTCGTCTGCGCCAACGCCGGTGCCTTGCTGGCGATACATCTCGGCGCGACCGTGCAAGCTCATTTTTTCCGTGGCTTGGTAGGACGCATAGAGGGAATACGCGTATTGATTGTTTACACCTGCTCCAGGAGTTACACCAGCAATAGTCCCGGTACCCCGCATGTGAGCGTAGTCCAAGGCAACTCCGACCTTCAAACCCGCCACCGGAGTGGCGAGGGTCGCGCCGAGGTAGTAATTGTTCCGAATCGCATTGCCCGCTACGGCAGGGTCGAAGCCGGTCATAAAGCCTGAATACAGGGTCGAGCCTGCGATCCAGCCCCAATCACTCGGAGCCGTAAGCGCAACTGAGCCGGTGTAGGCCTTGAAGGATTCAGCCTTGGGTGGATTGGCCCGACCGTTGATGGTGGGGGCGAGCGTATTCACAACTCCAAACGATGCCGAAATCGCGTCAGAGAAGCGGTAAGTTCCGAGCAATCCGGTGTGCGTCGTCGGCTCGATCGTGAAACCGTAGGAGCGGGTCATGTTCGGGTTGTTGCCGCTTTCGAGCGTTTCGTAACCGACAATGCAGTCGAACACGCCGATCTTCCAGTCAATGCCATTGCCCACCGGAGTGCGCAAAGCGACATAGGCCTGGCGAATGGCGAAGTCATTGTTTTCAAATCCAACGTCGCCTGAGGTCGGACTTCCAGTACCCAGACCAGGAGTGTTGGCATCCGGACCGAACCACAGGTCAGCACGATAGCCCGCCGCCCATTCGCTCTCATCCAGCGGCTTGGCGATGGTGAGTTGAACGACGTTCAGGTTGAATCCGTCGGCCTTGCCGGTACCGAACGAGTAGCCCGGCAGGCTGGCGTTGCCCGTGCCCAGGTTCCATTGCATTGACGTGTCCACGTAACCACTGATGGTGGTCGAGGTCATGGCCGTCTGCAGGACGTTCATTTTCTCCTCGGCCTGTGCCACTGAGGTAAGACTGACCGCACCAACGGCCGCAAGGCCCAATGTCCATTTGTTAAACTTCATTCTAGTTCCTCCGATGTTCATGTTTGTTTGTTTCGTGACTGTCGTTTCCGTTGCATTTATGAGGTAAAACCCGTTTACCTCGGCACCAAACCGGTGCATTTGCGGGCAGTGATAGAGAAAGTAGGACAGTTTGACAACAAGTATTTTTTGCCTTGGGTGCGGGAAAAAGTCCTAAGAGCCTGTTTGAAAACTCCAGCGCCGCGCCGCGTGAGGGCACGCGGCCTACAGGAAACAGCGGAAATGGCCATGAGTTGTAGGCCCGGTGCCCTCACCGGGCGGGTTTTCAAACAGGCTCTAAGTCTCAAGTCTAACGCCTAAAGTCGCCGTTCCTTCCGGCCCCGACCTTGGACTTCAGACTTCAGACTTTGGACTTTCCCCCGCTGTGGCTTGGGGTTTGCTAAACCAGACGTGGTGAGTCGGAAGTCTGGAGTTTAAAGCCTGAAGCCGGGACTTTCGACCTTGGACGAAAAACTTTAGACCTTAGACGTTAGACTAAAAATACAACATATGCCGTCCTTTGTTTATGTCGCCCGGGAAACCGGCACCGGTCGGGAAATTCGCAGTTCGGTTGACGCCGCGACGGAGCCGGCGGCCATCGCCGCGCTGCTGAACCGCAATCTCCTGGTCGTTTCCATCCAGGAAAAGATCGCCAAAAAAGGCCGCACCGCCGGGGGCACGGTCCCGTTGTCTGACCTGGTCATGTTCACCCGGCAGTTGGCGACGATGATTGATGCGGGTCTGGCGATGGTGCAATCGCTGCAAGCGCTGGCGGATCAGACGCAAAACAAGGTGATGCGTGACGTCATCAAGGACGTGTGTACGCGCGTCGAGGGCGGGGATAGTTTTTCCGAAGCGTTGCAAAAGCATCCCAAGGCCTTCAACCGCCTCTATGTCGCCATGGTTGGTGCGGGTGAAAAAGGTGGGCTCCTCTCAGAAATCCTCGCGCGGCTCGCCACCTATCTCGAAAACACCGCCCGCCTGCGCAAGAAGGTCAAGTCGGCCATGATGTATCCGACCATCGTCACCCTGGTGGCCATTGCCATCACCATCTTCCTGCTCGTCAAAGTCATCCCGGTGTTTGGCGACATTTATTCGGGCTTCGGGGCCAAACTACCCGGGCCGACGCAGTTCCTCATCAATCTGAGCAATCTGCTCAAGAGCTACTTCTTGTTGTTCATAATGGCTGCCGGCGGCGGGGTTTACGGCTGGTTGTATTTCATTAAAACCCCTGCCGGCCGACACTTCTGGGACGCGCAACGCATCAAACTGCCGATCTTTGGCGTCATCGCCCACAAGATTTGCCTCGCCCGCTTCACCCGCACGCTCTCCTCGCTGATTCGCAGCGGCGTGCCGATCCTCGAAGTTCTGCAAATTGTCTCGCAAACCGTCGGCAATGTGGTGATGGAGAAAGCCATCAAGGTGGCGTCCTCCGACATCGAGCGTGGCGAAAGCATTTCCGCCGCGCTGGGCAAACACCCCGTCTTCCCCAACATGATCATCCGCATGATCAGCGCCGGCGAGCAAACCGGCAAGATTGATAACATGCTCGAGCGCATCTCCGACTTCCTTGATGAGGAAATCGAAGTCACGCTCTCCGGTTTGACCTCGCTCATCGAACCCATCCTCATCGTCGTTCTCGGCGTGGTCGTCGGCGGCATGGTGATTTGCATGTTCCTGCCGATCTTCAAATTGTCCGAGATCGTCAGCCCGAAGAAGTGACGGGCCGGAAATCGAATTCGCAAACCGCCAGTCTGCCGCCGCAGACTGGCGGTTTCGCTTTTGAAAAACCGGCGGCCTACCCGCCCTTGCGCACCACGCTGTCGCGCTGCGCCCAGTCGGGATTCAGGTTCGGATAATCCAGGTTGTAGTGCAGGCCGCGGCTTTCCGGCCGGGCCAGCGCGCACTGCACGATCACCTCCGCCACCGTGGCAATGTTGCGTAACTCCAGCAAATCGGCCGTGACGTTGAAATTCCAGTAATGCTCGTGGATTTCCGCCTGCAGGTTCGCGAGGCGCGATTGCGCGCGTTGCAGCCGCTTGTTCGTGCGCACGATGCCCACGTAGTCCCACATGCAACGCCGGATTTCATCCCAGTTGTGCGCCACCACCACCAGTTCGTCGGCGTTGTGCGCGTGGCCCGATTGCCAGGCCGGAATTTCCAGATCCGGGCGCGGCCAGATTTTTCCCGTCGCCCGCCGCGCCGCGCGCTCGGCGCAGACCAGCGCTTCGAGCAGGGAATTGCTCGCGAGCCGGTTCGCGCCGTGCAAGCCCGTGCAGGCCACCTCGCCCACGCCGTAAAGCCCGGCAATCTCCGTCTCGCCGTCCACATTCGTCACCACGCCCCCGCACTGGTAATGCGCCGCCGGCACGACGGGGATCGGCGCCTTCGTGATGTCCAGCCCGAGGCGCAGGCAGGTTTGGTAGATGTTCGGGAAACGCTCGATGATGAACCGTGCCGATTTGTGGGTGATGTCGAGCAGCACGTGATCCGCGCCGCTCTTCTTCATCTCGCTGTCAATCGCGCGGGCCACGATGTCGCGCGGCGCCAGCGATTTAAGCGGATGGTAATCATCCATAAACTCCACCCCGTCCAGGTTCATCAACACGCCGCCCTCGCCGCGCACGGCTTCGCTGATGAGAAACGATTTCGCCGCCGGATGATACAGACACGTCGGATGAAACTGGATGAACTCCATGTTCGCCACCGGCACGCCGGCCCGATACGCCATCGCCACACCATCACCCGTCGCGATGTCCGGGTTCGTCGTATAGAGATAAACCTTCCCGCAGCCGCCGGTGGCCAGCAGTGTGACCGGGGCGGAAAATGTTTCCACCGCGCCCGTCTGCTTGTCGAAAACGTAGGCGCCGAGGCAGTGATTCTCGCCCACATAGCCGAGCTTCTGACTCGTGATCAAATCAATCGCCAGATGATTTTCAAACACCTGGATGTTCGGTTCCCGCGACACCGCGTTGAGCAAGGCGCGTTCGATCTCGCGCCCCGTTACATCCTTCGCGTGCAGGATGCGGCGCTTCGAGTGCCCGCCCTCCCGTCCGAGATCAAGCTCTTTACCGCTGTCTTCGTTTGGCGCATTGCGTTCGGAAAACTTCATGCCCAGCTCGATCAACTCCGCGATGCGCGCCGGACCTTCCTCCACAATCGTGCGCACCACGGTTTCGCGGCACAGCCCCGCCCCCGCCGTGAGCGTGTCCGCCACGTGCAGCTCGAAGGAATCCTCCTTGCTCGTCACCGCCGCGATGCCGCCCTGCGCGTAATTCGTGTTCGACTCCGCGCGGTTTTTTTTGGTGACGATGGCCACGCGCCCGCGCGGCGCGACCTTGAGCGCGAAGGTCAGCCCCGCAATGCCGCTGCCGAGAATGAGAAAGTCGAATTGCTTCATCCGTTCCAACGATGGCTGGAACCGGTGCGGGAAGCAATCGCCGGCTGGGAGAGCGGTGCGACTGGAAGTGGCGGTCAGCGAAGGTAGCGTCGGGCGTCTCGCCTGACGTAGAGGGCGGCATCCTGCCGCCCGGACTGGACGTCCGAACTGGCCCACGGCCCACGAAATCTCGAGGGTGCTCGCTACGTCCACATCCTTTCCGCCGGGCGGGACGCCCGGCTCTACGGCAGGCGAGACGCCCGCCGCCACTTCCAGTCGCACCCCTTGGGGAGTCGGCGCGCGATTCGGCAGAGCCGAGCACTTTCCTCTTTGGCCGCCGCGCTCCGCTCTTTAGACTCCGCCCGCGATGTCGCAAATGCTCAAGTCCTCCGGCGCAATGGCCGCCGCCACCCTGACCAGCCGCGTGCTCGGTCTGGTGCGCGAGATGGTCTATGCCGCGTTCATGGGCAATACTTGGGTTGCCAGCGCCTTCACGCTCGCGTTCCAGGTGCCGAACCTCTTCCGCCGCCTGCTCGGCGAAGGCGCCCTGACGGCAGCGTTCATTCCCATTTTCAAGCAGAAGGAAACTCAGAAGGACGAAAAGGAAATGTGGCGCACGGCCAATGCCGTCATCTCCGGCCTGCTCGTCGCCGCCGGGGGCATCACC
>CAYHFK010000328.1:3067-5411 GCA_964355895.1 uncultured Bifidobacterium sp. | reverse complement strand
GCGCCGCTGCGGCACATCCACGGCTACGTCGAGATGCTGGAGCGGGAGACGCACGGCCAACTGGCCGACAAACCCGCGCGCTATCTCAAGACCATTGCGGCCGCCAGCCAGAGCATGGGCCACTTGATTGACGACCTCCTGTCCTTCTCGCGCATGGGCCGGGCGGAATTGCATGAGGCCAGGGTGGATCTCGACCGGCTGGTCCAGGAGTGCATTCGGAACCTGGAAACCGACACGAAAGACCGGCCCATCGTCTGGAAGATTCCGTCGTTGCCGCAGGTGACGGGCGATCCCAGTTTGTTGCGGCAGGTTTTTGCCAACCTGCTGGGCAACGCGGTCAAATACACCCGTCCGCGCGACCCGGCGGTGATTGAAATTGGAACCGTAGCAGCCGAGGTGACGAGGCTCACTTATCCTGAATCTGGAATTGATCAGAGCCTCCTTACGTCGGCTGCTACGGTTTTTTTCGTCCGCGACAACGGCGTCGGTTTTGACCCGCAGTATGCCCACAAACTTTTCGGCGTCTTCCAGCGGCTGCATCGGGCGGAGGAATTCGAGGGCACGGGCATCGGCCTGGCCAACGTGCGCCGCATCATCGCCCGGCACGGCGGGCGCACCTGGGCGGAAGGCAAGCCGGGGGAAGGCGCGACATTTTATTTCACCCTCAAACCGGCCAACGCGAGTGAAGAATTAACAATGAAGAAGGCAGAATGAAGAAGGCAGAATTAAAAGCGATGCCCTTGATTCCCCTGGCCGTTGCGGGTGACGACGGGGAACAGCTTTCGCCAACGGATGAAAAGTGCCAACGGATATCTTGGGGAGCTTCGCCGGTTCCTGAACCGCGCGTCGCGCCCCCGAACCGATCAGCGCTTCCGTTGTCGCGCCCGCGTCTTGGAGTGCGCCAGCCCTCTGGCGCTTTTGGAACGCGGATCCTTCCAGCAACAGTGCCAGAGGACTGGCGCACTCCAAAACCTTGCGGGGCTTCCGCCGGTTCCTGGAAAGATTGCGCATCCGTTGGGACTTTTCATCCGTTGGCGGAAACCAGGGGGAATGAAGGGCAAAGCCCCCTTGCCGAATTGGAGCATGAAAAACGCGGGAATTCTTCATTCTGCATTACTCGGAAGACCTCAAGCCGTTCGGGCCGGGGTTCCTCCGCCGCAACTTTTCCGGCGGTTCATGACCCGCCTTGGGGCGGGCGAGGGGCAACTGCCGGCCAACCCGAAAACCGAAAGCAAAGCCAATGAAAAACCAAACCCAACCGAAAGCAAAACCAATGAAAAAAAACACACCCAAGAACCAGAAACCCGCCGCCGCCGCGTCCCCGGACTTGTCGCAAACGCAAACGAAAACCATCCGCCTGGAAGTCAAAGGCGTGAAGGCCCAAGCGGTCAGCCTGGCCGGATCGTTCAATGATTGGAAGCCGGAGGCCACGCCGTTGAAGCCCCTGAATCCGGAACGCTGGGTCGCGGACCTGGCGCTGTTGCCCGGACACCACGAATACCTGTTGGTGGTGGATGGCCGGTGGCAGCCCGACCCGAGTTGCCCCTGGCAAGTGCCCAATCCCTTCGGCGGGGTGAACAGCGTCCTGAAGCTGTAGATGCAAATGACCACCACGAAACACACGAAAGAAACCCGGAGGGAAAGGGCTTTCTGCCCTCGTTTTTTCGTGTGGTTCGTACCGCCGCAAGGTCTTGGAGTGCGCCAGTCCTCTGGCGCTTTCGATAACCCACGACTTCCAAAAGCGCCAGAGGGCTGGCGCACTCCAAGACGCTGGCGCGACAACGGAAGCCCGCATCGCTTCCTAGCCCCGCGGCGCAATGCTCGAATCACCGAAGCTCCACAGAAGAATACGAATCCCAACCTATGAACTCCCTCAAACGCATCCTGCTGGTGGACGACAGTCCCCACGACACGGAACTGGCGCTCGACGCCCTCGAACAACACCATCTCGCCAACGAAGTCGTCGCCCTGCGCGACGGCGTGGAGGCGCTGGATTATCTCCACCGGCGCGGCGCGTTTGTCGGGCGGCCGAACGGCCAGCCCGCCGTGGTGCTGCTCGACTTGAAGATGCCCAAGGTGGACGGCCTGGAAGTGTTGCGCCAGATGAAGAGCGATCCACAGCTCAAACTGATCCCGGTCGTCATCATGACCTCCTCGCGCGAGGAGCAGGACGTGCTCAGCAGCTACCAGCTCGGCGTGAACGGCTACGTGGTCAAGCCGCTCGATTTCCACGAATTCACCGACGCCGTGAAGCTGGTGGGCGCCTTCTGGGCCGTGGTGAACGAGCCACCGCCGGGCAGCGTGTCCAAGCGCGGCGACACGCGCCTGCTCAAACGACCAACCC
>CAYHFK010000328.1:0-2967 GCA_964355895.1 uncultured Bifidobacterium sp. | reverse complement strand
AAATGAACTCATCCATTCGCGTACTGCATCTGGAAGACAACCCGCGCGACGCGGAGTTGATCCGGGACCGGCTGGAAGCCGAAGGCCTGGACTGTGAGATCACCCTGGTCAGCGGCCAGCAAGCCTTCGAGTCGGCGCTCGACCAGGGCGCCTTTGACCTGATCCTCTGTGACAACAAGCTGCCGGACTACGACGGCTTCACCGCGCTGGCGCAGGCCCGGATCCAGCAGCCGGCCACGCCCGTCATCATGATCTCCGGCACGCTGGGGGAAGAGGCGGCGGTGGATTGCCTGAAGAGCGGCGACACCGATTACGTGCTCAAACAGCGCCTGGGGCGGCTGGCCCCGGCGGCGCGCCGCGCGCTTGCGAACGCGGCCAAAGCGGTCGAATTGAGCCGCGCCGAGGAGGCCATGCGGGAGAGTGAATCCAAATACCGCCATCTCGTGGAAAGCCTGAGCGACGCCGCGTTCCTCGCCGATGAACGGACCGGGCGCATCCTCGACACCAACGCGCAGGCCGAACGGTTGTTGGGCCGCAAGCGGGGGGAGATTGTCGGCTCGCCCATCGAGGGCTGCCATTCCCAGGAAACGGTCGCCGCCTTCCGGCAATGGCTGCTCGCCGGACGGGAGCAGCAGTGCGCCCTGAGCCAGGACGGCGAGATTGTCCGCGCGGACGGCCGGGCGGTGCCCGTCCACGTCACGGCGTCCCCGCTGACCTTTCACCACCAACGATTGACCCTGGTCCTCTACCGCGACCTCACGGAGTTGAAACAGTTCGAGACCCGGCTCCTGCGCCTGCAAGCGCCGGCCCCCGGGGAGTGCGCGAATCGTTCCCTGCGCATCCTGCATCTGGAAGACAACCCGCTCGACGCGGAACTGATCCGGGACCGGCTGGAAGCCGCCGGGCTGGTTTGCGAGATCACCCGGGTCGGGTGCCGGGAACCTTTTGAAGCGGCCCTCGACCAGAGCGCGTTCGACGTGATCCTGTGCGACTACAACCTGCCGGACTACGATGGCTACACGGCCCTGGCGCAAGCCCGGGCCAAGCAGCCGGGCGTGCCCGCCATCATCATCTCCGGCTCACTGGACGAAGAGGGGGCGGTCAAGTGCCTGCACAGTGGGGCGACGGATTACCTGCTCAAACAACGGCTCGAACGGCTCCCCTCGGCGATCAAACGCGCCTTGGAGGGGGCCGAGGAACATCGCAAGCGCCAGCAGGCGGAAAAGGCCCTTCGCGATTCCGAGACCCTCTTCCATTCGCTGGTGGAGAACCTGCCGCAGCACGTCTTCCGGAAGGATCTGGCGGGCCGGTTCACGTTCGGCAACGGCCCGTTCTGCCAGAGCCTCGGCAAGCCCCTGGCCGAAATCCTCGGCCAGACCGACCTCGACTTTTGTCCGCCCGCCCTGGCCGAGAAATACCGGCAAGACGACCGGCGGGTGATCGAAACCGGCCAGTCCTTTGAAACCGAGGAGGAACATCGGCAGGCCAGCGGGAAGATGAGTTTCGTCCGCGTTGCCAAGACCCCGCTGCGGGATGCCAGCGGGCAAATCGTCGGCGTGCAGGGGATTTCCTGGGACATCACCGAGCGCAAGCAGATCGAGAGTCAGATGCTCCGCACGCAACGGCTGGAGAGCATCGGCACGCTGGCGGGCGGCATTGCCCACGATCTGAACAACGCGCTCGCGCCCATCCTCATGGCCACCGAATTGTTGCGACTGGAGTTCCCGGACACGGCGGCCCGTTATCTCGAACTCATTCAATCCGGGGCCCGGCGCGGCGCGGACATGGTGAAACAACTCCTCACCTTCGCCAAAGGCGCCGAAGGGGAACGCCTGCTGATTCAGCCGCACCATCTGCTCAAGGAGATGCAGAAACTGATCAAGAGCACCTTCCCCAAGAACATCGAACTACGAACCCATTACGCGAAGGACCTCTGGACGGTCCGGGGCGATGCCACGCAATTGCACCAGGTGTTGCTCAACCTGTGCGTCAACGCCCGCGACGCCATGCCCGAGGGCGGCACGCTGACCCTGGAAGCGGAAAACCTGGCGTTGGACGCGGCCCAGGCCAACACCGTCCCGGAGGCCCCGCCCGGCCCCTATGTCGTGTGGCGCGTTACGGACACCGGCCTGGGCATCCCGCCGGAGATTCTGGACCGCATCTTCGAGCCGTTCTTCACCACCAAGGGGCCGGACAAAGGCACGGGCCTCGGGCTTTCGACCACCCTCGGTATCATCAAGGGCCATGGCGGTTTCATCCGGGCGCATTCCGTGCCGGGACAAGGGACCACCTTCGCCGTCTATCTGCCGGCCTGCGGTTCGGACGCCAGCGACACCTCCCGGCTGACCAAAACCGAAATGACCTTTCGTGGCCACGGCGAAACCATCCTCGTGGTGGATGACGAGGTCGGTGTGCGCAACGTTCTGCGCGCCGTGCTGACCCAGTTGAACTTCAAGGTGCTCACGGCGGCCGACGGCACCACCGCGCTGATCCAGGTGGCGGAGAACCAGGCGGACCTGCGCGCGGTGATTACCGATTTGCACATGCCGCACATGGACGGGCTCGCCTTTGTGCGGGTGCTCAAAGGCCGGTTGCCCCAGGTCGGGATCATCGTCGTGAGTGGCCGGTTGGACGAACGGGAGGCGGACGAGTTCAAGCAGCTGGGCGTCCACGCGCTGCTCGACAAGCCCTTCACGCAGGAGAAGCTGGTGGCAGCCCTGAAGACCATTTTTCCGAAATGAAAACACCAGCGGGAGGCGGAGTGGGCGGCGGCCGGCCGAACAAGAAAGACCTGAGAGCCTGTTTGAAAATTCAAATTTGCCCCTCCTCCTCGTCGTCGTCCTCGATTTTGCGCCGGTTTCGAGGACGAGGACGAGGAGGAAACCAAGAATATAGGTTCCGGCCTCACCCGCTTTTAATCACACCGCAGCAGCCCGTGAAGGTGGTTGCGCTCGTGGGTGCAAATCC
>CAYHFK010000327.1:0-5413 GCA_964355895.1 uncultured Bifidobacterium sp. | reverse complement strand
TGTTGATCATCGTGCTGGTGCATTTCCTCGGCGCGCTGATTTATTTCTTCGTCGGCCGGCCGAAGGCAAAACTGGTTGCCACAGGTACGCCGCCGGCAGCTTGAGGCTGGCGCCTTGTCGGCTTGCTATTAGGTCCGAGGTGCCGGCCTAAACCCGTCGTCAATAGGATGAACTCCGAAGCAATCACGGCGTGGCTGAAGCGGAAGCAGGCTTCCGGCGCGGTATGGCGCGGGTTGGTGGGGCTTGGCGCGGCGCTGGCCGGGATTGTCGTTCTGTTCCTCACCTTTTGGTTCACCTACGCGATCATCTGGTTTGGATTTCAAGGAGTGTCGGCGCTTTCCTCGCTGGTCTTCAGCAAGAAACTGCACCTCGCCCACGAATGGCGATTGGTCGCTAGCGCTGTGTTTCTGGGGCTGCTGTTTGTCCAGCACTTCCGCACGAGCCCGTGGCATTGGGACGATTATCCACGCGAAGATTTTGATCGGGCATTCGGGGTGAATGCTTCGCTGGGCGCTATCCCCGCCCTGCTCTCCTGTCCCGGAACTTCCGCCAACATGATCGCGGATATTCTTCTGAGCGGACCGCGTCTGGTGACGAGCGCGTGGACTTTGGTCCGTGAGTCCAGCCGCCTGCGGCAATTGGATGAGGAGGGATGCAGCCAGTTGCTTGCGTTCCTTGCAAGCCGGCCAATGGCGGTGACCTATGAGGAGCTGCGCGAAGCCGGCTGGGAAAACTGGTTCGGCCAGCTTCGCAGCATCGAAGGCGTTGTGTTCCTGGAGAAGGGGCTTAACCTGACGGCCGAGTTGCGGAAAGAGTTGGTCAGTCTGAAACTGGGTTAATCCGAACCCTTATGACTCAGAATGAGATAACAACCTGGCTGGAGCGAAAAAGACGCTGCGGGATGAGGTCGGCAGCTTTCTATGCTGCGGCCACGCTCATCGGGGGCGCGTTTGTGCTCGGGCTGACCTTCTTTTTCATCTTCGTGACCGCCAAGGTCCTCCTCCTCTCTGCGTTTCCGCTTTCGTCATTCGTCACGGCTGGCAGTGCGCTCCTCGCGACGGTTGTCACCGGTTTGATTTTTGCCGACGGCATTCGCGCCCGGCGGGATGACATGTCCTTCCTTCCCGCCTGGTTGGTGCGTGAGTATATCAGCATCGGCCCGCGCTTGATTTTGGAAGGCTGGCCGTACGTGTTGCGCACGCGCCGATTCGCCCGGTTGGATCTGGAAACCTGCGCCAACGTTCTCACCTACCTGGCCGGAAAGAACGTGCCTACTTCCCGGGACGAGCTATTACGGATCTTCCCCGAAGTCCAATGGCCCAACCTTGCAGATGATCTCCAACTGCTGGAAGGCGTCATATTCTTTCGACCGGACGGGTTACGGGTGATCTTGACCATGCCAGTGCGTCTGGAATTGCGCGGATTGCTGGCGCGAAGTCAATCGGCCGGCATTCCCGAACCGGAACCGCAATCCGTGCCGGTTACGGAACCTCATAAACTCAGCCCGGCCGAAATCCTAGGTGTCCTGCCGGCCGCCTCACTCGCGCAAATCAAGACCGCCTACCGCAGTCGCATCAAGGAGTGCCACCCTGATCGTTTTGTCGGCATGGATGAACAATCGCGGTCGCTGGCGGAAGAATGGACCAAGTCTCTAAACGCGGCCTACGAATGCCTCGTGGCCGAAGCCCGCAGCCAAAGCCAATCCTGAACCCCAAAACGTTATGCGCCTGTTTGAAGCCATCATTGAAGCGAACCACCGCGCGGCTGCGGGCGACCAAAGCGCCGGACTGCGTCCGGCGGACTTCGCGGATTCGCTGCCCATCGCGGCGTTGACGTGCATTGATGTGCGGCTTAATCCGCTCCTCCCGGAGGTGCTCGGCATTCCGGAGGATCAGTTTATCTGGCTGCGCAACGCGGGCAACATCATCACCGGGCCGGTATCGAGCACGATGCGCTCCTTGTCGTTGGCCTGCGCGGTCAAGGGCGCGGAGGAAATCGTCGTCATCGGCCACACGGATTGCCAGGTGTGCAAGACGAGCACGATGCAATTGCTGGAGCGACTCAAGACCCTCGGTGTCGAGCGGCATCTGCTGCCCGACAATGTGAACGAGTACTTCGGCATGTTCGGCAGCGAGCGGCAGAACGTCATCAAGGCCTGCGAGATCGTTCGTGCCAGCCCGCTCATCGGGCCGAAGATTCCGGTGCATGGCCTGTTGCTCGACATTCAGACAGGCAAACTCGAGTGGCTCGTCAACGGTTATCAAGCTTGGGCGACGATGAGCGACAAGTGGAACGATGTGGTGCGGTCGGGCGGCGAAACGGTGGACAAATTGAAAGCACTCACGGATTTCAACATCGGCGAGATGAAGTTTCCGGAAACCAAAATCGGCGAGACGGTGACGAAAGCCACGGACTGGCTGGCGCAGAAAGTCGGGAGTTTGCAGATGCCACCGATGGAAGCGCCCCCGACCGAATTCGCCCCGCCGCCCAAGGCCATAAACATCGCCGCGCGGGTTATTGATCTGGCCGAGAAGCATTGGCCGAAGCCCGCCGAAGGGGGCAAGCGCCCGCCGTCGCCCCCGAAGATTCCGATTCCGCCCCCCATCCGGGTGCGACCGGGGCGGAAGTAAGCAGCAATTTCATCTGTCCGGTTTGGTGACGCGGAACAAATTCCCCGCTCCGCTCAAACTTTCACGCCGAAATACTTCTCATATTCAAGCATGACGTAGCGGTCAGTCATGCCGGCAATGTAATCGCAGGTGGCGCGATAAAGACCTTCCGTGCGGATGCGCTTGCGGGTTTGCTCGCCGATGGTGCGGGGATGGGTGAGGTAAAATTGGAAAAGCTCCGCCAGAATCCGAACCGCTCGGGTATTGGCCTCGTCCACCTGCCGGCTGAAATACAGATTGCGATAGAGATATTTCCGCATCTCCTGGTTGAGCTTGCGCCGTTCGGGACTGTATTGCACGAGCCCGCGGGCATGCAACCGCACGCTGTCCGCGCTTTGCACGCCGGCGCGGAGGATCAACCGCTCGGTAGTCTCCACCACGTCGCGCACCTGGCTGTCAATCATCGTGCGGATGATGAAAGCGCGCCGGCACTCGTCCGGCAGTTTGCCCTGCTCGCGCTTCACTTTGCGTGCGGCCCGCCGCCAAACCGCTACGTTGCGGTTCAACTCGTCTTCACTCAACAGACCGGCATCCAAGCCGTCATCAAGGTCGTGGCTGTAATAGGTGATTTCGTCGGCGAGATTGGCCACCTGCGCTTCGAGCGAAGAATGTTTCGCATTGAACCCGGCGCGCCGGCTGGGATGGTCGTACGCCGTAAAATGTTTCACCAGACCTTCGCGTACTTCCCAGGTCAGGTTCAGGCCGGAGAAGCCGGGATATTTTTGCTCCAACACTTCGACCACGCGCAAGCTCTGCCGGTTGTGCTCGAAGCCACCGTGATCTTTCATCAGGCGATCCAAAACATGCTCTCCGCGATGGCCGAACGGCGAATGGCCGAGGTCGTGGGCGAGCGCGATGGTTTCGGTCAAATCTTCGTTGAGCTTGAGCGCGCGAGCAATGCCGCGGGCAATGGCGGCGACTTCCATCGTATGCGTGAGCCGGGTGCGCAGATGGTCGCCCGTGCCGTTGAGGAAGACCTGCGTCTTGTATTCGAGCCGGCGAAACGCCCGCGAATGGATGACGCGGTCGCGGTCGCGCTGATACTCCGTGCGCCAGTCCGGAGAAATTTCCCGGTGTGTTCGCCCCCGGGTTTCACCGCTCATCTGCGCATAGGGCGCGAGCGACTGACGTTCGAGTTGTTCCAGTTCCTGACGCGTGCGAGGCATGGGGGAAATGCGCGTTGCGAGACGCCCGGTTGAAATGGTTAGTTCGCCAGCAGTGACTGAACCGATATTCCGCGCAACTCGAAGAGGCGGCGAATGGTGTCTTCGATCAAATTGTTCGGGCAACTGGCGCCAGCGGTGATGCCAACCGTGATCTTGCCGACGGGCAACCAGTCGCGGGTTTCCACTTCCTGATGCTGGTGCTGGTTGTAATGGACGATGAGTTTGTCCGACTGCATTTTGGCCGCGTTCTTGATGAAGTACGTGGGCAGCTTGGCTTCGCCCATTTCCGCGAGATGCGAAGTGTTCGAGGAATTGTAACCGCCGATAACAATGAGCAAATCGAGCGGTTGCGCGAGCAGCTTTTGGAGGGCGTCCTGGCGATCTTGGGTCGCGCCGCAGATCGTGTCGAAGAAGCGGAAGTGCCGGTCAATCTCCGCCGCGCCGTATTTCTGGATCATCGTGGCTTTGAGCTGGCGCTGCACTTCCTCGGTTTCGCCGCGCAACATGGTGGTTTGATTCGCCACGCCGACGGCTTGCAGGTGAATTTCGGGATCAAAGCCGTTGGAGTAAGCGCCTTTGAATTTCTCGAGAAACTCCTGCTTGTTCCCGCCATGCAAAATGTAATCGCAAACGTATTGGGTTTCACTGAGGGTGAAAACAACGAGGTAGTGGCCCGTGCCGTAAGCGGTCGCCTGCGAAGTGGTGGCCTTGGTTTCCTCGTGTTTGGCTTTGCCGTGGATGATGCTGGTCACGGATTCCTTGGAATATTGGCGGACGCGTTTCCAAACACTCATCACGTCGCCGCAGGTCGTATCCACCAAGATACAACCCTTCTCTTCCAGCTTGCGGCGCGTGGCGACTTCCGTGCCGAACGCGGGAATAATCACCACGTCTTCCTGCCGCAGGCGGCTGATTTCCTCCTCCGTGGGTTTATTGGAAATGGTGATGATGCCGAGATTGCGAATCTGGTCGTTGACCTCGGGGTTGTGAATGATTTCGCCCAGCAGGAAGATGGGTTTCTCCGCCGGAAATGACTTCCGCGCCGCGTAGGCCAGATCAATCGCGCGCTCGACGCCATAGCAAAAACCAAATTCCTTCGCGAGCTTGATGGTCAGGTCGCCCGCCGAAAGCACGCCCCCGTTGGCGCGAATGCGTTCGACGAGTTCGCTCCGATAGTGCGACAGCACCTGGGCTTGGACGGCTTCCATGATTTCGGGCCGGCGGAGGTTGATCTTCTGGGGTGCCGCAGGAGCGTGAGTTGACATAGCGAGACTATTCTAGCCTGCGCCGTCGGGTCGTCTAGCAGAAAGCCGCTGTTCTAGTTCGGAGGGCAAAAGCTGCGGCATTGCATCGCGCGGTCCGGTATTCCGAGACCTGACCGGCGGCTTCGAGTTGAAAATTATTGCGCGCCGAAGATTTCGTGGGATTATACCGACGTTGTCGGAGCGTAGCTCAGCCTGGCTAGAGCGCGTGGTTTGGGTCCACGAAGTCGCAGGTTCGAATCCTGTCGCTCCGACCACTTTGTTTTTGGAGCGATGGCCGTGGCAACCCTGTTAATCCGGGGTTTCCGCGCGTTTT
>CAYHFK010000326.1:0-5418 GCA_964355895.1 uncultured Bifidobacterium sp. | reverse complement strand
GGCATGAGCGACGATCCGGTGGTGTAGGCGTCGGCAATCTGGATGAAGTTGAACTCCGCACTGGCCCAGAGAATCACGTCCTCGGCGAGCCGCGAGAGGTGCATGGCGAGCACCGCACCGGCGGCGCAGAATTCGATGGCGAAATCGCGGTCGCTCACGGCGTCCATGGAATTTTGCGTGAGCTGCGGTTTGCCGGCGGCGTCCACGAAACCGAGCAGCTTGGCGACGAGCACGCGGTCGAGCTTGAGGGTTGAACCGGCAATCGCGCCGCTGCCGAGCGGGCAGACGTTCACGCGCGACCAGCAATCCCAAAACCGCTCGCAATCGCGTTCGAGCATCTCGACGTAGGCGAGCAGGTGGTGCGCGAAATAGACGGGTTGCGCGCGTTGCAGGTGCGTGTAGCCGGGAATGATCACGTCGGCATTGTGTTCGCCGAGGGCGACGAGTGTGCGCTGGAGGCCGACGATCTCGCCGAGCAGCGCGGTGATCTCATCGCGCAACCAGAGTCGCACGTCGAGGGCGACCTGGTCATTGCGCGACCTGGCAGTGTGAAGTTTCGCACCGGCAGGAACGCGCTGGGTCAGCGCGGACTCGATGTTCATGTGGACGTCTTCGAGTTCGGGCTTCCACTTGAACGTGCCGTTGGCGATCTCTTTGCCGATCTGGTCCAATCCCTTGACGATGGCCTTGGATTCCCCTGCCGTGAGCACGCCAATCTTTTTGAGCATCGTGGCGTGGGCCATGGAGCCGGCGATGTCGTATCGCCACAACCGCCAGTCGAAGGAGATGGATTCGGAGAATGCGGCGACGTCCGCGCCCGGCCCGGAAGCGAAGCGTCCGCTGCGTGAAACTGGAGATTTTGTCTTCATACGATGCGCCCGCGAATTTGCGGCGAAGGAGCACCAAAGTCACGCGGGAAACCTTTACTTTGTGTCGGCTTGGGGTGTTTTTGCCAAGGCGGATTTCAGCAGTTCCCGTGGAAATTCAGATGCTAAATGATCCTTCCCGCCTTCCTTTGCTGCGGGCTCAACCGGCTCGTCGGAGAATCGAAAGGCGTCGAGAATCCCGGCGACCGATACGTCCGCTTTCAGGCCCGCCAACATCGCCTCCCATTCCTCGGCGTGCTTCGCGTTCAGACTCGCACGCCAAAGACAGTATTGCAGCAGATTTTCTCCAGTGAGGATGATGCTGCCGAAGTGCTCCTTCTGGAGAATTTCGTCCGGAGCAGCCCAACTGGCGTAACAGAAAACCGGCAAGCGAGAGGCTTGCTCCTTTTCGTCCAGGCTCGATTCCCAGAGAACTTGCTTGTGGACCGCGTCCCACTTGCCATTGGTATGGACCGGTTGTGATGGCAGCGACAACTTCACCTCCAGATGGTCGTCCGTGCTGAACAAGCGGAAATCAAGCTGCGTCAGGAGCAACTCCTCGATCATGTCTGATGGTTCTGGTTGCTTGATGTCGGGGTTTGTTTGCTTCGCATCTTCCCATCGCTTGAGGCGATTCCTGTAGGCATCAGATGTAACCAGGAATTTAGCGAAGGAAGTCTCCACCGCATCTTCATCGGCAAGAAAGGCGAACGATGATGGAAACGGTTTGGATAAAGGCAGGCCCATTTTGTCCGCGATGAGTCGTTGAATCAACGGACTCCACCCGCGATTGTCGTTCCGGCTGATGACAGCAAACCATTCCGGCAACTGGCCCACCTTCAAATAACCCCGCTCGACGAGATATTGTCCGAACCGGACGGCAAATTCCTCCTGAGCCTTGGGGTTGAAACCGCCGGATATTCCGCCCACCCAATGATAGAGGCTCAGGTTTTTCAAATCGCGACGGAAGTCCACGTCGAGAAATTTTCGCAGGTTCTCGTATTGTGGTTCCTTGCCCAGTTCCTGCCTGCTCCAGCCAATCAGGAGGTCCGTCAATTGATCAACGGCTTCAAGTCTCTTTCCAGACGTGGTGGCAAGATCGTCGTTCCCGCGGAATCGTTCTGCGTACATCGCCACTTTGCCCAAGGTCGTTGTCAGGTTGGTCCAGTTCCCCGCGCCCCCCACGTCCTTCGGCATCGCCCCGGTGAATTCCGCCCGGGCGATGTGCCGTTTGCCGTTCGCTTTGACGCTCCTCGGCGGATAGAGCGTTTTGATGGTCGCGAACTCGGCCTCGGGAAAGTCCTGGTAAACCGGGACGCCGTTCGTATCGGTCCCGTTCTCCCGATAAAATGTCAGCCGGCGCTCAAGGGCGTCGCCGTGCGGCGTCAGTTCGACGATGTATTGATTGCGCGGGCAACCGGTGAGCAAGGCCGCAAGTAGAGCGAGGCAAAGAACCAAGCACCGTTTCATAGGATGATTTAGTTTGACCAAGTGAAACGATTTGGCACCACGAGGAAAAGTTAATTCTGGCGCTGCGGTGACAGTGAAACAATGTCATCTTCGCGACCAATCAAACGCAACAAGGCATTCAGCCCGCGATCATGAGCGAGTTCAAATTCGCCTGTCCGGTGTGCGGCCAGCATAGCAAATGGGAGATCCGCGCGCGGATCGGAAGCGAAGCGCCCACTGCGGGAAACTGGAGAATTCTTTTTCATACGAGGCCGGGTGAATTTGCGCCGCAGCGGGAGAAAAGGCAGTCCCAATCCGGAAAGCGCTTCAGGCCGGTATCGAAATTTGAAACCCAGAAAATTTCACGCCCACAGCGCAAGCAACCCCGGGTCGAGGCATCGGCCGGCGATGAAATAAACGACGCCCAGCAAAAACCCGCTTCCGTTTCGGGAAGCGGGTGAAACTGGTTGGCGGAAAGCCGGCGCCGACTTACTTCGGCGCCGTCGGGGCGTTGGTCAACGGCGGGATGACTCTCACGGAGCCATCGGCGTTAACCTCCACATTGAGATCAAATTGATTGGTCTTGTCGTGCTTGGGCTGAAGCTGGGTGAGTTTCTGGGCGCCTTTCTGCTCGTCGGAGAACAAGCCTTTGCGGATCCAATCGAGCCGGCGGGCGATGGAAAGCTCCTCCTTCAACTTGGAGACTTGCGCGCGCAAAATGGCAAGGTCGTTGAACTGGCGTTCCAATTCGGCCTTCTCGGCCATCATGCGCTTGAGTTCCTTTTCGAGGAACGCCTTGTCCCCTTCCGATGCGGTGAGCTTGCGTTGGGTCTCTTCGATCTGCGAGGTGAGGTTCGTGAGGGCGGCGCTGAGGCCGATGGCCTTGTCGTCAAGTTCGCGATTCTGGGTTTCCAATGCGGCGATCCGCTGGTCGCGCTGCGCCACGGCGGTCTGGGCGGCCTTCAACGTCGCTTCGGTATTCGACAACGTGCCGGCCACAGCGGTGAACTTGTTCGTCAGACGGGCAAATTCGCTGCGGACGGTGCCGAGTTCGGTGCGGGTGCTGGTGAGATCGTTGGTGAGCAGCGTGTTGACCTGACGCTGTTCCGTCAGGGCGTCGGTCGTCTTCACCAACTCGTTTGAATGGTAAAGAATCGTTTCCGTGGCCTTCTGCTTCTCCGCCGTGGCCTGCTTCTTGGAGCTGATCAACACGACCGCCAAGCCGAGACAAACGACCGCTAAAATGATGACGCCAATAAAATTTTTCATGCGGCCAGTGAGCTTGCCGGGCGGAGCGGCCTTTGGCAAGCACCTAAAACATGCTGGCCGGGACATGGGCGCACGACAGAATTCGGCTACGCCGCTAGCGCCAGGCAGTCGTTGCGAGCGCTGTGGCCGTTGAGGCGCTCTTTCCAGAACTCCTCCAGCCTGCGGCTGGTGTGGATACACCGCAGCGCCAAGATGTTTTGCGCCCCCGTTTTACCCCAGAACATGCCGGACTGTTTGCAGCGGGCGCCGATGACCGTCTTGCAACCCGCTTCGACGACGCCCGAACCGATGAAGAAGCCCTGACGGCGGAAGGTGCCATACTGCATGCGCGGCACGTTGTTGACGAAATAGCCCAGCTCCTTCTCCACCGCCGCAGCGCTGGCTTTCCCAGCGCATTCTTCGCGCGTCTGGGCGATGAGCTTTTCCACTTGGTCTTGGAGCAATTGCTTGGCCCAACGGCGCAGTCGGGTTGGGTAGTCGGGATGTGCTTTGCTCCCCAAGAGAGCCGCCAGGACTTTGCCCGCGTGCTCCAGGGCGTGATAGAAATCGACGATCTGGATCGCGGTGGGAAAACACCGGCGGCCCATCTTGGCCAACCCGGCGGCCCCATCAATGAGCAGCACCACTTGCAGGGCCAAGGCCAGTCCGCGCCGAATGGCCTCTTGCCGCAACAGGGGGCCAAACGCCTCAATCGGCGCGAACGTGGAGACATAGGTGGTGGATTCGTGGTCGCGCACCGGGTGGCCCTGTTCATCCCGTTGATGCTGGGTAAAGACACAGCCCAAATACGCTTGGCGCGTTTTGGCGCTGCCGTCGGGTTGGTGGCCCGAGCGGCCCTGCAGTTCTGCTTTGCGCATCGGCACTCCGGAACCGTCCCCGCTCAAGTACATCACCGGCACCGCCTTGGCCCCGGGCTGGGGCTGTTGGGCCGCGCGTTCTTGCCACGTCTGGGCTGCGGCACCCACCGGCTGCCCCAAGCGCTGAATTTGGCGCGCCGAAACTTGGATGCCACCGGTTTCCAGCAAATGGTTCTCGGCCTTTTGATAACTGGTTTCATCGGCGCCCTCCAAGCACATCAGCCGGGCCAGCGCAGGCGTGTGGCTGCCCTCCAGTCCGAGCGCGGCATCGGCCGGAACATGGCCCTGCTGTTTGCCCGCGTGATAATAGTAGTCGCGCTGGAGTTCGAAGGGGCCGAACAGACCCGTGACCGTGAGTCGGGCGCGCCCTTTGCGGTGTTGCCCGGGCGGGGGCTGATAGGCGGCATCGATCCGATCGGCGGCGGCTTGCAACAGCACGCCGACCAGCGCGTTGGCGGGTTTGAAGATCGCCGTGCGCACCAGCACTTCCAGTTGCTGCACGGCGACGCCGGTGGGGGCCGCGGCCTGGAAGTGCGCGGTTAGCGGCTGGATTTCCTGGTCTTGGGCCAGGAGGAGCGGCGGGGTCGGGGCTTTTTTTTAAAGCCGGCCTGCCGTTCGGCGCGGGTTCTGTCCACCAGGAGTTGGACGTACTGCTCCACCAAGTGCTGGAAGCGGCGGTAACTTTCGAGGGCCTCCTGGAGTTCGGCCACCTGTTCCCCGGCCACGTAGCGGGAAACATTCTTGCCGTTTTCGTAGCACTGGTGATTGTAATAAGCCCCCGCAGGGCCTTGGCGCAGGACGCTGACGCTCCCCCGGTCCAAGCGCTGAATGCGAGCGATGGCTTGGAGGATGGCTTCTGGAGTGGGTTGGGTGTTCATGGGGCGATAGTATATATGTGAAACATATATTAAGCAACAAAAAACAGCCAAATAAGGCACTGAGCCGGATCTTGCCTTACACCCCCGTCGGACTGGCGC
>CAYHFK010000325.1:0-5423 GCA_964355895.1 uncultured Bifidobacterium sp. | reverse complement strand
TCATGCCGCAACTGTGGGGCACGCCAGCATCAGTGGGTAATCAAAACCGGGCGGGAGAACGTTAAAAAAACATCAAAGCCGGCGCGCTGAAGACTCCGCGCGCGGAGGGAATTCAATGGGCGCCAACCGGCCCGCCGTTGAGCAGCTCGCCCTTTTCCAAATGAATGCTGCGCGAACCGAACGCCGCCGCCTTGGGATCATGCGTGACCATGATGACGGTCTTGCCCGCGTCCTGGCTCAACGCTTGCAACACTTTCAGAACGTCCTGCGCCGAGTGCGAATCGAGATTGCCCGTGGGTTCGTCCGCGACGATCAGCGCGGGGTCGGTCACGAGCGCGCGGGCGATGGCCACGCGCTGTTCCTGGCCGCCGGACAATTGCCGCGGCAGATGTTTCGCGCGATCCGCCAGGCCGACGAGGTCGAGTGCGAGCTCGACCTGCCGGCGGCGTTCGGCGCGACCCAGCCGCGTGAGCAGCAGCGGGAGTTCAACATTCTCAAAGGCGGTCAGCACCGGGATCAGATTGAACGTCTGGAACACGAAGCCGACGTTTTGATTGCGCCAGTCGGCCAGCTGGGATTCGTTTAGTTGCGCCACGTCAATGCCCTGGACGTGACACTCGCCGCTGGTGGGCCGGTCAATGCCCGCGATGATGTGGAGCAGGGTGGACTTGCCCGAACCCGACGGCCCCATGAGCGCGAGAAATTCGCGCGCGGCGATGGTGAGCGAGATGTTGTCCAGCGCCGTGACCTGGATTTCGCCCTGCGCATACAGCTTGGTCAGATTGCGGATGGTGACAATGTTGCCGTTGGCCGTCATAAAGCGCCCAAGGATTAGGCGAAGCCGACGGAAAAGCAAACCATCGGTCGTCCTTGGGTGCGACGGGAAGTGGCGGTCCCCGGTAGCGCAGATTGGTAATCTGCTGTATCGCCGAATGGCATTCGGCGGCGCGTGATCCTTGCCACGGCTGCCAAAGTTTCCCAGGCCGGCGGATTAACAATCCGCGATCCAGCAGAGTGCCACTCTGCGCTACGTCCTCCGCGCGGCCCGGCACTTTCAGTCACATCGGTCGTCCTTGGAGCGCCGGTCTCCGACCCGGCGCGTTGGTACGAGCGCTAATTTCCAAATCGGCGGGAATCGATTTGCGGAGGAGCGGACGTGAAGTATTTCAAATTGGATGAACCGCAGTGACAAGCTTCCAGGCGGCGCAGCCATTAAGGAATTAAACCAGAAGTTGTAAGAAACCCGTGCGGAGAACTTGCAATGGCAGCCCAGTCCCCCTTTCATGGGATAAGTGTGGTGCAAAATGAAAACCAGAGGATACAGAATGGAAAATGGCGGATGGCTGGCGCGGAGCGTCTGGGAGTGCGGCAGTCCTCTGCCGCTTTCGCACCGGGTGGAACATCCGTCCACTGATCAAAGCGCCAGAGGACTGGCGCACGCCCAGACCTGGCGGAGATTCGTTGCGTCGCTCGTCTTCCTGTCGAGCGCAATAATTGGGTTCGCGCAAAGCTACAGCATTGACTGGCACACGATTGACGGCGGCGGCGGCACGAGCACCGGCGACGTTTATTCCGTCAGCGGCACCATCGGCCAGCCGGACGCGGGCACCACGCCAATGACCAACGGCCAGTATTCCGTCACGGGCGGTTTCTGGGCGTTGCCCACCGCGGTGCAGGTGACCAACGCCCCCACGCTCACGATAGTTCCCGCTGGGGCAGGGCAGGCGACCATTTCGTGGACGCCGAATACCCCGGGGTTTGTCTTGCAGGAGACGTGGGTTCTGTCGCCCGCGAACTGGACCAACTCGCCAAGTGGCGCAACCAATCCGGTTGTCGTTCCCGCCACGTTGCCGACGAAGTTTTACCGGCTGTTCAAACCTTGATTGTTCAGCGTCGCGAACCCGGTCATCGGACTTTCCTCTTCGGTCGCGCCGGTTTCTTGCCGGCGGTCGCGGCGGCCAGCCGGATGGATTGATCCGCCCACGCGACTGCCAGCTCGCGGTCTTCCAGAATGTCCGGCGGCACTTCGTAATAACTCATCGTCATCACCTGGTTCGCCTTGGTAAAGGTGAACGGCTTCATGCCGCGTTCGGCGTAGGCCGCGCGGCTGGTTTCATCCACTTTGAAGTAGAGCTGACCTTCGACCAGGATGCCGAAGAAGTTCGCGCCGGAGTACAGGCCGTGCCCGCCGAACATCGCCTTCGCGCGCAACTCCGGCAGCGCGATTAGCTGGTCGAGCACAAATTCTTTGAAGCTATCGTTGGGCATGGCTGGTTTGGACGGGTGTTAAAAAGCGATTGAAACCTAATTCCGCAATCCGCGCAATCCCGCTTGCCCGGCCCGGACGCTTTGGCTAGGGTGCGCTCGTTATGGAAATGGAAAGCAACACACCACCGCCGATCCCCGCGCCGCCACCGTTTCAATCGCCCCCGCCCATCATCGTGCCGCCGCCGCCTACACCGCCGCGCAAGAGCCGGGGCTGGATGATCATCTCGATTGTTTTGTTTGTGCTGCTGGCGGTCAGTTTGCTGGCCAACTTGGGCGGCCTGTTCAAGTCGTTCACCCATCTCAGTGGCATCAGTGGCCCGCACCAGCGGTCCGGTGGCCCGCGCCTGGATGAAGTCGTGCTGGAAGACAACGATGCCTCGGAAAAAATCGCCGTCATCCCGATTGAGGGGATCATCACCGGCGAGTTGGGTGGGCGCGGCGGCTACAGCCTGGTGGACGTGGTGAAGGCGCAGTTGGATCGCGCCGAAGACGACAAGAAGGTGAAGGCGGTCATCCTCAAGGTGGATTCACCCGGCGGCGAAGTGCTGGCGTCCGATGACATCGCCCGGGCGATCACCGAGTTTCAAAGTCATGCGGGCAAGCCAGTGATCGTCTCAATGGGCAGTCTCGCGGCCTCGGGCGGCTATTACGTTTCCGCGCCGTGCGAGTGGATCGTGGCGAATGAACTCACCATCACCGGCAGTATCGGCGTGATCATGCACGGCTTTAATTATCGGGGCCTGATGGACAAGATCGGACTGGTGCCGGAAGTCTATAAGAGTGGAAAGTACAAGGACATGTTGAGCGGTTCGCGCGAGCCGGGCAGCATCACGCCGGAAGAACGGGCGATGGTGCAAAAGCTCATTGACGAGACCTACGCGAAGTTCAAGAGCGTCGTCGCCGAAGGCCGCAAGAACGCGCACGCGAGCAACAAGGACGGTCAGGCACTCGCCTCGGACTGGGCCGACTACGCCGATGGCCGCGTGCTGTCGGGCAAGGAGGCGTTCAAGCTGGGGTTCGTGGATCAACTTGGCACCTTCGACGATGCTGTGGGGAAGGCTGAGGAACTGGGTGGGGTCAAGGAGCAGGCCAATCTGATCGAGTACCGCCCGCGCAACGATTTTGCCGAGTTGTTCAACCTGTTCGGGCAAAGCGAGAGCCGGGCGTTCAAGGTGGACCTTGGCCTCGACCTGCCGAAGCTCCAGGCCGGGCGGATGTATTTCCTCTCACCCCTCTTCCTGCACTGACGTGAAAGGCGTGACAGTCATCACGCACCCGTTGGTGCAGCACAATCTCACGCGCCTGCGCGACGAGCGCACCGAACCGCAGGAATTCCGCCGCGTCCTCAGCAAAGTCGCGGCGCTCATGATTTACGAAGCCACGCGCACTTTCGCCACGGAAAAAGTGAGCGTCCGCACCCCGCTCGCCACCACGCGCGGACTAAAACTCAGTCGCGAAGTTGTCCTCGTGCCGGTGTTGCGCGCGGGGTTGGGCATGTTGGATTCCATTCTGCAACTCATCCCGAAGGCCCGGGTTGGCTTCATCGGTTTGAAGCGCGAGGAGACGACGCTGGCGGCACAGTTTTATCACCAGAGTCTGCCCAAGGATTTGCGCCAGCGCGAAGTGATTCTCATTGACCCCATGCTCGCCACCGGCGGCAGCACCGTGGCGGCGATGGCGTTGCTCACGGAACTTGGCGCGCGCCAGGTGCGCCTCGTGAATCTCGTTGCCGCGCCGGAAGGCATCCGGCATGTGCGCCGGCATTGTCCCACGCTGCGCATCTTCACCGCGGCGATTGACGCCAAGTTGAACGCGCGCGGCTTCATCGTCCCGGGCCTGGGCGATGCGGGCGACCGGCTCTTTGGCGTTTAACAATCAGAACCCAACTCGATGAAATCCTCCGACAATCTCCTGATGGTCGCCGACAGCGAGCACGACGCGAACATGCTTTACGCCGTGGGCATGTTTGTGCCCGACCCGTTCATCTACCTGCGCCTGCGCGGGCGGGCGAGCATCGTGCTGAGCGATCTGGAAATTGACCGCGCCCGGCGGGACGCGCCGCATTGCCGCCCGCTCCCCTTGAGCGGATATCAGGACAAGCTGCGCCAGGCGGGCATCAAGTCGCCCGGCCACGCCCAGGTCATCGCCCGTATTTTGCGCGAACGGAAAATCCGCCGCGTCCTCGTGCCGCCGAATTTCCCGCTCGGCCTGGCCGGCGAGTTGCAGCGCCTGCGCATCACCGTGCGCCCCACGCGCGGGAACTTCTTTCCGCAGCGCGAGCAGAAGCAGCCGGCGGAGATCAAAAAGATCAGCGCCGCGCTCATGATGGCGGAAGTGGGCATGTCCGAAGCCATGCAGGTGTTGCGGGGCGCGAAGATCGGGCGCGACCGGCGTCTGCTGTACCACAACATTCCGCTGACCGCGGAGAAATTGCGCGCGGTGATTGACACCGCGATTCTTCAGGCGGGCGGCCTGGCGGCCAACACCATCGTCGCCGGCGGCAAGCAAGGCTGCGATCCCCACGAGCGCGGCTTCGGGCCGTTGCGCGCCCAGGAGCCGGTCATCATTGATATTTTTCCGCGCTCGCAAACCACCGGTTACTTTGGCGACATCACGCGCACGGTCGTGCGCGGCCGCGCGAGCGAAGAAGTGCGGCGGCTGTACGACACGGTGCGGCGGGGGCAGAAGATTGGGTTCGACAAAATTCGCGCGGGCGTGCCGACGGCGGGCGTGCATCGCGCCGTGGTGGATTACTTCGCCCAACAAGGCTACCGGACCGGTCGTCATAATGGCCGCATGGAGGGATTCTTTCACGGCACGGGGCACGGACTGGGTCTGGAAATCCACGAAGCGCCGCGCCTGGGGCAGCACTCGACGGGCAAACTCGTGGCGGGCCAGGTGGTGACGGTCGAGCCGGGGTTGTATTATCCGGAACTGGGCGGCGTCCGGCTCGAAGACGTGGCGCTCGTCACCCACAACGGGGCGCGCAATCTGACGCGGTTCGAAAAGCAACTGGAGATTTGAACCTGAAACCCGATTTTGAACCGCTCATCAGCGCTGATAAACGCTAATGAGTGGCTGGCCGGAAACAGCGAAGAACCCTCTCCTGCATGTCCAATCCCTTCTTCGATCACCCGATCCTGAATTCGCCCTAC
>CAYHFK010000324.1:0-5430 GCA_964355895.1 uncultured Bifidobacterium sp. | reverse complement strand
CTGTGACTAGCAGCATGAGCAGAAAAGCCGCCCCACTGAACATCAATCCTCTTAGTTTCTTACTCATGTCTCGTCCCAGGTTGACCTTTGCAAAGCAGGATTTTCGCCAGCCCACGGAGAAAACTGCGTCCGTAAAGAAACGCTGAGAAGTGTCCGAGAAATCAGCAATTCTCCGCGCCCTGAGTGAGGGGCTGCGAGACAAGCGGTCAGGCGTTGAACTGCAAATCGTACCATTTCTGGTAAATGCCGCCGCGTTGAATGAGTTCCGCGTGCCGGCCGGTTTCGACGCCCCGTCCCGGATCCAACTCCACGATTACATCGGCCTGCGGGATCGTCGAAAACCGGTGGGCGATGCAGAGGGTGGTGCGGCCCTGCATCAATTGTTCGCGCTCGACCTGGACGGCGCGCCAGGCCGGCGCATCGCCGCACTTTGCGCCCGCGAAGTTTTTTGAATTACCGTTTGCTCCGCCAGTTGAAGCAAGTCGGCCCGCGAACGAGCCGATGACGGTTCAAACTGGCGAACCCCTCGGCGGCAGAAAAAAGGCCCCGCCGCAAGTTGCGAACGAGGCCCAGGGTGAGGGTGCGATGAATAAAGTTAGAATGAGTAGTTCACGCCGATCCGGAGAATCGGGAAAAACTTGTACTTCCCGGCCCAACTTTCAATCTGTTGGGCTTCGACATTTAGGTTGCCTTGCAATTCCGGGTCTTGGCTTTCCGACCCGCTACTGGTGCTCAGGGCCACATCCGGGCTGCCGGTGTAGGCCACGCCAAGTTCGCCGCTCAGTGACCAGTGCTTGGCCTTGTCGAAATAGTAACTGGCACCCACCGAGATATACGGCGAAACGGGCAGTTGCTTGACCTTCATGTTCAAGTCGCCAATGCCGTTGATGGACACGTCGTATCCGGTTCCGTTAATCGGGAGAAATCCGTCCTGGTCGGGAACTCCGGTTCCGGTCAGCTCATTCTGGTTCAGCAAAATTCCCACCGTGATCCGGAAGGAAGATTTCTTCCACGGGTAAATATCCACACCGAGCGGTTCCGACATCAGGCGAAGATCGGTGTTGTATTTGATCCCTTCGATTTCAACTCCGGTCTCGGCGTAACTGAAATAGCTCAGGCCGGCGCGGGCCCCAAAGTGGTCGGAAAAGCGCCAATTGGCCGAGCCACCAAAGCCTGGCGTCCCCGCTTCGGCGCCGAAGGTGAACGGTTGGTAGGCCGGGGCTTCTTCGGCGTTGTCCGCCGCGCGCGCGGTTGGCGCGCTGCCCGCGGCCAGGCCGCACAGCAGAGCACCCACCGTCAGCAAGTTGAATCTCGATTTCGTCATGTCGTTACCTTCGGTTAATCGTTCATTGGTAAAACGTCGCACGCGTTCCTGTTTAGCCAATGCCGTGCCAGTCGCGCAGGTGAAATCAAACCAGCGGGCGCAAAAATCCCCAAGGCCCTTGCAGGGAGCGCCATCGTGGATTTTTGCGCCTCCGACTGGCAAGTTTTGTCCTATCCGGCTTGCGGCGGGCAATAAGACAAGGAGTGTCTTAAATTCGTCCGTCACCCATGTTCCGGAATCAAGCGGCGGAATTCCAAACTTGGATCAACCGCGCCCGCTCACGCACCAGCTTTGGGAAAAATTTCCTGTTTTCTCCCGGGCACTTGCCGCAACCATTGGCCGATGCGAGTGACTGCAACCTTGTTGAAACTCAATGACGTGACCAAGTGCTATGCCGCCGCCGGCGCCGCCGCTGGAGTCAGCGTGCTCAATGCTGTTGCGTTGGAAGTCGCGCGATGCGAAACCCTCGCCATCGTCGGCCCGTCCGGCTCCGGTAAAAGCACGCTGTTGCAAATCATCGGCACACTGGACCGGCCCACGAGCGGCACGGTGTTGCTCGACGGCCAAGACCTCAGCCAACTCGACGATCTTCAACTTGCCGAAGTCCGCAACCGGCAAATTGGCTTTGTCTTTCAAGCGCACTATCTCCTGCCCCAATGCACCGTGATCGAGAACGTCCTCGTGCCGACGCTGGCTGAGTTCGGTAGGGCGCGTCACTCCGTGCGCGCCGTCAACGATGTCTTGGAGAGCGGCGCGCACGGAGTGACGCGCCCTACCGAGTCCCCCGCCGCCCGCGCCGCCCGTCTGCTGAAACGCGTCGGCCTTGGCGAGCGATTGCACCATCGGCCCGGCCAGTTGAGCGGCGGCGAACGCCAGCGGGTGGCGGTGGTTCGCGCGCTGATCAACCAACCGCAACTTCTCCTCGCCGACGAACCAACGGGTGCGCTCGACCACGCCTCCGCCACCGCGCTCGGCCAATTGCTTGTCGAGTTGAACCGTGAGGAAGGGGTGACGCTCATCGTCGTGACGCACGCAATGGATTTAGCCAAACGCATGGGGCGGGTGCTGCGATTAGAGGAAGGCAAATTGGCGGCGGAATGAGGACGTTGCGATGAGAAAGCCAGACTGTCATGTGGAGTGGAAAGATGGTGTTTACGCTCGCCCTCACCCCGGCCCTCTCCCCCGGGGAGAGGGAGAGCCGTCGGACGGCGTCTGGAAAATCGTTCGTCCCGTTTGCAATCGTCACCGCGTCGGTTTTTGCGCGCGAACGGATCGGGGGTTCAGTCGCCCTCGCATGGCTGGCAACCGGCGAATGATTCTCCCTCTCCTGGGGGAGAGGGCCGGGAAGAGGGCGGGCGTTGCACATTCTTTCTCTGGCCCAAGTCCAACCGTATGACCTTCCGCACCCTCATCCGCCGCAACCTGCGTTTTCACTGGCGCGCGCATCTGGGCGTGGTGCTCGGCGCTGCAGTTGGCAGCGCGGCGCTCATCGGCGCGCTCGTGGTGGGGGATTCGGTGCGGGGGAGTTTGCGGGACCGGGCGCTTGAGAGGTTAGGAAATATCCAATACGCCCTCGCGCCCGGCGACCGGTTGTTTCGCGACGAATTGGCAAAGGATATAAAATCATTCTTCAACTCCCGGCAGCAGAGAATCTTCGTTGAAGGAGGCGAGTTCGGCGCGGCACTAATGCTACAGGCAACGGTCGTGAGTGCAGACGGCGCGTCGCACGCGAACCATGTTCAACTCATTGGAGTGGACGACGGTTTCGCAACGATGGCTGCTGACGACCGATTCCGTAAGCTCCCGCCAGATGCGGTACTGCTCAATGCGCCGCTCGCCTCACAACTTGGCGTTCGGGAGGGTGACGAAGTTGTTTTTCGTGTGCGCAGGCCTTCCGGGCTGACGAGCGAGGTGGCCATCTCACCGCGCTCGGACGCCACATTCGCGCTTCGCCTTCGTGTGCATCAAGTGGTGCCGACCGAAACACTCGGAAACTTCACCCTCTCTGCAAGCCAGATTGCCCCTCACAACGCGTTTGTCTCTTTGGCGATGCTCCAGGAAATGGCTGCAATACCTCACCGGGCAAACCTTATTTTGATGGAACGTGCGATGGTCCAAATTCATGTTAGTCGCGAAATCTCGAAAGTGGAGTTCATGCTGCGCAATGCTTATGGGAAGCTTTTCAAAAAGGATTCGGGTGTCAGCATCCACTTCGCCAGCAGTAATTCGAACGTCACCTATTATGTACTTGGCAGGAAGGAGGAGGTCCAGCCATTCGAGAATTGGAGTCACTGGATTTGGACAGATCGGTCTTTCTTGGCAGGAGTCACGACTATGGTTTGGCACCTTCAGGACACTGAATTGGACTTGCGCGCCTTGCCGGACGCGAACGCAGTCGAACTACGCACTTCGAGGGTGTTCTTGGATCCGGCGGCCGTAACTGCGGTGTCCTCGCCTCCAATCCCTTGGCTCATCACCGTGAACTTAAGGACCACTGCTTCTCCGGAAAGGTTTGGTTTTACAGGGCTAAGTACCAGTGTGCTCACCAACTGGGCCGCCATGGTGAATTCCAACGCCCAGCCCATCCTCACCTACCTCGCCACGTTGCTCGCTGCCGGGACGAACGCGACGCCTTACTCAATGGTCACCGCCGCCGGGGCGCCGTGGACGCCGGCGGATCTGCGCGATGACGAAATCGTCGTCAGCCAGTGGCTCGCCGATGATTTGCGGGTGAAGCCCGGCGATGAAATTGCGCTGAGTTATTTTCTGCCCGAGTCCGGCGCGCGGCTTGAGGAAGGGACAAACCGTTTTCGCGTCCGTGCCATCGTGCCGATGGAAATGCCGTGGGCGGATCGCACGCTCATGCCGGATTTTCCCGGCATCGAAAAGGCCGAAAGCACGCGCGAATGGGACGCGGGCTTTCCGCTCACCTACAAAGTCCGACCCAAGGACGACGATTATTGGAAACAACATCGCGGTACACCCAAGGCGTTCATCACGCTCGCCGCCGGACAAAAGATGTGGGGGAATCGGTTCGGAAATTCGACGGCGATCCGGTTTCCAGTTTCGACAATGGCAACAACCGCCCTCACCCCGGCCCTCTCCCCCGGGGAGAGGGAGAATCGTTTTCCGTCACAGAGCGAACCAAAGACCGCCGACAGTTCAACGGCTTCAGAAAAATCAATAGGCGAGCAACATCTGTCCCCTCTCCCCGGGGGAGAGGGTCAGGGTGAGGGCGAGCGTAAAACACTAACTGCCGAAGCCTATCACGCCGCGTTAGAGAAGAACATTCTCGCCAACCTCAAGCCGGAGGAACTCGGGCTGCGTTTCGAGCCGGTGCGGGAGCAGGCGCTCAAGGCAGCGGCGGAATCGCAGGACTTCGGGGGGCTGTTTCTTGGCTTTAGTTTCTTCGTAATCGGGGCGGCGTTGTTGTTGATGGCGCTGCTGTTTTCACTCGGTCTCGAACAGCGGGCGCCGGAGATCGGCACGCTGCTCGCCTTGGGCTTCACGCCAAAACAGGTGCGGTCGCTGTTGCTGCGCGAAGGCGTGGCGCTGGCTTTCTTCGGCGGCGTGCTCGGCGCGCTGGGCGGACTGGCCTACGCCAAGGCGATGCTGCACGGATTAACCACAATCTGGCGCGATGCCGTGGGCGCATCGGCGCTGAACTTTCATTTCACGGCGCAGACGTTGGTCATCGGCCTGTTCGCGAGCGTGGTGGTTTCCGTCGTCACGATCTGGCTGACGTTGCGGAAGTTTGTGAAACGGCCGGCGCGGGAGTTACTCGTCGGGGAAATCGGAACGACCGAGTCTAACGTCCATAGCCTGAAGTCTAAAGTTATCGCGGCTGGGGCGTTGTTGGCGGGAGTGGGGCTGGCGGGTTGGGCGGTGGTGAAAGAAGATACGGGGAATGCGGGCGCGTTTTTCGGTGCGGGCGCGCTGGTCTTGGTGGCCGGGTTGAGTTTTGTGAGCGCGTGGCTGGCTCGTAGGACGGGCGTCGCGCCTGTCTCTAATCTCAATTCCTCTTCAGATGGAGACAGGCGCGACGCCTGTCCTACGCTGGCCTCGCTCGGCCTGCGCGGATGCGCGCGACGGCGGAAGCGGAGTCT
>CAYHFK010000323.1:0-5449 GCA_964355895.1 uncultured Bifidobacterium sp. | reverse complement strand
CTTGGCAAACCGGCATTCACTCCGTCACAATGGAACGTCATGAAGTTCATCCACGAAGATTTTCTCCTCCAGACCAAGACCGCCCGCCGCCTCTATCATCAGTTCGCCGAGGCGGAGCCGATTCTGGATTACCACAATCACCTGCCGCCGCGCGACATCGCCGAGAACCGCCGCTTCCGCAACCTGTTCGAAATCTGGCTCGCCGGCGATCACTACAAGTGGCGGGCGATGCGCGCCAACGGGGTCGCCGAACGGTTCTGCACCGGGGACGCCGAGGCCGCCGCCAAGTTTTCGGTGTGGGCGGCCACGGTGCCCCACACGTTGCGGAATCCGCTCTACCACTGGACGCATCTGGAGTTGAAGCGTTACTTCGGGATCGACGAGTTGCTGAATGAATCCTCGGCCCCGCGCATTTGGAAAGAGGCCAACGAACAGCTCGCCACGCCCGCCCTGAGCACGCAGGGCATTCTGAAAAAATTCAATGTCACCGCCCTTTGCACCACGGATGATCCGACGGATGACCTTCGCTATCACGAATCGCTCGCCGCTACCAATTGCGCTACGAAAGTTTATCCGGCGTATCGTCCGGACAAGGCGCTGACCGTGCATCAGGCGAAAAGCTTCAACGCCTGGGTGGATCAACTCGAAGCCGCCAGTGATGTGGACATCACGAATCTTCCGAGCTTCCTCAATGCCCTGAAACGGCGACACACGTTTTTCCACGAGCACGGTTGCCGTCTCTCGGATCACGGCCTGAATCAATGCTCGGCGGATTTTTGTTCGGACAAAGTTGCGGGGGCCATCTTTGCCAAGGCGCGCAAAGGCAAACCCGTTTCGCCCACCGAACATTCACAGTTCACCGCTTACCTGATGTTGTTCTTTGGCCGACTCGACGCCGAGCGCGGCTGGGTGAAGCAGCTTCACCTCGGCGCGTTGCGCGGCAACAACACCCGGCTGCTCCGGGAACTCGGCCCGGACACCGGCTTCGATTCGATCGGCGATTTTCCACAGGCCAGCGCGCTCGCCGCCTATTTGGACCGGCTGGATCAGGAGAACGCGTTGTCCAAAACGGTGATCTACAATCTGAATCCGGCGGACAATTACGTGTTCGCCGCCATGATCGGTAATTTTCAGGACGGCACGGTGGCGGGCAAGATCCAGCTCGGGTCCGGCTGGTGGTTTCTCGATCAGAAGGAAGGCATGGAATGGCAGTTAAACGCGCTGTCCAATCTAGGCCTGCTCTCCCGTTTCGTGGGGATGGTGACCGACTCGCGCTCGTTCATGTCATTCCCGCGCCACGAGTACTTCCGCCGGATTTTGTGCAATTTCATCGGGCGCGATGTCGAACGCGGCGAGCTGCCGAACGATGAATCCCTGCTTGGCCCCATGATCCGCAACATTTGCCATGGAAACGCGAAACGTTACCTGGCGCTGCCGGACTTGAAAGCGGTCAAGAAGTCGGCGGACGTTATTCGGACGCCAGACGGCAATCGACGCCGGGATTGAGGATTGAAAGTTCGAGGGGGAACGCATTCACGCCGGATGCGGGATGGGCGCGTCGCGGAAAACTTCGGCTCGCGAACGGCCGGTTTGTTTCACAGGATTAACCCCGGATGAAACCATCGGAACAAAGAAAAGCCCTCGCGGCGGCCGTCCGGGCCGCGCGCGCCGCGGGCAAACTCATGCGCTTGAACTTGAGCAAGGCGAAAGTCGTCAACGCCACCACCGCGTACGACATCAAGCTGGAACTGGACGTGCGTTGTCAGAAATTGATCGAAAAAATTCTGCGCGCAGCCTTCCCGAAAATCGCGCTGCTTGGCGAGGAAGGCGATTCCGGCGCGGTGAACGAGGAATACCGCTGGGTGGTGGACCCGATTGACGGCACCGTGAATTTCGCCTACGGCATCCCGCACGCCTGCGTGTCCATCGCGCTGCAGGTGCGGAGGCTAAAGTCCAAAGGCAAAAGCCCAAAGTCAGGGAAGGCGGCGGGGCGCGACCCGCAATACGCCACCGTCGTTGGCGTGATCTTGGATCCGTTTCAGGATGAACTTTGGACCGCGATACGCGGCGGGCCCGCGCGATTGAACGGGCGCGTCATTCATGTCAGCCGCCGGCGCGAGTTGAAGGACGGCATTGTGTCTATCGGGTTTGGGAAGAGCCGGCGCAATCTGGAGCGGGGGCTGCCGCAATTCGCCTGGCTGGTGCGGCGGGTGCGGAAGGTTCGCATGATGGGGGCGGCGGCGCTCGGACTGGCCTATGTGGCCAGCGGACGGTACGATGCCTACCTCGAACGCCGCGTGAGTCTCTGGGATGTGGCGGCGGGCGGCCTCATTGTCGAGTGCGCCGGCGGAAGGTTTTGGACGAAACCGATTCCCGGGCGACAAAAACTCCGCATGGTGGCAAGCAATGGTTTGATACATGACAAACTGCCATTGCCGAGGTAGCAAAGCTACGGCCCGGTGAGCGTGAAGGAGCCGGACATTGGCGAACCATACCATTGCCCGGAGATCGTACCGGTCGAACTACTGGTGAAATCCAGCCGCAGGTACATCGGAGCAAGCCCGGAGAAGTTAATGGGCGAAGGGTATCCTCGATACGGCTGCTGGGCCCACACGTAACTGGTGACGGTCCCGGGCGGTCCCAATGAATCGGTGTAGCCGCCGCCGCCCGTTGAGTTGAACGTGATGGTGATGGTACCCCACTGAAGGCCGTTGAAGTTAAGCGTGAGCGTCCGACTTAAGAGCGCCCTGGGTGCGAGCGGGGACGAAGGGTATTGAACCTGAACCATCCGGAAAAACTGGCGGGCCGCGCTGGCACTCCGAGTGATGGAATTGGAAACCGGCTCGGCGATTTCAATCCCCAGTTCTGCGCCGGTCCAACCCGTCAGATTGCTGGAGGCGTAAAGCCGATTGTCCGCGTAGAGGCGATTGCTGAAAGTGAGGCTGACGTTCGCACCGACCTTGGCAATCTTCACGTTAAGGTTGGTCACGAGCGGAAGTCCTTGGGCATTGATGTCGAATGCCAGCGCCGCCGCGCCGATGCGACGGATGACGAGATTAGTGACGACCACGTTCGTCAGCGGCTTGTTGTTTGTGTCGGTGGTGACGTGGTTGATGGCATAGACGACGTTCGAGCCACCGTATAGTTTTCCAAAAACGGTATGCACGTCGTCCAGCCAGGGCGTCGGCTCAACAGTCACGAAGTATTGCGCACCGTTGGAGTCCGGCCCGGAGTTGGCCGAGGAAAGGGTGCCGAAGCTGTCGTGCCGCAGGCTCGGGCTGAACTCGTCCACAAACGCGTAGCCCGGCCCGTCCGTCCCCTGCCCGTTCGGCGAACCGCCCTGGTTCATAAACCCGGCGATGACGCGATGAAACGTCGTGCCGTTGTAGTAAGCGTTGGTCTTCACCTGGCTCGTCGGGAGGTCGAGCCAAGAGCGTTGGCCGGCCGCCAGGCCGATGAAGTTCGCACACGCCTTCGGCGCGAGGGCGTATTCGAGCCGGCAGGTGTAACTGCCCAGGCTCGTGTTGAACTCGGCGTAAATCCCGTTGGTGTATTGCGCGAAACTGTTGGCAGCGAACACCGGAAGCATCGCGGCCAGAGCCAGCCGGATGGCCGCTCGACGAAAGAATATCTTGTTCATCAGCACGTCACTGTTCTCGCGTCCCGCGAACAAGCCGTTCGACTGGTCCCGATGATGCGGAGTTTGCGGCAGGATAATCGCATAACGGAGGGATGCCGACAACCGGAAATCTCACCGGCAGAGCGCGACCTTGAGTTTCGCCAACGCCCGCGCCCGGTGGCTCAACTGGTTCTTCACCTCCTCACCCAACTCGGCAAATGACAGCTCAAACCCATCCGGCACAAACAGCGGGTCGTAACCGAATCCGCCCCGCCCGCTCGCCGCAAAAAGAATCCGCCCTTCGCACGCGCCCTCGAACAACTCGGTCTGCATCTCAAATTCGTCGGCGTAACAAACCGGCGAGGCGCTCTCCACTTGGCTGCCAATCACCGGGGTCAGCGCCAGCACGCAGCGAAAGCGGGCCCTGCGCTTTTCCGTTGGCACATCCTTGAGCAAGCGCAGCAGCCGGGCGTTGTTGTCGGCATCCGGGGAATTGCCGGGCGGGCCGGAATCCAACGCAGCGAACCGTGCGGAGTAAACGCCGGGTTGTCCGCCGAGCGCGTCCACTTCCAGACCGGAATCGTCGGCGAGAATGAAATCCGGTGACGGGTGGCGGGTGGCGCGGGCCGAGAGAGAAATCCAGCGCGCCAGTTCGACGGCTTTCTTCGTCGCGTTGCCCGCGAACGTGGCCGCGTCCTCCACGACGGCAGGCGCGTGGGGAAAATCCTGAAGCGTGAGATAGCGGAATTGCCCGCCGAGGATGGCGCGAATTTCGCCGACCTTGTGGGCGTTGCGGGTGGCGATGAGCAGCGTGGGCGCGCCGGAATTCGCTTTCAATTGGTCTGATTGCGGATGCGGAGAAAGACGTTCGAGCCGCAAATCGCGTCGAGCCGGTCAAACGTGGTGGTGTTCGTCCCGGTGTTAAAGGTGTTGGTGTAGGCGGGCACAACCGCCCACGTCGCGCTGAGGAGGTTGCTGTTGTATTCCGGAACCGCGTTCCAGCCGTTCGTGCCGGTGGATTTCACGATGACGTTGGCACCCACCGAAAAAGCCACGATGCGCACCGTGGGCGGCGCGGGCGGGTCCACGACGTTGATCGTGCCGGTCATCGAACTGTGGATGGAACAATTATAGAAAAGGGGCGCGGGCGCATTGGCCGGCACCGCAAAGGTGATCGTGCCGTTTTGCGCGCCGTTGCCGGTCACGCCGGTGTTGAAGGCGTTGCCTGTGCCGGCACCCTGCACCGACTTGATGTAAAACGGATGGCCGGAGGCACTCACAGAAAAAGTGTACGTCTGGCCGCGCTGGAGGATCAATGTGGGATTGCCCTGGCCGTTGATGGTGTAGGTCGGAAAGGAAGCGACCACCGTGAAATCCGCCGCCCATGCCGCCGCGCCCAGGACGCACCCGGCCAGGGTGATGATCACTTTGCTACTGGAGGTGGTTCGGAAAAATGTTTTCATCGCGGGTCGGGTCAACAATGGCAGGACGGTTGCCGAAATCAAGGGGCGTTCGCGGAAAATTCTTGGAGCCGCTTGCGCGCAGGAAACTCCACCATTGAGTCCGCCGCTGCTTTCCCTAGTATCTGGGCTTCTATGGCAAGCAGTCGCCGACAATATCCATTTCATCTGATCGAACCCAAGTGGCAGCAGGCTTGGGACGCGCAGCAGGCTTTTCGCGCGTTCAATCCGGGCGACAAAATTCCGGCGGACCATCCTTTTGCCCAACGCCACAAACTTTCCGGCAAGGTGGCCGCGACTCAGTTGCCCCCCAAGTTCTACATCCTCGACATGTTTCCTTATCCGTCCGGCGCCGGGTTGCACGTCGGGC
>CAYHFK010000322.1:0-5470 GCA_964355895.1 uncultured Bifidobacterium sp. | reverse complement strand
TGAAGTTCAGTTCGCAATGCGCGTCGGGATAAGCGGCCTGCAAACCGGCGAGGATTTTCCGGGTTCGCGCGGCACGGGCATTGGCGGTTTCGCGAGGCATGGCGGATGGGGAGAAATGGTGCGCGATACAGGGTTCGAACCTGTGACCCCTACCGTGTCAAGGTAATGCTCTACCACTGAGCTAACCGCGCACTGACCGGCGAAAAGATGCCGGGGACGCCGCGCATTGGCAAGTGTGAAGACGGTGGCCGCTAATCAAAGCGCAGGAATATCCCCTTCAAATACTCCGCTTCCTGGAAGCGCGCGGGATGGTCCGGCGCCTGGCGGGTGGTTTGCAATTCGGCGAACTTCCGCCCCGACATCGCCGCCGCCGCCCGCACCGCGCTGAAGAATTCCTCCGCGCTCACGTGCGCCGAACACGAACATGCAACGAGAATCCCTCCGGGCGACAAATGCTGGATGCCGTCGTTCGCCAGCCTGCCGTAGGCGCGAATCGCGCCCGCCCGCTCCGCCTCGCGCTTGGCCAGCGAGGGCGGATCGAGGACGATGAGATCAAACCGGCGGCCCGGATTTCCCGCCAGCCACTCAAAGGCATCCGTTTGAATGCATTCATGGCGGCAGCGCGCAATGGCCGGTTCGTTTTGGTTCAGCGCAAAGTTTCGCTTCGCCGATGCCAGCGCGTGCGGGCTGATGTCCAGATCCGTCACCGAGTTGGCGCCGCCCCGCGCCGCGGAAAGGGAGAACCCGCCCGAAAAACTGAACGCATTCAAAACCGCCCGCCCGCGCGCCAGGGATTCAACCAACCGGCGGTTTTCCCGCTGGTCGAGGAAGAAACCGGTCTTCTGTCCGCGCACCACGTCCGCCTCGAACCGCAGTCCCGATTCGAGGAAGATAACTGGAGCGTTGAGCACCGCCTCGGCGCGTTTCTGAAAAACCACCGCGCCATCATTCCATCTCCCCGTAGCAGCCGACGGGAGGAGGCTCTGACTTTCATCTCTGGGTTCTGCCTTCCGACCTCTGATTTCAATTCGAGCCTCCTCCCGTCGGCTGCTACGAGGGGCATGGGAACTCGCGCCGCGCTGAATGTTCCGGCTCAACCGGAGAATAATCCGCTCCGGCGTCAGTCGCTCCCGAATCAGTTCAACCATCACTTCCAACCGTGCCAGCCATGCCGCGGTGTATATCTTCAGCACCAGCGTGGTGTCATAACGATCCAGCACCAACCCCGGCCAGCCATCGCTCTCGCCGTTGATGAGCCGATAGCCCGTCGTGCGCGCGTCGAACAATCCGTCCCGTCGGCGCACGGTGGCGTCCAATCGCGCCGCCCACCACCCCGCGTCGAGCGTCACCGGTTTGCCCGCGTGCAACACGCGCACGCGAATCGGTGAGTCGGGATCAAACAAGCCCACGGCCAGAAACTTGTCCTTGCGATCATAGATCACCGCCAGTTCGCCCGCCTGGCCCGCGCGATTCTGCGCGCGCACACTGTCGGCAAAAACCCAGGGATGCCCGCCGCGCACGATGGATTCCGCCGTCGTGGTGAGGCGAAGACGAAGTCGCGCCGCGCCGGGAGTGCCGGCCTCCGGCCCGGCGACTTGCGATTGGTGAATCTTTTGGCGCGGCGCCAGAGACCAGCGCTCCATTACCGATGTGCGCTCGCGTTTCACGCAATTTTCTGTTTGAACCGCAGCACGCACAGGCTGAAGAGAATCAGCCCCATCCCCGCCAGCACCGCAAAGCTGAACCAGTAATCCGACACCGAGGCCCCGCGTAGCATGATAGCCCGCATCAACCCGATGAAATACGTCGCCGGAATGAGCGTGCTGATCCATTGAAAAACCCTTGGCATCGTCTCGATCGGAAAAATGAAGCCCGAGAAAAACACCGCCGGCAGCAGGAGCGCCATCGTCATTTGCAGCGCCTGCATGTGATTCTGCGCCCGCGACGAAATCAGCAGCCCCAGACTGAGTAACGTGAACACATAAAGGAAGGTCGCGAGGAACAATGCGCTCACGTCACCGCGAATCGGGATGCCGAACACCCAGCGCGCGACCAGGAAAATGCCGGTGGCCATCGTCATCGAAATCAAAAGATACGGCGTGAGCTTGCCGAGCATGAAGCCCCAGCGCGACAGGGGCGCCACCAGCAGGTTCTCCAGCGTACCGCGTTCGCGTTCGCGCACCAGGGACAGCGCAGTCGCGAACACCGTGGCGATTTGCAGCGCAATGCCCATCACGCCGGGCACGAAGAAATTCGCGCTCTTCATCGTTGGGTTGTAGAGAATTTGTGGGCGGACTTCGATGGGCATTTCCGTCCGCCGCGCTTCCCGCATTGTCGTCATCAAGGATTCGCGCAATGCCAGGCCCATGGAAGTTTGCAGCGCCTGCAACGCAATCGTGGAACTCGACCCGTCAATCAACACCTGCACCTGCGCCCCGCGCCCGGCGTGCAAATTGCGCGTGAAGTCCGGCGGGATTTGCAACCCCACATACGCCTTGCCCTCGCGGATCGCGGACGAAAGTTCGTCCACGCTGTTCACTTCCCCCACGACCTTGAACGTTTGCGTGTTCACGAATTTCTCCACCCACTGGCGGCTCTCCGCCGTGCGGTCCTGATTTAACACCACCGTTGCCATGTGTTTCACGTCGTTGTCCAGCGCGTAACCGAACGCGATGATCTGGATCAGCGGCGGAAAGAACATGAAGAACAACGTCGTTGGGTCGCGGAAAATGACCGTGAACTCTTTGAGCAGGATGGCGGTAAAACCGCGGAATGGAGTTTTCATTTGTCGGCGGCGGTTCGTTGTCCGGCATGCCGTCGCCAATCCAAGGGTGGGCGATCGGTCGCCACAAGACAAGTGCCGGCGGCTCCATGCCGGAACTCCAACTTTTGCCCGGACAACAACCGGAAAGTTTCGTTGCGTTCCGCCGCGCCCGCCCGTATCCGGGCAGGCAGGACGGCGGGCGGGTCAAACGCTTTCGCTGCCATCTCCGCGCCGACCGACCGGCATCGCCACCATTATTTCGGGGGCGGGGTATTGCGGCCGACCGGACTTTGGTTTTCGCTGAAATTTTGATTGGCCGCCCGCCACCTCAGGCAGGATGCCCGACGCTATAACGGCACGGTCGCGCCGGAGCCGGAGGCAAAGGCGGTCAAGAGCGGAAACTTTGTAGCCCCTTGGCTTGCTGCTTGCCCAATTACGGCAAGGAACTAGACTGCAACCGGCAGCCAAAAATGAATTCATCAACCAACGGAACCACCGAACCAATCGCGTTATGAACAAATACAAATCCAGTTCGATCAACCGCCGACAGTTTCTCTATGGCACCGGTGTAGGCGTGGCCCTGTTCAACCTTCTTCCCGGCCGGCTGCTGCGCGGTGCGGAAAGCCTTTCCCCGAACGAGAAGCTCAACGTCGCCGGCATCGGCATCGGCAGCCGGGGTGGGGCCGACGTGGATGAGGTGGCGGGACTGGGCCACAACATCGTCGCGTTGTGCGACGTGGATGAAAACTACGCCGCCAAGGAATTCGCCAAATATCCGAACGCCAAACGCTTCACGGACTATCGCGTGATGCTCGACAAGCTGGGCAAGGAGATTGACGGCGTGATCATCGGCACGCCGGATCACACCCATGCCGTCATCGCCATGGCGGCCATGCGGCGCGGCAAGCATGTCTATTGCGAAAAACCGCTGGCCCACTCGGTCCATGAAGTCCGCGAGCTTATGGCGGCCGCCAACAAATACAAGGTGGTCACGCAACTCGGCAATCAGGGGCACGCCAGTGATACTATCCGCCGCCTGTGCGAATGGGTCTGGGCGGGCGCCATCGGGCAGGTCCACACCGTGCATGCCGGCTGCGATGCTTTCAAAAATGTGTATTGCCAGATCCCAAACCTGGCCAAACTGGATCAGCATCACGACGTGCCCAAGGGCCTCGACTATGATCTGTGGCTCGGCCCGGCGGCCTTCCAGCCGTACTCGCCGCTCTGGGTGCCGTGGAATTGGCGCGGCTGGATGCCGTTCGGCGGCGGCGCCATTGGCGACTGGATTTGCCACGTTGTGGACCCGTCCTTCTGGGCTCTGAACCTTGACGCCCCCACAACCATTCAGGCCGAGGTGACGGACTACGATCCCGTGAAGCAAGGACTGGCTTATCCCTCGGCGGCCAAGTTCACCTTTGAGTTTGCGGCCAAGCAGACGCGCGGCCCGGTCAAATTGGTCTGGTATGATGGCAACGCCACGATTCCGAAGCCCCAGGATTTCCCGGCGGATGAAAAAATTCCCGGCACCGGGGCGATCCTGATTGGCGACAAGGGCATGATTGTCCACGGTTCGCACGGGGGCGGCGGCTGCCATCTCGTTCCGGACAGCCTCATGGAGCAACACTCCGGGAAGAACGCGCCGGCGCAAAAAATCGCCCGTGTCAAAGGCCACGCCTGGGATTGGGCGGACGCGATTCGCAACGGGCACAAAGCCGGGTCCCATTTCGGCTACGGCGGGCCGCTCACGCAAGTGGCGTTGCTCGGGCTCATTGCGCTTCGTTTCCCGGGCCAGACGCTCAAGTGGGATGACAAGGCGATGCGCTTCACGAATAACGATGCGGCCAATGCTTATGTCAATCCGGCGTATCGCCCCGGCTGGAAACTCTAAGTTTTGGTCGGCACTGAGGTTCTGGGAGAGGAGCGCCGAAAGCGCGTCCGGTCATCGAATTGCCGCCGCCGGACTCGTCATTTCACCGCCGGCTTTTTGGCCCAGGTGTTCAGCCCGGCGCGGTTCTCATAAACTTTCTCAAAGGCGCGGGCGATGTCGTCCATGTCCGTCCGCGTGCCGAGGAAGAAACCGTGTTCCAGCCAGATGCATTGCTCGCGGCAGATCAGGTCGCTGTTCGGGCAACTGACCTGGCGATAATTCAATTTGGCGGACGCTTTCGACAGATACGGCCCAAAGGCCTTGTTGCGAAACATCGGCTGGTGGTGCAGCGAAAAACCATAACCGGCCGAGCACGGAATGCCTTCCGCCTGGAGCGCCTTGAGCACCGCCGCGCGCGGCGCGCCAAACTTCTCAGAATCAATCCGGAGCATGAACAGATGGTAACTGTGCCGGGTGCAATCGGCCTCGCGCTTTTGCGGATGCAGGCCGGGCAACTGGGCGAGACGGGCCGTCAGGTATTGCCCGTTGCGGTCGCGCGTTTTGGTCTGCGTCTCCAAGCGATCGAGTTGGGCGTTGAGTACCGCGCCTTGAAATTCGCCCAGCCGGTAGTTGCCGGAGATGACGTGATGCTCATACCACACGCCGGTCGGAATGCGTCCGCAATTATGAATCGAGCGACAGGCCGCCGCCAGCGCGTCATCGTTCGTGGTCAGGATGCCGCCCTCACCGGACGTGAGGTTCTTGCTGGACTGAAACGAGAACGACGCCATGTGGCCGATGGACCCCGCCGGCTGGTTCCGATAACTCGCCCCGTGCGC
>CAYHFK010000321.1:0-5476 GCA_964355895.1 uncultured Bifidobacterium sp. | reverse complement strand
GGGCGATCCGTATCCTGCGCGAAGAACTCGACAACTTGGGTTGCGGCGGTGTAAGAATCTCCCCGTAAATTCTCCTGCTCCCATCCGCCAGCGCCTTTTCGCGGCGAGGCGAAGCGGTAGAAGCACTAAAAAAAGGAATGGAATTCGTGATACCTGAAGCCCGAAAGCGGATCGCACCGGAGTGGACTCCTGAGTTGCCCGGCGCCCTGCCCCGATCCACCAACCGATCAATTCCCGCGATGCCGGCCCGCCGCACCCGGCGCGGCTCGGAGATAACCGGCGTTCAGATTCTGCGGCGCGACTTTCGCTTTCTCAACCCTGCGGTTTGTCTCGCGGTAGTTACACTGTTCGCATTCGTGCCGGTCGGCCTCGCCCAAACCGGCGGGGTCAACGCTGAGCATTTTAACCAGAGCATCCGGCCGATGCTCAACGAGTATTGCCTCAAATGCCATTCGACCGAGAAGCACAAGGGCGATCTTGACCTTGAACGGTTCACATCGTTCAGCGAGGCGATGAAACATCCCAAGGTCTGGGAGCGCGTGGTCGAGCAATTGTCACTCGGCGAAATGCCACCGAAGGAAAAGCCGCAGCCGACCAGCGACGAGCGGGAGCGATTGCTCGGCTGGGTGAACCGCGCGCTGGACGAGGCCGCGCTGGCGCACGCGGGCGACCCGGGCCCGGTCGTGCTGCGGCGGTTGAACAACGCGGAATATACTTACACGGTACGCGACCTCACGGCGGTTGGATCGCTCAACCCGGCGAAGGAGTTTCCGACGGACAGCGCTGCCGGAGAGGGCTTCATGAACACGGGCAATGCGCTGGTGATGTCGCCCGCACTCATCACCAAATATCTCGACGCTGGCAAGGACATCGCCAGCCATGCGGTGCTGTTGCCCGATGGACTGCGCTTCTCGTCCGGGACGACCCGGCGCGATTGGACGGAGGAAATTCTCGCGGAGATTCGCGAATTCTACCGTGGCTTCACCGAAGTGGGCGGAGCGGAAACAGTGACCCAGCAGGGCATGGAGCTGGACAAGAACAAAGGCGGACGACTGCCGCTGGAAAAGTATCTCACCGCCACGCTGGAGTTGCGCCCGGATGCGAAGCAACTCCCAGCACTCGCCCGCCAACGTGGTCTGAGCGGCAAGTATCTCGCCGCGCTGTGGGACTTGCTCAATCGCAACGAAGCCTCCCTGCTGCTCGACCCGCTGCGCGCTCGTTGGCGCGCCGCCACGCCCGCGGATGCCGCATCGCTCGCAGCGGACATCGCACAATGGCAGAAGGTCCTCTGGAAATTCAGCAGCGTGGGTCACATCGGCAAGGTCGGCGGCCCGAAGGCATGGATGGAGCCGGTCAATCCATTGAGCCCGAAACAGGAGGTGCGCCTCAAACTCGCCGCGCCGACGAACGGCAACGAAGTTGTGATCTACCTTGTGGCCAGCGACGCGGGCGACGGCAACACGAATGATTTTGTGCTCTGGCAGCAGCCAAAACTGGTTGTCCCCGGACAACCTGATCTGTTTCTGCGCGACGTGCGAGATTTCACCCGCGAGATGACGGCGCGGCGGGAAAAGATTTTCGCCGCCACGGCGAAGTGCCTCGTCGCCGCCGCCGAGCTCAGCGCCAACACCAACCAGCTCGATGTGGCGGAGCTTTCTCGTCGGCAGGGTGTGGATGCGGAGGCGCTGACCGCGTGGCTCGATTATCTTGGTATCGGCTCGCGCGCGGCCCCCAAGCTCGATTACTTCACGAACCAAATTCACAAGTCCTCTGGCTACGACTTCGTCAACGGCTGGGGTTCGAGTGACACGCCGCTGCTCCTCGCCAATTCCTCCGACCAGCATGTGCGCATCCCGGGTAACATGAAGCCGCACGGCGTTACCGTGCATCCTTCGCCGCAACTGAGCGCCGCGGTTGGCTGGCGCAGTCCGCTCACCGGTCCGATGCGCGTCGAGGCGAAAGTGGCCCACGCGCATCCCGAATGCGGGAATGGCGTCACTTGGTCATTGGAACTGCGCCGCGGCGCCACGCGTCAGCGGCTGGCCACCGGCACGGCGCAGGGCAGCAGCGAAGTAAAGATTGGCCCCATCGAAAAGCTCGCCGTGCAGACCGGCGACTTGGTTTCGCTGCTCATCGGCCCGCGCGAGGGCAATCATTCGTGCGACCTCACGGATATTGAACTCGTGCTCAAGAGCGCCGGCGACGGCGGACGCGAGTGGAGTCTCACCCGAGATGTTTCGCCCGAGGTGCTGGCGGGCAATCCGCACGCCGACCGCTTCGGCAACGAAGGCGTCTGGCATTTCTATACCGAGCCTGTGTCTGGCCGCGAAACCGGCCCCATGATTCCCGCCGGCTCGCTGTTGGCCAAATGGCAATCCGCCGAGAGCGCGGAGGAGAAACTCAACCTCGCGCAAGCGGTGCAGACGCTGCTCATCTCTGGCGTGCCAGCGACGAAGGACAGTCCGGATGCGAAACTGTATCAACAACTGGCTTCGCTCGGCGGGCCACTGTTCAAGCACCAACTCGGTAGCAGCCGACGTGAGTCGGCTCAAACTTCCCACCCGAAAAGTGAGAGCCGCCTCACGTCGGCTGCTACGAATACGCTGGGCCTCGACCCCACCGCCTTCGGCAAACATCCAAACGGCTCGACCATCGAAGCTGCCAGCCTGTGCGTGCAAGCCCCGTCCGTGCTGGAGATTCATCTGCCCGCCGACCTCGTCGCCGGTGCCGAGTTTGTGACGACGGGCATTCTCGATCCGAGATCCGGCACCGAAGGCAGTGTTCAATTACAGGCCCTCACCAGCAAACCCACCGACATCAAAACGCTTCTGCCGGGTTCGTCCACAATCCAAAACAACAAGGGAACGTGGACCGACCCAGACAAGCCGGTCATCCACAGCACGCCGATCGTCATCGTAGAGGGTAGCGCGACGAGCCAACGAATCGAAGGCAACCTTGACGAGTTCCGCCGCTGGTTCCCGGCCGCCCTCTGTTACACCAAAATCGTGCCGGTGGATGAAGTGGTCACCCTCACCTTGTTCTACCGCGAAGACGACCATCTCTCGCAGCTGATGCTCGATGATGCGCAGAAGGCCAAGCTCGACCAGCTGTGGGAGGAGTTACACTACGTCAGTCAAGACGCGCTAACATTGGTTGACGCCTTCGAGCAGCTTTGGCAATACGCCACCCAGGACGCCGACCCGAAGGTCTTCGAGCCAATGCGCAAGCCCATCAACGACCGGGCGGCGGTGTTCCGGCAGTTGCTCACCAACACGCAACCGCAGCACGTCGAGGGCGTGCTGGAGTTCGCCGGGCGCGCTTACCGGCGGACGTTGACGGACGTTGAGAAAGAAGAGCTGCGCGGGCTGTATCGCAAATTGCGCGCGGAGGAACTCCCGCATGACGAAGCCATCCGGCTCACGCTCGCCCGCGTGTTCGTGGCGCCGGCGTTCTTGTATCGCCTGGAAAAGGCCGCGCCGGGAGCGGCGCCGGGGCCGGTGTCGGACTGGGAACTCGCAAATCGGTTGAGCTATTTCCTTTGGTCTTCAATGCCCGACGCGGAATTGCGCGCGGGTGCGGCGGCGGGAAAACTTCACAACCCGGACGTGCTGGTGGCGCAGGCGCGGCGCATGTTGCCCGATCCGCGGGTGCGCCGGCTTGCCATCGAGTTCGCCTGCGCGTGGCTGCACATCCACGACTTCGAATCGCTCGACGAGAAAAGCGAGCGGCATTTCCCGACCTTCGCCAGCGTGCGCGGCCCGATGTACGAGGAGGCGATTCGCTTCTTCACCGACGCTTTTCAAAACGACGGCTCGGTGCTCGCGCTCTTCGACACGGATCACACGTTTCTCAACGAGAGCCTCGCGCAACATTACGGCATCCCCGGCGTGACCGGCGCGGAGTGGCGGCGCGTGGACGGCGTGAAGAAGTTCGGGCGCGGCGGCATCCTGGGCCTGAGCGCGACCCTGGCAAAACAGTCCGGCGCCTCGCGCACGAGTCCCATCCTCCGCGGGAACTGGGTCGCCGAAGTCATCCTGGGCGACAAGCTTCCGCGTCCGCCCAAGGATGTTCCGCGTCTGCCCGAGGACGAAGCCACGGAGACACTGACCGTGCGCCAACTGACCGAGAAGCACACCAGCGACCCGCGTTGCGCGGGCTGCCATGCGCGCATGGATGGCTACGGTTTCGCGCTCGAAGGTTACGACACCATCGGGCGCGCCCGCACGCGCGACCTCGCCGACCGGCCCATTGACACCCACGCGAAGCTGTTCGACGGCACACAGGTCGAAGGCGCCGATGGCCTGCGTGATTACCTGCTGACCAAAAAGCGCGACGTGGTGCTCCGGCAATTCTGTCGCAAGCTACTCGGCTACTCGCTGGGGCGCGGCGTGATTTTGTCCGACAAACCGTTGCTAACCGAAATGCAACGGCAGTTATCTGCGCACGATTATCGTTTCAGCGTTGCTGTCGAGACCATCGTGCGCAGCAAACAGTTTCGCGAAATTCGCGGGAAGGAGATGGCAAGTGAGGAGTGAATCGTGTCTAATTCAACAACCATGAAGCGGCCACCAGCGAAAACCACCCGCCCCGTCGCACGCACCGGCTACGCCGGGCTGGTCCGCGGCATTGGTGAACTTCTGGAAGCTGCACGTCATGCCACAGCACGTGTCACCAACACGTTCATGACCGCCACGTATTGGGAAGTCGGGCGGCGCATCGTGGAGTTTGAGCAAGTCGGAAAGAAGCGGGCGGAGTATGGCGAAGAGTTGCTCAAGCGGTTGGCGTTGGATTTGACGGCCCGGCACGGGCGCGGATTTTCCCGCCAGAATCTCCAAAGATTCCGCGAATTCTACCTTACACACCCGCCCGTTTGGATTCGCTCGACACTGTCGGGCAAATCTTCCGGGCCGGTTCTTGCCGGTCTGGAGCATGATTTGGTCAACGCCGTTCAAGCCCTCACACCGGCATCCACGAACAATTGCTCGACAGCGTCGAGCAAATCTCTGGTGCGCACCGGCAAGTCCCATTTCACGTTAGCCGATCTTTCCACCGTCTTCCCGCTCCCTTGGTCCACCTACGTCAGGCTGCTCTCGGTCAAAAGCGACGAGGCGCGTCACTTTTACGAAGTCGAAGCCCTTCGCGGCGGCTGGAGCGTACGCCAACTCGACCGGCAGATAAACTCCCTCTTCTACGAACGCACCGCCCTCTCGCGGAATAAAGCCGCAATGCTCAAGAAAGGTGCGCAGTCCCGGCCCGGCGATAAACTCACCGCCGATGAAGCCGTGCGCGATCCGCTCGTCCTAGAATTTCTCGGCCTGCGTGACGAATACTCCGAGACCGAACTCGAAGATGCCCTCATCCGCCACCTGGAAACTTTCCTTCTCGAATTGGGAGGCGACTTCGCCTTCGTCGGTCGCCAACGCCGCCTGCGCATCGACGACGAATGGTATCGCGTGGATCTGCTGTTCTTTCACCG
>CAYHFK010000320.1:0-5497 GCA_964355895.1 uncultured Bifidobacterium sp. | reverse complement strand
TGCGGGAGCGGGCCGGCATCCGGGTCTGCGAAGCGATGGCGCGGCGCGGCGTGCTGACGCGGCCCATCGGTAATGTGATCGTGCTCATGCCGCCGTATTGCACAACGGTGAGCCAGGCGCAGCGGATGGTGGAAGTGTTCCGCGAAGCGGTGGGCGAAGCGCTGGCGAAATAAATTTCAAACCTCGCGGCAACCCGCCGCGAACTTCGGCCGGATCATCCGAGTCGGCCAGGCGTTGCGCGAGCGCGGTGAGTTTGGGGCCGGTGAGCGGACGCGGACGCGCGAGTTTAACCGCCGCCGGTCGCGCCGCGCGGTTTCCAGGTGGAAATCAATCCGCCGGGGCAGGGCTGACAGAACCTTGCATCAAGCTTGCCGGGCGGCGGGCGGACCGATATTTTCCGGGCATGACCATGCGGCAGTTTTACGACTGGCAGACGGCGGGCGGCGGCGGCGATGTTTCGCTGCTGGTAACCGCGTTGGAGCAGCGCGAAATCCCCTGGTGCATGATCGGCGGTCTGGCCGTCAACCACTGGGCGAAAGAACCGATGGCCACGGCCGACGTGGATCTGGTCATCGCCGCCGAACGCGTGGAAGAAGCCGTGCAAGCCCTGCGCGCCGCCGGTTTCACCGCCAAAAAATTCAAATGGTCGGTCAATCTCAAAGGCCGCTCCAAAGTCTCCGTGCAGATCAGCACCGAAGATGTTTACCGCGACTTTCCCGCCCGCTCCACCCCGGCGGACATCCACGGCATTCTCATGCGCGTGGCCAGCCGGCCCGACACCTTGCAGGGAAAAATCCTGGCCTACCGCGACCACACCCGCCGCCCCAGTAAACGGCAAAAGGATTTGATGGACATCATGCGGCTCGTGGAAGCCCACCCCAAACTCCGCCAAAAACTCCCGGTTGACGTGGCGAAAAAAATCAAGCCGGCGTAAAAGCCGGTTTGAAAAGACCGGCGGCGGATTGACCTCTTTACGCAACCCCGTCCGGTTTCAAAACCAAGGTCAAGACCCGCGTGACGCTGACCGTGAAACCTGTCAGCGCGGGCCGCACCAGTAAGCGGTGAAGCTGCGGTCGGTCATTTGCCTGGCAACCGAAACGTGCCGGTATTCGCGACCTCACGGCAAGCGGAGGCGGTAGCGACGGGCGGGATAATTCGTCCACTGCGCATCGCCTGACGCCGGACTCGGCTGTCCTCACACAACACTGATGTGCGGCTGTTCACGGGGTGGGGTCAATACTCCGGACCCGGATGAACCATTTACATCCTTCTGAATCGGCGGCTCATTGCGGCGCCAGGAGATTTTTCAACGCCTCCGCCAGTTGCGCTTCGGTGAACGGTTTGTCCAGCCGATTGGTCACGCCCAGGGTCTCGAACTCTTCGGCCACCGCGTCATCCATCCGCCCGCTGGCCACCAGGACCGGGATGTCCGGCAGCATCCGCCGGAGCGCGCGGACAAACTCCAGCCCGCCCATGTGGGGCATGTGCAGGTCGGTGATGATGGCGTGCAGCTGGGTGCGGTGCAGCGCCGCCTGAATCAAGCCGTCCGCGCCGTCGGTGGCGGTCAACGGCGCGAAGTTCAGCCGCCGCAAGACCGCGCTCGTCACCTCCCGCAGGGCGCGTTCGTCATCCACGAACAGGATGGTTTCCCCCTGCCCACGGAATGCCACCGCCGCTTTGGTGACGTGTTCCGTGTCACTGCCCGCACCGCCGACGGGCAGATACGCGGCAAACGTCGAGCCTTGGCCGGGTTGCGAATAAACCCGCAGGAATCCGCCGTGGCCCTTGACGATGCCCATCACGGTGGAGAGGCCCAGGCCCGTGCCTTTGTCCGGGCCTTTGGTCGTGAAGAACGGGTCAAAAATCCGGTCGAGATTTTCCGGCGGGATGCCTGTGCCGGTGTCGCGCACCCGCAGCACCACGTGTTGGCCGGACTTGGCGTCGGGGATGGAGCTGGCATACATGGCATCCACTTCCTGGCGCTCCGCCTCCAGTGTAAGCGTGCCGCCGTGGGGCATGGCGTCGCGGGCGTTGACGCACAGATTCAGGAGCACCTGGTGCAACTGCGTGGCGTCGCCCAGCACCAGCGGGAGTTGCGGATCGCATTTGATCACCAACTGGAGGTCCTTGGGGAAGCTGCCTTTCATCAGCTTCTCCAACTCCTTGACCAAACGGCCGGGCTGGAGGGGGACGCGCTCGCCCTCCGCACCTTTGGCAAAGCTGAGGAGTTGTTTCACCATGTCCGCGCCCCGCTTGGCGCTGGTCTGAACGATGTCCAGTATGGGTGATTCACCGGGATACTGCATCCGCAGCAACTCACCGCTCATCATGATCGGCGCCAGCGCGTTGTTCAGGTCATGGGCAATGCCGCCGGCCAGCGTGCCGATGCTTTCCAGCCGCTGCGTGCGCAGGGCGAGCCGTTCGTTCTTCAACCGCGCGGTGATGTCGCGCTCGGTGGAGGCCAGGCCAATCGGTTTTCCGGCCTCGTCCATCAGTTTGGTCACCGTCATCCAGACATCGAGAACGCGCCCGTCTTTGGTCACCCGTTGGGTCTCAAACGAGGTGATGGCCTCGCCCGTGATCAACCGGCGGATGAACTCCTTTTGCTCGGCCACCTTGCCGGGGGTCGTGAGGCGCTCAATATTCATCAGCAGCGCCTCGGCCTCGCTATAGCCATACATCAGTTCCGCGCCCCGGTTCCAGGCGGTGATCCGGCCCGCGAAATCCTGAATCGTGATCGCATCGTTCGAGTCCCGCACCACCGTCGCCATCCGCCTGAGGTTCTTCTCCTCCCGCTTGCGCTCGGTGATGTCGCGCGCCGCGGCAAACACGCCGAGCACGTGGCCCTGGTCGTCCTTGTAAACGCTCGCGTTGTAGAGCACGTCCATGACGCGCCCGGAGACGTGCCGGATCGCCAGCGGATAGTCGCGCACGAAGCCTTCGGCGAAGACGCGCCGGTAGCCCGCGCGCGCCTGGTCCGGCTCGGTGAAGTAATCCGAGAAGTCCGTGCCGATGAGCTGCTCGCGCGGCACGCCGGTGGCCTGTGCGGAAGCTTCGTTGACGTCGGTGATCTTCCCATCGGCGCTGATGGTGACCAGGGGATCGAGACTGGCCTCAATGAGGCTGCGCGCATACGCGGAGGACGCCCGCTGCGCCTCCTCCGCCCGTTGGCGCTCGGTGACGTCCCGGAAAGATCCCAGCAGCAGGTGTTCCCCGGCCAAGACGACCATCTCGGCGGTGACGTCCGCAAGGAAAACACTGCCGTCCTTGCGCAACATGGGCAGCCCCGACGCCACCTTGCGCTCCCCGCTGGCCTGCTGGCGGAATGCCTCCAGCACCACGGGCAGGTCTGCCGGTGGGTGAATACCCGCGACGCCGAGCGTCAGCAGTTCCGCCTCGGTGTAGCCCAGCATCCGGCAAATCGTCTGGTTGACGCTCAGAAACGTGCGGATTGCGGGATTCGCCAGGATCAGTCCGTCCGCTGACTCATTGAAAAGAACCCGCCATTTCTCCTCGTTCTCGCGCAGTAACTCCGCCTCCCGCTTGCGCGCGGTGATGTCGCGCTCGGTGGAGGCCAGGCCAATCGGTTTTCCGGCCTCGTCCATCAGTTTGGTCACCGTCATCCAGACATCGAGAACGCGCCCGTCTTTGGTCACCCGTTGGGTCTCAAACGAGGTGATGGCCTCGCCCGTGATCAACCGGCGGATGAACTCCTTTTGCTCGGCCACCTTGCCGGGGGTCGTGAGGCGCTCAATATTCATCAGCAGCGCCTCGGCCTCGCTATAGCCATACATCAGTTCCGCGCCCCGGTTCCAGGCGGTGATCCGGCCCGCGAAATCCTGAATCGTGATCGCATCGTTCGAGTCCCGCACCACCGTCGCCATCCGCCTGAGGTTCTTCTCCTCCCGCTTGCGCTCGGTGATGTCGCGCGCGATGGCTACGAAACGCGGGCGCTCGCCCGCGGGAGCGACGTATTGCAGGTTGATTTCCACCGGGATGTCATGCCCGTCCTTGTGCCGGTGCAGCGTGGTGAAACGGTGCGGGCGGACTTCGCCCCGGAGCATCGGCACGAGCAGTTCGCGGCAGTGCGCTTCGGTGAACTCCGGTTTGAAATCCACGGCCGTCATGCCGAGCAACTCCTCTCGCGTGTAGCCAAGCTGCCGGATCGCGCCTGTGTTCACATAGGTGTAGCGCAACGTCTCGGGGTCGAAGATGAACGCGCCGTCCTCGGTCGCGTCCAGCGTGGCGAGCGCCTGCCGCACCTCGGCGGTGCGTTCCTCCACTTGACATTCCAATTCTTCATTGAGTATCCGCAGTCGCAATTCACTTTCGCGGATTAGTTTCTCCGCCTTCTTCTCCTCCGTCACATCGCGAAAGACGAGCACGACGCCGAGAATCAGGCCGTCCTTGTCCCGGATGGGCGCGGCGCTGTCGGCGATGGGCCGCTCCGTGCCGTCGCGCGCGATGAGGATGGTGTGGTTGGCCAGCCCGTGGATTTCCCCGGTCGCCAGCACATTGCCCACGGGAATGACCGCCGGCTGGCGGGTCACCTCGTTGATGATGCGAAGGACTTCGGCGACCGGACGGCCAAGCGCCTCGGCCTGTGTCCAACCCATCAATTTTTCCGCGACGGGATTCAGCCGCGTGACCCGCCCCTCGGCATCGGTCGTCAGCACGGCGTCGCCGATGGAGTTGAGCGTGACGGCCAGGCTTTCCTCGTTGCGGCCCAGGGTTTCTTCCGCCCGCTTGCGCGCGGTGTTGTCCGTGCCGATCAGCAGGTAGCCGATGATTCCATCTTGAGCATCGCGCAGCGCCGTGACCGACACCACCGCCGGGAACCGGCTCCCATCCTTGCGGATGTAGGTCAGCTCGTAGATGTCCTCGATCCCGCGCGAAGCCTTGAACACCAATGCCTCGAACCCGGGCCTGATCGGCGTGGCGAGTTCGACGCTCAACACCTTGGCCCGCGCGATCACTTCCTGCGGATCGGAAATGTCGGCGGGCGTGAGCTTGTTCATCACGTCGGCGGCCGCGTAGCCCAGCATCCGCTCCGCGCCGGCATTGAAGATCTGAATGACGCCCTTGGCGTCCGTGGCGATGCTCGAAAAGTTGGCGCTGTTGAAAATCGCGCTCTGCAAAGCCCCCGTTTGGATTTTGTGTTGAATCAACTTTTTCATAATGACTTTGCTTTTTTAGTCACATTCGGCGGGCCTGGTGCCAGGGCGAACCCCGCCCCGCCGCCGGGCCGCGCCAGAAGGAATCCCGTGAGCAACGTCCGGTTTGAGGCTGGTGTCATTTCAACTTGGTCGTCGGGCCATCGGCGCGCGTTTTGATTTGAGGGATTAGGGGAAAATGCGGCGTTCACACAAAGGGGTGAATACCCCACCCCGATGCCAGACGTCAAACTGTACCACTCCTCATCTTCGGAAGATACCGCTCCGGCGGAGCTTGGTTCATTTGGTGATTTCATCATCTACATAAATGCCAGCCCTACGGG
>CAYHFK010000319.1:0-5533 GCA_964355895.1 uncultured Bifidobacterium sp. | reverse complement strand
CCACCTTCCATTCTCCAGTCCCGTTGCCAACGCCCTCGCCACCGCTTCCGCCAGTTTCTGCCGGTATGCCGGATCGGCGATCCGTTTGGCCTCCGGTGGGTTTGAGAGGTAGCCGCCCTCGATGAGCACGGCCGGGCGTTGTTGGCCGCGCAGCACGCCGAGAAAACGCGCGCGGCGCACGCCCCGATCATTATTGCCGTTCACCTGCAAAAGCGACCTTTGCAGGCGCACGGCGTAGCGCAGGTTGTCCGCGTCGTAGGCATTGTTCGGAAAAACCTGGCGCCGGTCGTCATCGTAGCCGCGGGTGAGGCTCGACGGCAGGCCGGTAGGCGTGAGGCAATAACTTTCCAGCCCCGCCTGCTCGCGGGCTTCGCCGGCGGAATTGAAATGCAAACTCAGGAACAGATCGGCGTGGCACGTCTCCGCCAACGCCACGCGGTCGGGCAGCGAAACATCCACGTCGTTCGTCCGGGTCAGAAAAACCTGCCAGCCTTGTTGGGCCAGGAGCGGGGCGAGGCGCTTCGCCCAGTCGAGCGTAAATTCCTTTTCATTCCGGCCATCCACGATGCTGCGGGTGCCGGGGTTCACGCCGCCGTGGCCGGGATCAATCACGACCACGCGGCTCGGGGAGGTCGCCACCGCCAGGCCGCGTGACAGCGGTTCGAGCGTTTTTTTCACGTCCAGCGGATGCAAATAAATCTGGTCACCGATCTGTTGCGGCGCAAATCCAAGCCGGACATCCAACTGATCCCAGAAGGCCGTCTGGCTGCCGACCCGCACGGCGAAGACGCCGTTCAAGGTCGTGATCGCGTACACGACCTGCGGCAAAAGGGGGATTGTCCGTAACGCGCACAAACCGTTCTGCGCGGCCCAACCGTTCAGCGAAACCCAGCCCGAATCCGCCGCGGCCAGCGGCGCCAGCACGGGAGTCACTTTGGGACTGGCCGCCGCAATCGCATCGGCGACGGGGAGATGCGCAGGCACGGTTATGCTCTGCGCCGGCTCGGCTTCGCGCGCCGCGCCGAGTTCCGTGTCCCAATTTGGCGGGAGTGACTGGCCCGTGGGTCCTGGCACGGTGCTGCAACCGGCCAGGAGGGCCAGCACACCCGCCAGAAGGGTTGCGAATTTTGACACGCTACCATTGTGCGAATGGGCCGGGCCGACTCAAGCCGTTTCCCCCCGGTTTCGCAAACTTGTTTGCGGCCGGGAACTGGGACATACTGCGGGCGAACGGAAACCAAACCCTTGAAAATTCTCGTCGCCATCACCGGAGCCAGCGGTACGCTGTACGCCCAGCGGCTGCTCGATAATCTCGACCCGCAGGCGCACGAAATCCACGTCGTGCTGAGCCACTACGCGCCACAAGTCATCGCCGAGGAATTGCCCGGCGGCCTGCGCCTGCCCGCGGGGGTGAACCCCCACGGCCTCAAAAGCATGAACGCCCCGTTCGCCAGCGGATCGAACCCGCCGGACGCGATGGTTGTGATTCCCTGCACGATGGGCACGCTGGGCCGCATCGCCCACGGTTTGAGCGAGGATGTGTTGCTGCGCGCCGCCGATGTGATGCTCAAGGAAAGGAAAAAACTCATTCTCGTTCCGCGCGAGACGCCCTTGAGTCTGGTGCATGTCAAAAACTTTGAACTGCTTCTGCTCGCCGGCGCGACGATTCTCCCGGCCAATCCCTCCTTCTACATGCGCCCGCAAACGATTGAGCAAGTCGTGGACACCGTCGTCGCCCGTGTGCTTGATCATCTGGGTGTGGCGCATCAGCTCGTGAAGCGTTGGGCGGAGGAAAAAGAATGAGAATTCAACGCCAGGCCGCCAAGCCGCCAAGCCGCCAAGTTCTTTTTCTCCTATCCCTGCGCCTTTGCGCCTTTGCGCCTTCGCGTTAAAGCCCAATGCTCTCCTTCATTCAAAAGTGGGCTGGCTTCGTGCGCTTCTCGCACACGATCTTCGCCCTGCCGTTCGCGCTCGCCGCGATGGCGGTGGCGGCGCGGGAAAATCGCGGCTGGCCGGGCTGGCGGACCTTCGGGCTGATTCTCGCCGCGATGGTCTGCGCCCGCACCTGCGCGATGGCGTTCAACCGGATCGTGGATCGCAAGTTTGACGCGCTCAATCCGCGCACGGCGAACCGGCATTTGCCCGCCGGACAAATCAGCCTGGGCAGCGCCATCATTCTCTGCGTCCTTTCCGGCGCGGGGCTCATCGCCGCGAGTTGGTTTCTCAACCCACTGTGCTTTTATCTCTCCCCCGTTGCACTCGTGGTGATTTGTTTCTACTCGCTGACCAAGCGCTTCACGGATTACACGCATGTCTTTCTCGGCCTCGCGCTGGCGCTGGCGCCCGTGGGCGCGTGGCTCGCGGTGAGCGGCGGGTTCGGATTTGCATCTCCGGCCGGCATGTTCTCATCCCCTGAATCTTTGATGGCTTGGTTCGGTGCCGCAAGAGTTGGGATCCAGCCGGTCGTGCTTGCCCTGGCCGTGGTGCTGTGGCTCGTGGGCTTCGACATCATCTACGCGTTGCAAGATTACGAGTTCGACAAGCGGCAGGGCCTGCATTCGCTCGTCGTGGCCTGGGGACCGAAGAACGCGCTCGCCGCCGCGTTCCTCGCCCATCTCGTCATGTGCGGCCTGCTCTTTGCGTTCGGTTTGCTGTGCCGATTTCGCTTCGCCTATTTCGTGGGCTGGATCCTCATCGTGGCGTGCCTCGTGTTGGAACACTGGATTGCGCGCCGGCGCAGTCTGAATTGGATCAACGTTGCCTTCTTCCGCCTGAACGCCGTGGTCAGCGCCGTCTTTTTTGCCGTGGTGGTGGCGGAGGTGGTTTTCCGGGGCGGGTTCCGATTGCGGTGAACGGCCTGCGTTTACGCCGTGGGGCTTGAGGTTGAGGCTTCCGGCGGAAAGCGGCGGCACTTTACATTGACGCGTGCGGTCGGGCTGATACGGTTTTCAAGCAATCGAAACTTCGGGTGCCAATCATATGAAAACCAAACCGTTTCTCCTCCTCGCGGCTTTGCTCGCTGTGGGCTCGTTCGCCATCGCCGCTGAACTCGGTGACCCCGCGCCGCCGCTGAAAATCTCCGAGTGGGTCAAGGGCAAACCTGTGGATCTCGCCGCCGTCAAAGGCAAGCAGGTCGTGATTGTCGAATTCTGGGCCACCTGGTGTCCGCCCTGCCGCACCAGCATCCCGCACCTGACCGAGATGCAGAAGAAGTTCAAGGACGCCATTTTTGTCGGCGTGACGGACGAGGAAGTGGCGACGGTGAAAAAGTTTGTGACCAAAATGGGAGATCAAATGGATTACGTCGTCGCGGTGGACGCGGACAGGAAAACCAGCGCGGGTTACATGGAGGCGTTCGGCCAGGGCGGGATTCCGCATGCGTTCATTGTGGACAAGGAAGGCCGGATTGTGTGGCACGGACATCCAATGGATGGGTTGGACACGGCGGTGGCGGAAGTGCTGGCGGGCACGCTCGACTTGAACAAGGCGAAACAGCGCGACAGCGTCCGCCAGAAACTGGAAGCTTTCCACGCGGCAGCAGGCGAAGGTCGGGACGAAGCGAAGATCGAAAAACTCGGCCAGGAACTTGAGGCCCTGGACGCCGAAATCGGCGGCCTCAATCCGGGACAAAAATTCAGCGCCGCCGAAGCCCGCAAGAGCGTGAAGTTCCAAGGCCTGTTGCGTGATTATCAGATGGCCGTGATGTCCGGCAAGGGCGGCACGAACCTCGCGCGTATCGAGAAGTTGCTGGCGGATTCCGCCCCGGCGGAGTTCAACCTCGCCGAGTTCAAGGAAGTCATGGCGCTGAACACCCTGTTCGCCGCCTACTATCGCGCGGCCGCCGGCCAGGGGAAGGCGGACAAACTGCCCGAGCTGGCGAAGCAACTGGGGGAGGTGAAAACCAAGAACGGCACGCTGTTAAACGAGTGGGCCTGGACGATTCTCACCGACGAGCGCATCAAGACCCGCGACCTCGCGCTCGCGACCCAACTCGCCAAAGCCGCCGTGGATGCGACCGATGCGAAGGAAGCTGGTATCCTCGACACCTATGCCCGGGCGATGTTCGACAGCGGCAAAGTTGCTGAAGCCGTCGCGTGGCAGAAAAAAGCCATCGCGGCGGCGGCCGACGAGGAAATGAAAAAAGAACTCGGCGAGACGCTGAAGAAATACGAAGCGAAGGCCGGGTCGAAGTAAGCCAGGCGAACGGCGCGCCTGCTTTTCAGGCAAAACTTGCCCGCAGATACTCGAGGCTATGCCCCGCAATGACCTCCGCCCCTTCCTCGAACTTGAACACCTCCACGGACACGTAGCCGTCGTAGCCAACTTCCCGCAGCGCGGCGGCGATGGGCTTGAAATCCACGTCGCCGAAGCCGGGGCCTTTCAGGTTTTTGTCGTTCGCGTGGAAGTGCGCGAAGTGCGGCCATGATTCGCGGATGATTTGCGGAATCGGCTTGGTTTCGGAGGACATCGCCTTCACATCAATGATGATCTTGAACGCGGACGAGTTGAACGGCTTCACGAATTCGATCGCCTCCGCCGCGGTGTTGATGAAATTGGTTTCTGAAGGCGCAAGCGGCTCGAAACAAATGGTCACGCCGCGATCTTCGGCGCGTTTGACCGCGTCGCGAAACGTGGCTGCGGTCCAGTCCCACGCCTGGGCGTGCGTAACGCCGGGGAGGAGATTCCGCTGCTTGGGCGAGCCGACGACCATGATCGTCCCCCCGACGTCGGCACAGCAATCCACCAACTCGACGAAATACTTCGCCGTGCGCAAGCGGATGGCGGCGTCGGTGTGGTTGAGATAAAGCCCTTCCGGTTTCACGAGCAGCCAGTGCAGCCCCACGATGGCGATGTTGTGTCGCGCCGCGAGTTCGCGGATGCGCTGGCGTTCGGCGGCGGAGATGTCCGTGACCGCATTGGCGAGCGTGAAGGGGGCGATTTCCAATCCGGCGTAGCCGAGTTGCGCGGCGTGGGCCAGCGTGTCCTCCAGTTTCCAGCCCTGATAAATCTCGTTGCAGATCGCGAATTTCATGGCTGGGAGATTCAGGAATCAAATCGGCCGGCGCAAGTTTGAACTCCACCTAACCCCAGACGGGATCCAATCCGGCGTCACCCGTTTCTTCAGATCAGGATGATTCTTAATTCTTGGTGCGATCCGGCGGGCCTTCCTCTTTGCCGACCAGATAATGATGCGCGGCGTCGGCGTAGGCTTGTTCGGGCGTGATGCCGGGTTGAGCGGGCGGCGGGGGCGGCGCGGCATACGCGGAATCTCTACCCATCGTCGGGGCTTGGATGCAATCGGCGGTGATCAGTTTCTTCGCGGCGCGATAGTTTGTAGGCACGCCGGGGGCGGTGACGGGTTCGCCGCGTTCAATCTTAGCGGTGACTCCCTGGTTCAGGGCGAGGAGTTGGGCGAGCAAATCCTTTTTGGCGTTGAAGCCGTAGGCGGCGAGGACGGCGGTGTCGAGCGCGGTGTGGGCGTCCTTCAGCGGATTCGCGCCGGGCAATTCGAGGGTGCGATAGAGCGCGCGCA
>CAYHFK010000318.1:0-5561 GCA_964355895.1 uncultured Bifidobacterium sp. | reverse complement strand
CTTACGACGGCACTGGGGCAGTTAACAGATAATTTACTAAACGAAAAACGGCTGGAGGCTTATCAAAGGGCGCAAGGAAGGTTTAACTTCTTTGCGCCCTTTTTCTGTTCAAAATGGATCGTTCGAGCGTTCTACGGCGCGATGAGTTTTTGAAATTCCGGAAGGTTGCGGAGCGGATTAAACCGTCCGTCTTTGCGGGCCTCGGCGAGCAGGTCAATGGCAGCGGAATTGGTCGCCCGGCGGGCGGTGCTGATCGTGATGGCATTCGAAATGGCGGTCAGGCTGTCTGCGGGGCGGCCCAGACTGCTGCGGAGGGCGGCGAGGTCATACCACGCTTCGGCGTTGGCCGGCAGCAATTGCACCATCCGCGCCATGGTGGCTTCGAGTTTGGGCAGATTGTTCATCTGCTTGTAGAGGTCGGCCACGGTAATGAGCGCCCCGGCTTCGACGCGGGGATTGGCGACGATGCTGTCGAGGAGGGCGAGCCCACGTTCAAACTGTTGGGTTTGCAGATAATTCACGGCCAGGCCAAGCGCGGCCTGGAAGTTGGTTGGGTTGGCGCGGACTTCGGCCTCAAGCTTTTGCAGACCGCCCAAGTCAACGGTGCGTTGTTTCCAGTCCTTCAAGTTCGCAATGAGTCCGGCAATTTGACCATTGTAGGGGTCCAATTTCAGCGCCGTTTCCGCGATGATCAGGGCGTCGGCAATCCGTGGCGCGATCGGGGGCGGTGGCTGGATGAGCAGGTTGATGTAGCGGAACACGGCTTCGGGGCTGTAAGGACAGAAGGCGAAAGCCTGGCGGAAAGTGAAGTCCGCTTCCTTGTAGATGCGGCGAGTTTCCGCCTCGTTGCGGGGGCGATACGCCGGCGGTGGCGGGCTGACGGGGTTGATGCGCCAGGCATACAGGCCGCCGATGGAACTGCGGAGCTTGGAGAACGCCTTCTGGCCCTGGTCGTCGCGGGCGAACTTGCGCTGGCCGGCGGTCAACCCGCTCCAGTCGTGGCGCAAATAAACCTTCTCCACGAACGCCACGATGTTGCTGACGGGCGTGTCGTAAGTGATCCAGTTGCCGATCAGCCGATCCGAGTACTGCGACCAGAACTCGTGATCCTTCGCGAAAATTTCTTCGGGCAGCGACGGCAGCGGCTGGCGGTTGATTTTCATGATGACGCCGAAGGGTGTCAGGTGCGGATACATCCATTCCAGTGGAAAGCTTTCCTCGACGAAGAATTCGTTGGTGGGATTCCGATCAAACATGACCTTGGTGAGCAGACCGTTGATGGCCATGACGGCGACCTGCCCGGAAACCTGCACGCGGTTTTCCACGATTTTTACGTCCTCCCCGGGCCGGATCTGGCGCGGCTCGTTAGGAAGCTGCGCGTCGTGTTGCAGACGGCGCTGCGCGTCGCCCAAATATTCCTGGAAGCATTGCTGCGAGTCCTGCGGGGAGGCGATGTACATTTCGCGATCGGGATAAACGCCCCCGGGACTGACGGCGATTTCCTTCGGAAAAGCGGCTTCGATGAGTTGACGGTTCAGGCGTACCCGCGTGAAGCTTTGCGGGGTTTCCAGAATAAACGCGGCGAGTTGGGGCGTGATGGGAACGCCGGCGTTGCGCAGTTGGGCCTGCACTTGTTCGGCTTGTTTGAATAGCTCCCCATCAATGGTGGTCAGCCGCTGTTTAGCCTGGGCCTCCGCCGCGTCCAGGCGTTGCAGGGCCAGCGGGCCAAGTTGGGCCGCGCGCAATTTTTCCCCTTGAATTGCTTCCAATTCGAAGACCGCATTCCAGCGGGCGGCGATATTGGTCGCCATTGACTTGTCGTCGTAGAGACCTTGCTCGAGGACTTGGTTCAGATCTTTGGCGAGGGCGCGGCTCAACGTGGAGGCGTTATCCCCGGCGAGCAGGCTGCGGGTCTCGGGTGACAATGCGTTGGCGAGTTGTTTCGCAATGGCACTGGTTGGTTGGCGCAGTTGGTCGGCGAAGGCTTTCAGATCCGGAAAATCCTTTTCCGTGAAGAAGGAACTGCCGGCGCGGCGGTCTTTCTCAATGCGCTCACCGATCCCGGTGAAAAGTCGGTCCAGCGGCGCGACGGCGCGCGCCAGCAGGTTGGTCGTCCAGTTTTTTTCGCGTTCAGCCGGGCCGCGCAGCAGTTCCTGAAAGAATGGCGTGTCGAGGCCGCGGATTTTTTGCGCGCTGCGATGGTAGTGGGCGCGGATGTAATTCAGATACGTGCCGTCCGCGAGCGCGTTCTGGGTGATGACGTACACGTCACGGCGGTCAAATTTCGGATCGCGCGGCTTGCAATCCGGCGGGGTGAAGCTTTCGGCGAAAACCATGTAAGTCGGACAAAAGCGTCCCGGATCGGTGCCGCCGTACAAAATGGCATCGCGGGTCATTTCGGGATAAATCGGCTGGCCGTCCTTGTTGTTGAACGGCGGGCTGAACATGTCATGACCGAACCAGTAGCCGAAGAGGTGACCGCGTTGTTCGTTGTCGGCCCAGTGGGACATGTAGGATTGCAGCGGCACCGTGGCGAAGATGGCCAGGGTGAGGGCGAGCGGCGCGCGGTTTTTCCAGAGCACCAAGCCGGCGAGGAAGAGGAGGGTGAGGCCGAGCAATAGGAGGTTGGCCAGCACCGGCATGGCGAATTGTCCCGGCTCAAAGGCTTTGAGCAACGTGCTGAAAAAGGTGACCACGCCGCCGGGGGAGATTTTTTCGCCCATGACGATCACGAGGGTCAATCCGAACGAGAACAGCATCAAGGTGGCAGCACTGGCGCGGAAGATTGGGCGCTCGCTCGCTTGTTTCTGGCGGTTGGAGAAGAAGAGACAGGCGGCGGCGATCAGGACGGCGAGGACTTTGGCGAAGGCGATCATGGCCGGCGCATCCGTGCCGATTTCGGCGTTGGCGCGGACGATGGCGCCGAACTTGGCGAATCCGGTCAATGCCAACTCTGCCGGGGTCAGGGTCGAACTATGGAACAAGACCACGGAGATGAGCAAACAGACTAATCCGATTCCGGTCAGCGCGAGGGTGGGCTTGAGGTTTTTTTCGGCGGACGCGGAGGAGCGCATCAATTGGAAAGCCGCCAGCCCGAGGCTGGCGGACGTCAGGAGAACGAAAACGACTTTGACGAGGCCGTTCATGAAAAGATTGGTGCCCGCGACCGCCGGGTCGGTGAACTGGGAATAGGTTTCCACCGCCAATGAATAAAGCGCGAGGTCCACGGCGACGATGCCCAGGACAATGCCGGCGCGGCGGAAGGCTTGGTAATGCGTGGCCAGCGAAGCCGCCAGCAGGGCCATGCCGTAACCGACGGCCAGTGAAACCAGCACGTGCGACGCGGTGAAGAACACGCGAATGAGTTCGCGCGCCGCCCGGTCCGGCGGCGGGTTCAAGAGAAAGACGAGCATTGGTCCGAGGCAGATGAAGATGGCAACGACGCCGATGATCCAACTCCGTTCGCGCTTCTGCATCTGGCGATAGTACAGGAAGACCCCAATGGCGATCAGGATGCAGACGAGATTGAATTCGTTGTCCAGCCCGTCGAGGTACATGAGCAACTGTTTGCTGTAGGTCGTTCCGAGGCTGATGAACCAATCCAATCCCTCGCCGGTGCCGTTCGTCGGGCTGATCTTCTCATATTGCCCGCGGGTGAAGGCGTGGATGAAACCCTCCAGCGTCCGGGGATAGCCCCACTGCATTGGCGGGTTGCTCATGCCGGCCACCGCCATGTAGAGGTAGAAGGACATGCCGAACGCGAAGGCCAGGCCGGAGCCGATGGTGACCAGCCAGTTCCCGGAGCGGCGGGCCTGGTTGAGCATCAACGCGTCGTAGGCTGCGTACAGTCGGAGCGCCACTAACACTCCCAAACCCAGAATCGGAAGCGCGGATGGTTGCTGGGCCCTGAGGAATAGTAGCGCTAGCATTGCCACGGTGCCACCCCCGATGTACCCGCTCACGTCGCGTTTTTCGCGCACCGAGATGTAGGTCCAACCCGTAATAGAAGCCAGGCCGACGATGTTGAAGAAGATGTAAACCATCTTGTTGCCGGCCAGCAACGATGGGCCCATGGCCAGCAGGGCGAGATAGATCACTACGTTCCAGAACAAAAACTCCCGGCCCAGCCGGGGCTTTACCGCGATGATCAACAATTCCAACCCCATCGCGATCGGCAGCAGGGATTGGTGGTTGTTCACGCAGATGCCGTACATGAAGAAGGCCAGGAGCAGATAGCGGTTCTGGTGCGGCGCATAGACCCAGCGCAGCAGGAACAGCAGCACGCCCATCAACGACAGCACGCTGAAGGAATAGACTTCCACGATCACCGACTGGCTCCACATGTAACCGTTGAAGCCAAGTAACAGCCCGGCCACGAAGCCGGCCACGAGGCAGATGGCGTTTTCCCATTTGCCCGTGATTTCTTTCAACTGGGTGATGCCTTCCATCAGCATGCTGCTGCCGCGGGAGACGAGGAGGCCGAGCAGGCCGCAGGCTAAAGCGCCGGCGGTGGCCTCGCCAAGGGCGACGCGCCACGCGATGTTGCCCACCGGCAGCAGTTTGGCCCAGAGCCAGGTGTAGATCGTCCACACGGGATAGCCCGGCGGATGGGGAATGCCGGCGTAAAGCGACGCGACGGCCAGTTCGCCGGAGTCTTCCAGGCTCAAGTCCGGCGAGAGCGTCCAGTAATAGCCGACCCACACCAGCAAGGTCGTGATAAAAAACGTGAGCCAGTCAATTCGGCGGAAGAGCGGCGCCGGATTTAACGGGATGGGTTCGAGGGCTTTGGTTGGGGGCGGAGGGGCCGCCGGAGTCTTGGCCGGGGCGGTTTTTTTTTTGTCCATGCTCATTGTAAATCAATCGCCTTGGGAGGCGTCAGAGAACGCATACTAGAAGGGGAACCGCTTTCGTTTGTCCAACCAAAAGTATCCAGTCGGTTGGCGTTTAGCTGAAAACTGCCGGGCAGGTAGGGTGCGAAATTCTGATTGCTCAAAGCCATCGCGATCATCGCCGGTTGATCGGCGCTGGGAATAATCAAACCCTGGCCCGGTTGCATCAAGATGGCGGCGGTCAATAACAGGCAGGCGAGCGCTGGGGCTGCGGTGCGCGCCAACGTGGACCACGATAACCCCGGCCAATCGGCCCAGCGAAACGCTGCGCCCCGGTGGGGGGCGCTGTTCTCCCGGCGCAACTGCGCTTCGATCGAGGGATCGGCGTTGCGCCAGTAGCGTTCAAGTTTTGGAGACGGGCGGCGCGGCGTCCAGGAACGCAACTGCGCCTCGAACTTGTTCATCTCGTTCATATTCTTTTCCTTTCAGGCAGACCCGGAGTTTTTCCAGACCGTAGCGATACCGTCCCGCCGCTGTGTTCGGCGATACGTTGAGCAGGTCGCCGATCGCCTCAAACGTGCAATCATGCCAGAGCTTCAGCACAATGACTTCGCGCTGCGGCACGGGCAATTCCGCCAGGCATCGCATCGCCGCGCGTTCGGCGGGGGATTCCTCCGGGGACCGTTCAAACCAACGCTGCGATTCCAATTCCCGTGTCAGCCGCCGCCAGAA
>CAYHFK010000317.1:0-5586 GCA_964355895.1 uncultured Bifidobacterium sp. | reverse complement strand
AAGCTGCACGGATGATTGCAGCCCTCGGCGATCTTGACGTAGGCAAAGTGGCGCGGCGTGAGCCGAAAACGCGGCGTGGCGTAGTCGGGGATGTAGGTGGGGCGGGCGGTGATGTCGAGGAGCGGAGCATTGACGGGCGGAACGATGGGCGCAACCACCGTTCGGGTCTTCCCGAACTTGGCGGTGCCGCGCACGCCTTCGGATTTTTCATGCGCATCCGGCGAGTTGCCCCTGTCCAACTCCGCCAACCGAGCAGCGATGTTTTGCTTTTTGCTCTCGACCCTCGACCCTCGACCCTCGACCAACTTGGCCGCGCGCCGCGCCAGCGCCTGCCGCACGATGTCGGCGACCTGGGCGACTTGATCAATGCCCATGAACGCGTCCACTTCCGGGAAAAGCTGCGGGAGTTCATCGCGGAAGCGCTGGGACAGACAGCCGGAAACGACGAGGCCCTGGCCGCGCTGGTTCGCATCGCGCACGGCGGCGGATTCGAGGATGGTGTCCACGCTTTCCTCCTGCGCCGAGTCAATGAACGAGCAGGTGTTGACGATGACCACGTCGGCCCGCGCGGCGTCGTTGGTGATCTCGACGCCGGCCTTGAGCAGCGAGCCAAGCATGATTTCGGCGTCCACCAGATTCTTGGCGCACCCGAGGGAAATCAGCCCCACCCGCAAGGGACGGTCTTTGGCAGTTGTTTTTGGCACTGGCCGGGCACCCTACGCAATGCCAGCGGGCGAGGCAATCTCGCGCTGTGGGCCCCGGACCGATACAGATGCACCGCTAGCTTCACTGGCGGCGTTCTGGCAACGGCTTGGTGGCCACAATCTCATCCCCCGCGCACGCCCACACGCACAGCCCCTCGGCGGCCGACTTTTTCAACGCCCGAAACTCAGCGGGTAACGTCCGCTGGCGGAGTTTGCGTTCGCGAACGCCGGTTGCATCGCACCCCAGCAACAGCGCGTGTGCCTTGTAGAGCCGCGGATGCCCGATCACCCGCCCCACGCCGGATGGCAACGACGGCGTCGGCCGTTGATCCAAGATCAGGAAACTCAAAGGGAGATCGCGCAAGTCAATCCCGGTCAACCGCGCAAAGCGGGACCAGTTGCCGTCGGTGAAAATCTCCCGGGGCGGCGTGGCAAAGTGATGACACCAGTGCCGTTCATTTCCGGGCGCCAGCATCCCGCACGGCGCTGAATGGGTGCAGGGGGCGATTACGTTGAAGCGTTCCCGCAAGCGCTCCCGGATAGCGATGAGCCGGCGGCTGACCTCGTGCGTTCCCGGCTCGACCCAGAGAACACACTGCGCCCGCGCGGCCAAATCCAATAGCGCCCCGGTCTGTTCCGGGTTCAGTTCGGTCAGCACATGACTGATGAGGAGCGTGAAGGTAGGGCGCGTCACTCCGTGCGCGCCGTCATCCTCATGCCGTCCAGCGGCGGGCAGCGGACTGCCCGCCCTACCTGGAACCAGCCCGATGGGAGCGCCGATCTCTGAATCGGCAAGTTGCGGTCCGCCCAACCCCACACGCACTTCCAGCCCCGGATATTTTTGCCGCGCCCGCTTGGCCGCGAATTGTATCGCGAGCGGGGAGCGGTCCCAAACCCGCAGCGCCGTCACCGACTTGGCGCCGAAGTGATCCAGAAACGCGCGGCCAGCGATGCCGCTGCCGCAGCCCCAGTCCAGCAGCTCGCCCTCCGGTGGCCCCCAACCGCGCCGCGTAAGCTCCGCCAGCACGTAATCCCACTTCCAACCAATGCGCTGGGCAAACGTGGCGTCGTAACTGACGAGGTCGGATTCGCTTTGCCAGTAATCGCGCCCGCCCGCCGAACCGGAAAGATATGCGGTCCGTAGCCGTCCGAGCGCCGCCCAATCAATGGCGTCCCAGTTCATTGGCTTTGTGTAGGAGACGACGTGAGGAGTCTCATTTCAATTTCACCCGGGAAAAGTCAGAGCCTCCTCACGTCGGCTCCTACCAGCAGTGGATCAAGCGCGTGATGTTTGATGCCGAAGAAAGATTTCAAATCATTGATCCGGCCTCGCGCTGCGTCGTCCGTGAACGCCTCGCGCTCGCGCACGGCGGCGATCATTAGATTCTTCGGCGTGTGTTCGCCCGCGACAAACTCCATCACCTTCGTACGATAGCCCGCCCATTCGAGAAACAGCGCGCGCAGCCCGTCCGTCACCCATTCGGCCATGCGCTCCTCCATGACGCCGTGGCGCAGCACCGGTGCGAGGGGCGCGGGTTTGCCGCGTAAACCCAGTGGTTCGTTGCACTCTTGTGGCCCCTCACTACGCGGTTTGCCGAATTGCGGGCGCAGTTCCTTGTGGCAACACGGCGCCACGACGATGAGCTTCGCGCCCAGTTCGATGCCCCGGCGGATGGCGTCGTCAGTCGCGGTGTTGCACGCGTGCAAGGCGATGAGCGCGTCCACGCGCGGCAACCGGGCGGATTCAATCGTGCCGGAAACAAACTCCAATCCCTCCGCGCCGATCTGCTGTGCGAGCTTGTTGGTCGTCGCGACCAGCTCCGCCCGCGTTTCGACGCCAATGACGCGCACGGGTTGTTTCCACACGCGGTGGAATAAATGCCAGGCGCCGAACGTGAGATAGCCCTTGCCGCAACCCATGTCCGCGAGTTGGAGCGCCGGTCTCCGACCCGGCTCGGCAGCATTCCCGGTTCGCGCCGGGTCGGAAACCGGCGCTCCGATCCACCCGCACTCTTTCGCCAGATGCGAGAGGATTTCCAGGTAATGATTGATCTGCCGGTGTTTGTCCGCCATCGAGACGCGGACTTTGCCGGCCACGTCAAGCACGTCCAAGCCCTGCAACCAATCGCGCGCCGAGGCGTCGAGAATCCCCGCGTGCCGCTGGTCGTGTTCGCGCGACGGCGTTTTTTTCGCGGACGGCTGGTGATCAATGAGCCGCGCTTCGCCGGCTTCGTTGGAGATGAACTGCCAGTCCCGCGCCGTCGTGCAAAGCAACGCGCTGCGGAACTGACGATCGAGCTGTTCGCGCAACCACGCGGCTCCCTCGGCGACCGGCAGATTCTTCGTCACATCGCGCGTGGGATGGCGCAGCGTGAGCGAAAGATGGGGCACGCCTTTCAACATGATGAAGCGGCCCAGAATTTTCTGAGGCGTGTCGCCCGGCGCCACCGGTGCGGACAGGACGAGCCGGGCAAAGGTGCCCTTCGTCAGGCTCTCGGCCAGCTTCGTGCAGATTTGTTCGGCGGGTTCGAGGTTCGGCATTGGCGCGGCCAGTATGTCGCGGAGCCGGGGAGCGGGCGAGTTAAACCTGAGCGGTTTTGGGTTGTCTCCCATCGCCGTGCGTTCTTGCTGCCCTCGCCGGACTGGTTTAGTCTGCGCCCATGTCTTCGCGCCTTGACGTCAAAAAGACCTACAAGCTCTACATCGGGGGGAAATTTCCGCGCAGCGAGAGCGGACGCTATCTGCCCGCGAAATCCGCGAGCGGCGAACATCTCGACAACTATTGCCACGCCTCGCGCAAGGATTTCCGGGACGCGGTCGTGGCCGCGCGGGCGGCGGTGGACGGTTGGAGCCAGGCAACGGCCTATAACCGTGGACAAATCCTTTATCGCGCCGGCGAAATCCTGCAAAACCGCGCGAGTGAACTCGTCGCCGAGATTTCGCGCTCCACCGGCACGAGTGCCGCCGCCGCGAAACGCGAAGTGAAGGCGGCGATTGACCGGTTGGTACATTTTGCCGGCTGGACGGACAAGTATCAGCCGATTTTCAGCAGTGTGAATCCGGTGGCCTCCGCCCATTTCAACTTCACGACGCCCGATCCGATGGGAGTGGTGGTGGTGCTCGCGCCGGAGCAGCCGTCCCTGGTTGCCCTCGTCGCGCTCACTGCGTCCGTGATTCTGAGCGGCAACACCGCCATTGTCATTGCGTCCGACCCGTCGCCGCTGCCCGCCGTGACGTTCAGTGAAATTCTCGCCACCAGCGATCTGCCCGGCGGCGTGGTGAACCTGCTCACCGGCAAACGCGCCGAACTGTTGCCGCACATCGCCGGTCACCTGGACGTGAACGCGATTGTGGACGGCACGGGCGATGCCGGGACCGCCGCGAAGCTCCAAGCGGGCACGGCCATCAATCTGAAGCGTTACGCGAACCACGCGCTCGCCGCCGCCGATTGGTTCACCGCCAAGGCCGAAAACCCGTATTGGATTCTCGACACCGTGGAGTTCAAGACCGCGTGGCACCCTATCGGACTGTAGCGTCGGGCGGCCCGCCGCCCGGAATCGGGTCCGATTATCCCTGTGGCCACTGCATGGTACGGCGTCTTCGCATTTTCCTGAGCCATGCCGCCGGGCGGGACGCCCGCCGCCACTTCCAGTCAACTCGCTTCGCCGCAAACTTCCGCTTCGACATTTGCCGCGCCGATCCGCACAATAGAGAGTAGATATATGCCTTTTACTAAATTTGGTCTGTCGCCAGCGGTGCTCGAAGGCGTCAAAGCGATGGGTTACGTGGACCCCACGCCCATCCAACTCCGCGCCATCCCGCTGATCATGGCCGGGCGCGACGTCATCGGCAGCGCCCAGACCGGCACCGGCAAGACCGCCGCGTTCGCCCTCCCGATCCTTTCCAAGCTGGATCAACACCAGCCCCAGACGCGCCTGCTCGTGTTGGAGCCGACCCGGGAACTCGCCGCCCAGGTGGAGACCGCCATCCGCGATTTCGCGCGCTTCACCAATCTGCGCGTGGCCGTGATCTTCGGCGGCGTCGGCTACGGCAAGCAAAACGATGCCCTCCGCACCGGCGTGGATGTTCTGGTCGCGACGCCCGGCCGGTTGCTCGATCATATTCAGCAAGGCAACTGCAAGCTCGACCGGGTGCAACATGTTGTCCTCGACGAAGCCGACCGCATGTTGGACATGGGTTTCCTGCCGGATGTGCGCCGCATCCTCGAAAAATGCCCGCGCCAACGGCAAACCTCATTATTCTCCGCCACGATTCCGCCTGCGATTGAAACCCTCATCCAGTGGGCCATGCAAAATCCGGAAACGGTGGAAATCGGCGCGCGCCGGACCCCCGCCGAAACCGTCAAGCACGTCATCTATCCGGTTTCCGACACGCAAAAAACCGACCTGCTCGTCGCGCTGCTGGAACAGGTGCATTACGATTCGGTCATCATTTTCTGCCGCACCAAGCACGGCGCGGATCGCGTCGCACAGATGCTCAAGCGCAACAATCACTCCGTGGCCGTGTTACATTCCAACCGCACCCAGAGCGAACGCGAGCAGGCGTTGCTCGGCTTCCGCGAAGGCCGCTTCGAGGTGCTCGTGGCCACGGACATCGCCGCGCGCGGGCTGGACATCAGCAACGTGAGCCACGTTATCAACTACGACGTGCCGCATCATCCGGAGGATTACATCCACCGCATCGGCCGCACGGGCCGGGCGGAACACTCGGGCGACGCCTTCACGCTGATGATCGCCGAGGATGCCAATCACGTCTTCGCCATCGAACGGTTCATCAGCCAGAAAATTGCGCGGGTGAAGCTGGAGAATTTTGATTACCGCTACACGGCGTTGTTCGAGCAGGACAAACCCGGCGCGAAGAG
>CAYHFK010000316.1:4133-5592 GCA_964355895.1 uncultured Bifidobacterium sp. | reverse complement strand
GCGTCCACGTTGTCCGGCGGCATGATTTCCTCCAACCAAAGAATGTCGTACGGTTCGAGCGCCCGCGCGATGCGGGTTGCGGTCGGCAAATCCCAGCGCGCGTGACCTTCGATGGCGATGGCCATGCGATCACCCACGGCGCGACGGATGTCCTCAACGATGCTCAACCCCTGCTTGAGGTCGTCGTTGGAAATCGAGTGGGCGAGTACGCCGGCGGCGGTCTTGCCGCCCCAGACGACGTAGGGTGCGCGCGGATCCGCCGGACCGGAGAGCGTCGTACCGAACTGGTCAAACGGCCAGATTTTCATGGCCGGGATGCCCTGGCGGAGGAGGTCTTCGGCAAGTTCGCCCGCCCGCCCTTCCATCCACGTGTCGAGGTCGGGATACTTTCCGTAACCGACGCAGGTGTTGTAAATGGGCACGCGCTCGCGGTTGCGCCCGCCCAGCAGATTGTAAATCGGCTGGCCCATGTGCTGTCCCGCCAGATCCCACAGCGCGATGTCCACGGCTGAAATGGCGCGCATCTCCGCTCCCGCGGCGCCGCAAAAGTTCACCAGCGAAAACATATTGTTCCAATGGTTTTCGATGTTGAGCGGATCGCGGCCAATCAGCAGCGGCGCCAGCACGTCGTGAATGACCGCCGCCACCGCCCGCGGCGTGTAATACGTTTCGCCGAGGCCAACCAGTCCGTCATCGGTGTAGAGGCGGACCCAAAGATTGTTGGGCAGCGCCTGCCGGGAGCGAGGGTTGTGTTTCAACCATTCGGATTCCGGGACCGCCTGAAACCAGATGGTTTCAATCTTGGTGATTTTCATGTTGTGATGGTTTCGACTTTTTTGCTTTCGAGCGAGTGGCGGGGCTGCTTTCGTCCGCGTCACTTCACCTCTTTGTAAGTGATGACCAACGCGCCGGGTCGTTCGCGGATCGTGACGAGCAGGCCGCGTTTCATGAGTTCCTCGCCCGTCAAGGTTTGCGCCTCATCCGGGCGGTCGAGATCGGTCACAGCGTAGCGGGCGGCAGAATCCAGTCCACGAAGCTTGAAACGTCCCGCCTCGAAATTGGAATCCGGACGACGGAACGCCTGCACCACGCCTTCACCAACTTCCGGACGATCATACTGCCAGGCCAGCCAAACATCATTCGCCAGACTGTAGGGCGTCAGCGGATAGAAGTCGCCGAGATAGTTTGGGCCGATCTGTTTGAGTTGCGCAAACAGTCGCTGCGCCAACTTGAAATTCAAATCCTTCCGTCGCATGTCGTAGCAGAGGGTCAAACTCGGCGACATGTTGGCGCGGAAGCCGTAAGGATCAACTTCGTCCTGGACCTTGAATCCGATCGCGGAATGCCCGACCACATAGCCGGCGCCGTGATACGGAATCCACGAGGCGAACGCGAAGTGATGGTTCTGCTGACTGGTCGGCTCGAAGAGAAAATCACTCCGAATCAAAGGCACGGCCCG
>CAYHFK010000316.1:0-4033 GCA_964355895.1 uncultured Bifidobacterium sp. | reverse complement strand
CGGGCGTGATCGCTGACCGCGCGGAGTCCTTTGGGGAAACGGGTCGCGTCCGGTTCCCAAGTGCCGGTCTTCACCCACTCGCCGCCGCAGGGATACCAACCGGCGTCCATCCACCAGTAATCCAGGTTCATCCCCTCTTCGAGATACCGATCCACGAACAACTTCTGATTCTCCTCGTTGGCTTGCGTCATCTCATTGAACTGATGGGAACTGCACGCCACGATCTGCGTGGGCGGCAGTTTGCCGTCCGCCGTTCGCGGGAGATTGTGCGCGACCATCCATCGCCGCCAAAGGTTTTGCGCCGTCACCGTATCCGTTCCCTGCCAGAAAAGCATGGCGATCAGGGGCGAACGAATCTCCTCGCCGGGTTTCAGAGAAAGGTGGGTGAGTTCCTGGCCGGCCGTAATGTGCAGACCACGATCCGCGTCACGCACGAACGAACCCGCCCACTGCCCCGGCCACCCGATGGCGAGAAACACGCCGCCGCCCGGCATTTGCAGATTGTAGTAGGGAAAGGCGGCGTTGGTCGGTCGTCCGCCAAAAGAAACGAAGCGCTTGGTGGTCTTTGCCCCCAAGGGCTGGCGGAATGGCTCGAAACTGTCGGCCGTACACCAATCGCCTTTGGTGCCGTGAAGAACGAATTCGCCATCCTGACTTCGCTGGAAGCTGAGATCCAAAGCCTGAATCTCTTGCAGGATCGGGGTGTTCTCCTTGCTCGTGTTTTTGAAATACACCGTCCATTCGATCGCCTGGAAATCCTGATACTCAATGCCCACGCAGCGCACCTGCAGCCCCGTTGCCGGGTCGGTCCAAACAATGCGCCGCTCGGTGCGTTGGTCGTCGAGCTTGCGTGAAGAACGCTCCGTTTTCCACTGCGGCAGCAACTCAACCGAAGATTTGCCGGCGTAAGTGAACGAGAAGAACGGCTCATCAAAATACTGGCCGCGTTTGAAATCAACGCTGAGAATCCGATCACCGGCGAACCCGGCGATGCTCAAGCCGAAGACCACACATAGGGTTGCGACCGAGAGTGGGAGTTTTTTTAAGCAGTTCATAGACATTGGCGGTGCGAATTATTGTTCTTATCTGACGACCATGAGACGGAATTTACGGCTGGAAATTCTGGATGTCGCCCCAGAAAGCGCGCAAAACTGTGGCGGCCAGAATTCATTCTGGTGTCCCGCCAATGCCGACGCAGAGGCCAATGCCGAGTCGGGAAGCGCCGGAGCGACGGCCGCGGCAATGTTCCCGTCGGATATTCTTCCCCTCGCCAGGCGGCACGCGATCATTGTCACGAGGGCGCGTCATTGTAGTAGCCGTCGCTCGTTGGCCGGGTGTTCTCTTCCCACCAACGCTTGACCACCCAGGTTTCCACTTGCGCTTCGACGCCTTCGGGGAGACAGGCGTGGACGGCGAGCTTGAGCGCCTGGCCGGACCACTGCGGACTGAGGCGCGTTTTGAAAACGACCCACGAACAGCCGGCCTTTTGCGTGTTGCCAAACTGGCGGCCATCCGGGACGGGGACGAGTTGCACGTCCTGTTCGCCGATGCGCACCCGCGCTTGGGTGATCTCGGTGACCACCGGTGAGTAGCGCCATTCGGCGTCGCCTTTGCGCAGCCGCACCACGACGGCGAGGATCGGCTGTTCACCGGCCAGCGACGGCAGCGTGGTCTCGAATGCGTAAGTCTTCTTCGCCAGTTTCTTCTCCTTCGCAAAGCGCGCGGCGTCGGCGAAGCGCACATCCAGCCGTTCGTCGAGCGCGGTTGCGTGCAGCGTCAGACCGCCACCCAAGGCGGTCGCCCGTTCTTGGGTCACCGCGCGCGCCGGCAACGAGTAATCTTTGGCCGACGGGGCGACCTCCAGCATCAACGTCTCAAATGGGCGCAGCCAGACCTCCAGCGTGTCGCCGATTCTGTAGCTCGCTTCATCGGGCCGCAATAGGCGCGTCGGCGCTGGGAAATGTGAGACCACGCGCAACGGCGTGCCGGGTTTTGCGTCAAGCCCGAGCGATTGGTCGAGGCGCAGTTCCGCTTTGCGCGCGGCGAAGTGCGTGTTGTTCAGGAACAGAAAGCCGTGCGCGCCCTGGCAGTGCGCGTAGCCATAAACTTCATTCCGCGCCGGGTCGCCGAGGATGTTTCGCCGGTGGAGGAACAGGGATTCGTTTTTCCGGGCGAGCGCGGTCAGGCGCGCGAGGAAGGCCACGTCCTCGTCGGTGAGATGGTAGAGGTTGCCCCAGAGGTTCGGGAACAGCAGGCTGCCGCGGCCGAGGTCCATCACCAGCGCCTCACGCCAGCGTTCTTTGCCCATGAAGTTGCCCCAGCGCGTGTCGGCGAGCCAAACGCCCAGACTGTCTTTGGCAATCGGTGGAATGTTCCGGGCGTATTGCGCGGTGTGATCCTGCGCCAGCGTAACCGAGTCGCGATAATAAAGCGTCGGGAACGCGCTCGTGCCGGAGCCTTCCATGTGCAGGCCGGACTCAAAGATCGTGTCGCCGTGCAGGGCCCAGAACGGCGAGCTGCATCCCCAATACCACATGACAAACACGTCCGGCGACGCCGCGCGCGCGGCGCGCGCCAGCGCGATGAGTTGCTCGTGCATCAGCTCCGTGGCGTATTTGCCGGGCAGGTGGCCGTGTTCGGTGCTGTTGCAGTGGTAATCGCCGCCGTCGAACTTGATGAAGCGCGCGCGGTTCTCGCGGATGTGGTGAAGCACGGCGTTGCTGAACGTGTTGAAATACGGCGCCGACGCGAAACAAAACATGCGGCCCTCGTGCGCCTTGTCCGGGTAACCGAGCCGATAAGGCATGGCGAGCGGTTTCTGCCCGGTCAGCGCCGGCGGATAATTCCAGCACGACTCGGCCGCCCAACTCGTGGCAAACCACAAGCCAAACTTCATCCCCAGCGCGTTCACGCGGTTGACGATCTGGCCGGGGCCGTTGGGAAAACACGTCGGACGAAAACGGGTCAGGTCCGAGTTCGGATCCACCCAGCCGGTGTCGAGGGTGAAGTAATCGAAGTTCATCCCTTTCCGTTGCCATTGTTCCAGCGTGTTCAACACGTTGAGTGTCTGCTCATCGTCCAGCGTCGGGCAACCGCCCCACTGGTTGTTAATGCCGAAAGGCGTGTAGAGGGCGAGCGCCTTCTTCTTCCGCAGGCAGTGCGCGTAAATGTAATCGGTGAAATGGTTCACTGCCTGGCCCGGCGCGGACACACTCACGAGCGCCACCGGGCTGCGGAACGTGGCCTCCGGCAACAATCGCCGGCCCGGATGATGCCCGAGCCGGACGCGCCCTTGGTCGCCGATGTTCACGCCGGAGGGATGCTCGAGCGCGGCGAAGCATTCGCCCTCGACGAACACGGGCTGTCCTGGTCCGCCGCCCGATGTTGCGCCTTCGGTCGCGAAATCGTCCAGTGCCACGTCCAGGAGCAGGAGTTCCCGGCCGACCCGATTCTTCACCTCAACCCACTTGCGCCGCGTCGAACCGTCGAGCTGATAGTGGACGGTCACGTCGAGCGCCAGCGCGGGACTGTGCAACTCGAAGATCGCGTGATGGTCGGCGACGAGCTTTGCCGCCCGCACCTCGAAATCGGCCACGCGGGCGATCGGCTCCTGCACACGGTCGAGCGCGGCGGAAAAATTGAGCGCAAGCTCATGGGCATCGGAGATCTCGAAGCGATGGCTGGAAAGTTTGTTCTCGAAGCTGGTGCTCCGCAAACGGCCATCACTCCAGTCGAAGTGCCAGGCGAGTTGATCATTGGCGAGCGTGAGTTGCTGGGAAACGTCGGATTGCGTTGCGCTGGTTGTCTGCTTGGGTGAAGACGCTTTCGCGCCGGCTTTCGGCTCCAGGATCAGAACCCAATCGTGGTTCTGGCCGGCAGGCGGCGGACAAGTCCATGACCCATCGTCTTCGGATCGGATCGGCGGCAACGGCGTCTTCCCGCCGCTCACGGGATCGAAATACGTCGCGGTCCACGCGGCGCGCGAACCGAGGTTGCGCACGAGGATTGGCTCGCTGCGCGGCACCCAGATGAT
>CAYHFK010000315.1:0-5686 GCA_964355895.1 uncultured Bifidobacterium sp. | reverse complement strand
TCCACCAAGCTTTCCACGAACTGACGCTCGCCACGCGCGGACGCGGGCTTTATGACTTCACCGCCGAGGTCGCGGCCTGGATCGCCAAAGGTGGTTTCCAGCATGGCCTCATCACCTTGCACCTGCGGCACACGTCGGCCTCGCTGCTCATTCAGGAGAACGCCGACCCGGACGTGCGCGCCGATCTCGAACGTTTCTTCCAACGCCTCGTGCCCGACGGCGATCCGTTGTTCGTCCACACCTGCGAGGGCGCGGACGACATGCCGGCGCACATCCGCACCGCGCTCACCGCCGTGAACCTCAGCCTGCCGTTGCGCGGCGGACGCCTCGCGCTGGGCACCTGGCAGGGCATTTACCTGTGGGAACATCGCCAGGCCCCGCACCCGCGCCGGGTGACGCTCCACTTCATCGGCGAATAGACTGGTAGAGGTTGTCGCGCTGCGGCGACCCGGACCCGTGCAGGGCCGGAACACTTTTTGAGTTGGCGCTGAGTATCCAAGGCGTTGCGTCGCAGCGCGACGACCCTACCAGATTTAGTTGCTGCGGCCCTGAATAGCCCTTGCGGGCGGCTTGACACGACGCCTTTCGTGGTTATCCTCCCCCGCTCCGGTCAACAGGAATTTCCCCGGTGAACGTGAATCGGGAAGGAAACTGTCGGGCGGGGCTGAAATAATTTATGAAACGCCAGTATCAACCGTCAAAAATCCGCCGCAAACGGCAACACGGATTTCTGAACCGCAATTCCACCAAGAGTGGCAAGGCCACGCTGGCCAACCGCCGGCGCGAGGGCCGCAAACGGCTGACCCCGGTTTAAGTTGGGGCATGGCTGCCGACGCGCCAGCCCGGCGCGGCCTGGGCCGCGGGTCGCGGATCAAGCAGGGCCGCGATTTCATGAAATTGCGCACGGCGGGCCAGCGCATGGTGCGCGGCTGTTTGATCGCCAACTGGCTGCACCTGCCCGGCGCGGAACGCTCGCGACTCGGCGTCGTGGTCAGCAAAAAGGTCGGCGGTTCCGTGGTGCGCAGCCGGGTCAAGCGTCTGTTGCGTGAAACTTTTCGCCTCCATCAATATGAACTCGCTCAACCGCTCGAGCTGGTGCTCGTGGCGCGCCCGTCCATTGCGGGTCGTAAATTTGCCGACGTGGAGCGCGATTTCCTCAGCACCTTGCGAGCGGCGGGACTTCTGAAGTGAACTTCGCCCAACATGTTCTGTTGCTGGCCGTGCGCCTTTATCGCTGGACGATTTCGCCGGCGTTGGCGACGTTGTTCGGCCCGACGGGCGGCTGCCGCTACACGCCGACGTGTTCGGCCTATGCGGCGGAAGCGGTGCAAACCCGCGGCGCGCTGACGGGAAGCTGGCTCGCGGCGAAGCGCGTTTGCCGGTGTCAACCGTGGGGCGGATGCGGGCATGATCCCGTCCCCGGCCCGAAGTCGAAAAGCTTGCGGCTGGAGTCCGCCGTGCCGCGCTAAAATTTCATGGATCGTAAATCTATCATCGTCATCGTCGCCTGCATGGGCCTGATGTTTTTGTGGTCGGGCGTGCTGATGCCAAAGCTTTATCCGCCCATCCCCGTCAAGACGCCGCCGCCCGGCGCGACCAACGCCGTGGCAGCGGCCCAATCCCCGGCCCCGGCCACCACCACTGCGGCGCCGGCCCCCGGCCTCAACACGTTTATCCGCCCGACGTTTGCCACCAACACCGACGCCCCAACGGTGGTGCTGACGAACGAGAATGCCCGTTACACGTTCACGGCGCTCGGCGGCGGCTTGAGTGAGATCGCGCTGGTAAAATATCCAGAGGTGGTTTCGCACCAGCGCAAGGGGTCGCCACCGACCAGCAGTTTTGCGACGTTGAACGCCCATGCGCAATTGCCCGTGCTGGAAGTGGTGGGGAGCGAGGGCTGGCAAGGGGACCGAGTTTTTGAACTGACCCAGACGGGGAACACCCTGCGCGCCGAGAAGACGCTCGCGGACGGTTTGCGCATCGTGAAGGAGTTTCAACTCGGCACGAATTATCTGGTCCACGCCACCGTGCGGTTGGAGAACACTTCGAGCCACCCCCTCACCCTGCCGGCGCAGGAGTGGGTGATTGGGACGGCCACCCCGATGGGCGCGGACGACGACGGCGCGGCCACGGGCATCATGTGGAACGACGGCGCAAAGAACCAGGACACCCTGACGGCATACTTCGAGAACAAACGATTCGGCTGCATGCCGGGCACGCCGAAGTCGGAGTATCGCGGCGGCGCGAGTAACATCGTCTGGGCGGCGCCCCACAATCAGTTCTTCGCGCTCGTCGCCATGCCGGACGCCCCGGCACTGGAAATCGTGGCCCGTGCGATTGATCTGCCGCGGCCGCCGACGGGGCGTTTTAGTTTCACCAACAGCCCGACCCGCAAAGGCTTTGAAACCACGTTGGTTTATCCGGGGTTGACGATTGAACCGCGGAAGAGCGTCGAGCGCAAATTCAACCTCTATGCCGGCCCGAAGGAATACCGCACGCTCGCCAGCATCGCGGGCCGGTTGCAGAACACCGTGGATCAGGTGATGGATTTCGGCTTTTTCGGCTTCATCTCCAAGGCGCTGCTGCTGGGTATGAACTGGCTGCATTCCGCGCTGTCCATCCCGTACGGCTGGGCCATCATCGTCATCACGGTCCTCCTGAAAATCATCTTCTGGCCACTGACCGCCATCAGCACCCGCTCGGCGAAACGTATGGCCGACATGGCGCCGCAGTTGAAGGCGCTCCAGGAAAAATACAAGGACGACCCCCAGAAGCTGCCGTCCAAGCAGTGGGAGTTTTATCGCGAGAATAAGATCAACCCCATGAGCGGCTGCCTGCCCATGCTGGTGCAATTGCCGGTGTTCTTTGGCTTGTTCTCCATGTTGCGCACGGCCATCGAACTGCGCGGCGCGCATTTCCTGTGGACGGCGGATTTGTCGAAGGCGGACACGCTGTTCATGATTCCCGGCCTGAGCTTCATTCCGTTCATCAGCACGCCGGAAGGTTTGCCGTTGAATCTGCTGCCCATCCTGTACATCGCCACGGCCATCTGGCAGACGCATATCACGCCCATGTCGCCCGGCATGGACCCGGCCCAGCAAAAAATGATGCGCTGGATGCCGCTGATGTTCCTCGTCATCCTCTACAATTTCTCGGGCGGCCTCGCGCTCTACATGACCGTGAACAACCTGCTGACGATCCTGCAAACGAAAATAACGAAGACCGCCGCCGCCCGCGCAACGGCGACCACGCCCGTGACCGTGACCGCTTCGGTATTGACGCCCACGTCAAAAAAGAAAAAATAGCCGCCATGCAACCATTCGGCCCTCTGAACTTCGCCCGGCGCGTTTGATTTATGTCCACCCAACCCAAAGCCACGCTCGAAAAACTGCTCGCCCTCCTCGGCTTCCCGGCGACGGTCGAGGAACACCCGCTGGACGACAGTCTCCTCCTGGACGTGAAGACCGACGATTCCGGCCGCCTCATCGGTCGCCAGGGCCAGACGCTTTCCGACCTGCAATACATCACCAACCGCCTGCTGTTCCAGCAGGACAGCACCGCGCCAAAAGTGATGGTGGACGTCGGCGGCTACCGGGCCCAGGCGCGCGAAGCCCTCGTCCAAAAAGCGAAGGAAGCCGCCGAAAAAGTCCGCCGCTGGGGCGACGTGGTGGAACTGGAGCCGATGTCCGCCTTCGACCGTCGCATCGTCCATCATGCGCTGCGCGACGATCCGGACATCGAAACCCACAGCGTGGAAGTGGGCGGCAGCGACCGCAAGGCGATGCTGCTGCGCCCGAAGCATTGAAGGGCAGGCATCGCAATCATTGGCGCGCCGGGCACCGGCTCGGCACACTCCCCTCGTCCGTAGGAGTCGCGGTGACGAGACTCTAACTTTCATTTTTCCGAGTGAGCCTCCGCACGTCGTCTCCTCCAGGATAATTTACTCCGCAAACAGCTCCTGCATTTTCCCCACCTCATGCCGCGTGGTGAATTGCTGGAAGGTCTCGCTGCCTTGCCGGTGTTTGAGAAACGCGCGCAGCATCGTCGCCACCGTGTGCGGCAGCGCGGTCGCGGACACGCCGGAAAAGATTTGTCGCCCGACGGCTTGATTCTTTCCAAAGCCGCCGCCGACAAAGATATGATAGCCATCCACGCTTTCGCCCCCGACCTTCGCCTTCGTGCCGAGGCAGCCGATGTCGCCCATGTAATGTTGCGCGCAAGAGTTCGGACAGCCGGTGAGATGGATGTTCACGGGCTGGTCCAACTCGAAGTGTTTCTCCAGATACTTCGTCAGCTCCAGCGCGTGGCCTTTGGTGTTCGATTGCGCGAACTTGCAATAGCTGTTGCCCGTGCAGGCAATCACTCCGCTGGCGAGGTTGGATTGTTTCGTGCCGAAACCCGCCTTCTCCAAAGCCCGCTTGAGGGTCGGAACGAAAGCGTCCGAGACATTCGGGATGATAAAGTTTTGCCAGACGGTCAACCGCACCTCGCCGCTGCCGTAGCTGTCGGCCAGCTCCGCCAACCGCAGCATCTGGCGGGGTGTGATTTGGCCGACGGGACAAGTCGCGCCGACGTAATTCAATCCGCGCTGCTTCTGCGGAAAGTCGCCCACGTGCGAGTGCGGCAACTCCTGGCTCGCCCAACGCATCTGCCCGGCGTCGTAAGGCGCGCGGCGAAGTGGCTTGTCTAACTTCTTCTCCACAGCGGCGAGATACTCGTCGAACGACATCTTTTCCAAAAGATGCTTGAGACGTGCCTTCTTGCGATCCGTGCGGCAACCGTGCTCGATATAGACGCGTAGGATAGCCACCACAACCTTGTTGATCTCGGCAGGCGGCACGACCACACCAAGGTCACGCGCGAAAGCCTTATGACCGGTTGCACCGCCGAGCGCGATGCGGAAATACACGCCGGGTTCAATCGGATTACCAGCCGCGGCCGATGCGTCCTTCCCTCTCCCCTCAACGGGGAGAGGGATTGAGGGTGAGGGGTGGGAACTTGCCGAGGGAGTCGAAAGTGACGGCACGCCCACGACGCGCCCACCCCTCACCCCGGCCCTCTCCCCGTTGAGGGGAGAGGGAGAAGTTGCGGAAGCGTCTCCAATCAACACCGCCTTCACGCCGATGTCGTTCGTATCTTCGACCGAGCCGATCAGCCCGCCGCCGTCGTAGGCGATGTTGAATTTGCGCGGCAAATCGTAGAACGAACGGTCGTTGAGGATGATTTGCGCGAGGTCGCGGACGAACGGCAGCGTGTCAATCAACTCCACGGGATCAATGCCCGCCGTGGGATTGGCCGTGAGATTGCGGATGTTGTCCGCGCCCGCGCCGCGCGTGTGCAGTCCGACATTCTGGATGCGGCGCAGAAATTCCGGCGCGTCCCTGGGTTGGATGAGGCGCATCTGGAAATTCGCGCGCGTGGTGATCTGGACGTAACCGCTCGTGAGTTCCTGCGCGACGCGGGCCAGTTCGCGCAGTTGGAACGTCGTCAACGCACCGCCGGGAATCCGCAACCGCGCCATGAAGGCCTCCTTCATCGGCGTAAGGAAGAACAGCCCGTTCCACTTGAAGCGGAAAATCTCTTCCTTGTCCGGCGATTTGTTGCCGAGGGCGTTCTCGACGATTTGTTCGTAGGCGTCCAGCGGATGCAACTCGCGCTTCACGCGCTCCTCGAAGATGAGGTC
>CAYHFK010000314.1:0-5708 GCA_964355895.1 uncultured Bifidobacterium sp. | reverse complement strand
CGGGCGGCAAGATGCCGCCCTCTACGGCAGGCGAGGACGCCCGCCGCCACGATGGCTGGATCGAAACCCTGCACTCCAATCGCATGTATTCGCCGGCGACCGGCAAAAGCTACGAGCCGCTGACGCCGAAGCATTTTTCCTTTAACGCTCCGTCCGGGGCCTGTCCGGTCTGTCACGGCCTGGGGCAGAAAATGGTTTTTGACGAAGGCCTCGTCGTGCCCGATCCCGAGAAATCCCTCGAACAGGGGGCCGTGCTTCCGTGGCGGCGCGGCGGGAAACGGATGATTGTCTATTACAAGGCGATGCTGCGGGCCATTGCGAGTCACTACGGGCAAAGCCTGGAGAAGCCCTACAAAGATTTGCCTGCCGAATTCAAAACGATCTTGCTCCACGGCTCGGAGGCGACGGAGATCGAGTTCAGCTTCTGGCGCGCGGGAAAGGCGAGCAAAGTGAAGCGGGTATTTGAAGGGGTGCTGCCAAACATGGAACGCCTTTACGCCGAAAGCGAAAGCGAGTTCACGCGCAACCGGCTCAAGGCGTTCATGAGTCCGCAGTTTTGCGATGCGTGTGATGGGCGGCGGTTGAAGCCGGAGATCCTGGCGGTGAGGTTGGGAGGGGAAAGGGTTCAGTATTCAGTGTCCAGTGTTCAGTCGGGGGAGCGGGCCGTGAAATCCAAACTGAATACTGACGCCCTGAATACTGAATACTCTCCGCCCAAACTGCCGGGTCTCTCCATCATGGACGTATGCTCGCTCTCCGTGGTCCAGGCGGATGAATTCTTCGCAGGTCTCAAGCTCACCGAGTTTCAGGCGAAGATCGCCCACGAGGTCATCAAGGAAATTCGCGCGCGGCTGGGCTTTTTGAAGAATGTCGGGCTGGGGTACCTCACGCTGAATCGCGAGAGCGGCTCGTTGAGCGGGGGCGAGGCGCAACGCATCCGGCTCGCCACGCAAATCGGCGCGGGCCTCGTGGGGGTGCTTTACATCCTCGACGAGCCGAGCATCGGGCTGCATCAGCGGGACAACGACCGTCTGCTGGTCACGCTCAAAGGGCTGCGCGACCTCGGCAACTCGGTGCTCGTGGTGGAGCACGATGCCGACACCATTCGCCAGGCAGATTACATCCTCGATCTCGGTCCCGGTGCCGGGGTGCGCGGCGGGGAACTCGTGGCGGCGGGCACTTTGAAGGAGGTGCTGGCCAACCAACGCTCGCTCACGGCGCGTTATCTCACTGGCGAGCTGACCGTTCCCATGCCCAAGGAACGCAAGCAGCCGTCGAAGGATCGCGGTTCAATCGAGATCATCGGCGCCAGCGAGAACAATCTGAAGAACGTGAACGCGCGGATTCCCATCGGGCTGTTCACCTGCGTCACCGGCGTGAGCGGTTCGGGCAAGAGCACGCTCGTGGATGATGTGTTGCGCCGCGCATTGATGCGGAAGTTTTACGGGTCCAAGGAAAAACCCGGCGCGCATCGCGAGATCAAGAACTACGAGGGCTTGGAAAAAATCGTGGTGATAGACCAGACGCCGATTGGCCGGACGCCGCGCAGCAACCCCGCGACATACACCGGCATGTTTAACGCGATTCGGGATCTGTTCGCCCGGCTGCCGGCGGCGAAGATTCGCGGCTACGAAGCGGGCCGGTTCAGTTTCAACGTCAAGGGTGGCCGTTGCGAGAAGTGTCAAGGCGACGGACTGCTCAAAATCGAGATGCACTTCCTGCCGCCGGTTTATGTGACGTGCGAGGCGTGCCAGGGCCGGCGCTACAATCGCGAGACGCTCGAAATCGCCTACAAGGGCATGAACATCGCCGACGCGCTGAACATGACCGTGGACGAAGCCGTGAATTTTTTCCGCGCGGTGCCGAAAATCTTCGATCCGCTGCTGACCTTGGCGGAGGTCGGACTGGGCTATCTGCGACTTGGTCAATCCGGCACCACCTTGAGCGGCGGCGAAGCGCAGCGGGTGAAGCTCGCCTCCGAATTATGCCGCAAGCAAACCGGCCGCACCCTCTACATTCTCGACGAGCCGACGACGGGCCTGCATTTCCACGACGTGGCGAAGTTGCTCGAAGTTCTCTTCAAGCTCCGCGCGTCCGGCAACACGCTGCTGGTCATCGAACACAATCTCGACGTGATCAAGACGGCGGACTGGATCATTGATCTCGGCCCGGAAGGCGGCGACGGTGGCGGGCGCGTGGTGGTGCAGGGAACGCCGGAGCAGGTGGTGGCCTGTGCGGAGAGCCACACGGGCCGGTATTTGAAAAGCGTATTGAGCGGGGGCGGGGCGGCGTGAGTGAGTTTCTTTCGGATTTCATTCTTTTCCGCCGGACGAGTTCCGGTCTAACCTGCCCTTGATGACAAGGCTGCGACGAATCCTACTTTGCCTGCTGCTGCTGGCGCTGGCCGGCGGGCGGGGCCAGGCCGCCTTGTTTGGCGGAGAGGACAGTGCTTTCAAAGCCGCGGAAAAGTCCTTCAGCATCGGGGTGTGGGACCGGGCGGAAAAAGAGTTTGCGGAGTTCATCGAGAAGTATCCCAAGTCGGAGGGACGGGTTGCGGCGGTGTCGCTCCAGGCGCAAGCGCTGTTCCAGCAGCAGAAATTTGCTGCAGTGGTGGCGCTGCTCAACGCGCACCAGGCCGAGGCCGGGAAGCTGGCCGACGAGTTTCTTTACTGGATCGGCACGGCGGAATTTCAAAACACGAATTATCCCGGCGCGGCGGCGGCCTTCGGCAAACTCGCGCGGGAATTTCGGGAGTCCCCCCGGCGCCTGGCCGGCGCGGTCGGCGAGGCGGCGGCACGAGCTAAACTGGGCGACTGGGCGACGGTGGTGACGTTGATGCAACCACCGGACAGCGCTTTTCGTCAAGCGGCCCAAGGCCTGGGGAAGAGTGAATGGTTCACGCGAGGAGGGCTGTTGCTGGCCGAGGCGCAACTGGCGCAAAATCATTTCGCCGAGACGGAGGCGGCGCTGAAGGAGATCAGTGCGGAATTGACGCCCGAGCTGGACTGGCGCCGGCGGCACCTGCTGTGCCACGCGAAACTCGGGGCCGGCCACACGGAGGAAGCCGAGATCGAAAGCGCGGGCTTGTTGGCGGCGGCGGCGGGTACATCGCGCGGAGACTGGCTGGCGGACAGCGTGGCGTTTCGCGCGGCCCTGCTGGAGCGATTGGGTCGGCGCGACGAGGCGATGGCGACCCTCAAGCGCAACTTGAACACAAACGCACCGGTCACGCGGCAGCGGGAAGCGCTCAGCCAGATCGCGGCCCTGGCCCTGGCGCAGGGGCAATTCGCGGTGGCGACGGAGACGCTGGAGACATTTGTCCAGCAATTCTCGAATTCACCGGCGGCGGATCTTGCGCTGCTGACGCTGGGCGAGTTGTACCTGAAGCAATCCGTCGCAACGCCGGATACCAATCGGCTCGCGGCCGCGCTCGGTGGTTTCGACCGGCTGATCACCGGGTTCACCAACAGCCCGTATGTCGGTCAGGCGCAGTTAAATCGGGGCTGGTGTTTTTGGGTCGAAGGCCGGTATGCCGAAAGCGCCGCGGCCTTCAAAGCGGCGGCGGCGGGATTGCCGCCCTCGGAAGCCCAGGCGGTGGCGCGCTTCAAACTGGCGGATGCGCTGTTCGCGCAAAAAGATTTCGGCGGGGCGCTGGAGAATTATCGCGCGGTGTTGCCCTTGGCATCGAACTGGCCGCCGGTGAGCGCGGCTTTGAAAACGCCAGTGCTGTATCAATCCCTTCGGGCGAGCCTGGAACTCACGAACCTGGTGGCCGCAGAGACGGCGATGCGCGGAATTCTGGAGTCCGATCCGCACAGCGCCGAGGCGAGCCGCGGCGTGTTGCTGGTGGCGCAGGGTTGGGCGGATGCCCGCGAGCCGGCCAAGGCGCAACAATTGTTCCGCGAATTCGGGCAGGTGTTTCCGGATTCGGCATTGCGGGCGGAGGTGGATCTGCTCGCAGCCCATCTGGCGGAACAACAGTCGGACTGGACGAATGCGGTGGTCGCTTACGACCAATGGCTGAAGCGGTTTCCGACGAACAGTCCGCTGCGGGCGCAGGCGGAGTTCGCGCGGGCGCTGGTGGAGGCGCGCTCCGGCAACGAAACGAATGCGCTGGCTCGGCTCACCAATTTTGTGGCGCGGTTCCCAACCAACGAACTGGCGGCGCGGGCGCAATGGTGGGTGGCGGATTATTACTGGAATCAACGCCAATACCAGCCTGCCGAGACCAGCTACAAATTATTGTTTCAGACGTGGCCCCAATCGGACCTGGCGCTCGAAGCGCACATGATGGCCGGGAGCGCCGCAATGGCCTGGGGGCGCTACGAGAATGCGTGCGAGTATTTCACCAACCTTACCAGCCATCCCAATTGTCCGGGCGAGTTAAAGGCGAAGGCGCTGTTTGCCTACGGCGGGGCACTTACGCTCCTGCCTTCCGGAGACACGAACAAACTCGCCAACTGGGAACAGGCCCGGCGGGTGTTCAGCCGGATTGCGCAGTTGTATCCGACGAATCAACAGACGGCGCTGGCGTGGGGTGAGATTGGCAATTGCTCGCTGCAACTGGCGACGGCGGACGTGAGTTACTATGCGGCCGCATCCAACGCGTTTCAGCAGGCGATCGCGTCACCGTTCGCGAGCGTGGCGGCGCACAGCCAGGCGAAAGTGGGTCTGGGAATCACGCTCGAAAAAATGGCCGAGCTAAAACCGGCGGCGGAGAAGAACGAGTTGCTCGTTCTGGCGCGCGATAACTATCTGGACGTCACGCTCGCAACCGGTGCGGCGGCCGATTTGTACTGGCAGAAAGAGGCGGGCAACAAGGCGCTGAAGGTCCTGGAGGCGTTGGAGGATTGGTGCGCCGTGGAAAAGTTGTGCGGCCAAATGCAAGACTGGCTGCCGTGGGCCCGGGTTAGCCTGGAAGCGACCAAGGAGCGGGCGAGGAAACTTTGCAGCGAGAAAGCCAAACCCGGCATTTGACTCGGCCCGGCAGCGACGTAAGCTTTAATCGGAAACTCAAATGAGCGACATCAGCACCATCGAATCACCGATCACCCTCACCGCGTCCGCTGTGGAGCAGGTGAAGTTGTTGCAGAGTCAACCCGACCACGCGGGCAAGTTCCTGCGCGTCTATGTGGAGCAGGGCGGTTGCTCCGGGATGCAATACGGCATGACATTCGACGAGCAGCGCGCGGGTGATCTGATCAGTGGGGCGGAGACCGTGAAGGTGTTGGTGGACGCGTTCAGCGCGAAATATCTTGGCGGGACGCAGGTGGATTTCAGCGATGAGTTGACGGGCGGCGGCTTCAAGATCAGCAATCCAAACGCGAAACAGAGTTGTGGCTGCGGCAAATCCTTTCAGACCTGAGCCGGCTTGATCAACCGGCCCCGGCCTAAGCCAACCGCCCCGTGCGATGCGGGGCGGCATTCTTTTTTCCTGAATAAATTCGCCAACTTCAATCCGCGTAAGTAACTGTTCGTCAACACTAATTCTTCGTGACTTCAAAACGGTAGCCGCGGACGTGAGTCCGCTCTAATTTCCGAACCCTTTGAGCCGACTCACGGCGGCGGCTACGGGGTTTTGAAACGGCCTCAATGGACATAAACAATGTCAACAAAACGGAATTCATTTCGTGTAGCTTTCAAAATGAGACTGGCTTAGAGCCTGTTTGAAAACCTCAGAATTGGTGGGGGAAATATAAAAGCTGGCT
>CAYHFK010000313.1:0-5728 GCA_964355895.1 uncultured Bifidobacterium sp. | reverse complement strand
AACAAACCCCCGTTCGACCCCCGTTCCGGGTAACACTTACTTTTGAGTCACGGCGAGGAGTCTCTAACTTTTGGCCGGAGCGGGCGGCAAAAACCGGGAAGTTAGAGTCTCCTCACGTCGTCTCCTACGTTTCAAACAGTCTCCAAGCGCCGGTTGCGCAGGCACTGGTTACGGCGCCACGGTCTCAAGGTATTTGTATTTCCCGTCCTGGACCTGAAGGATGACGGCGGCTTTGGAAGCGTCGCGGCGTTCGTTGATGGTGATATTGCCAGTGACGGCAGGGAAGTCTTTGGTCGCGGCGAGGGCGTCCCGCACCTTCTGGCCATCCGTGCTGCCGGCGCGTTTGAGGGCGTCGGCCAGAACCAGCACGGAATCATAACCACACGCGGCAAGGGCGTCCGGCGTCTTGCCCTTCCAGCGGAGGCGATAGTTTTGGAGAAATTGTTTGCTTCGATCACTACCCACGTCCGGGTGGTAATGCGTCGAGAAGTATTGGCCCTCGACGGCCTCCCGCCCAATCTCGACCAGCTTGTCCGATTCCCAACCATCGCCCCCCATGAAGGGGACGTTGAGCCCAAGTTGTTTCGCCTGCACGCAAATCAAGGCGGCGTCGGTGTAATAGCCGGGAACGAAAACCGCGTCGGGGTTGGCCGCCTTGATGGCCGTGAGTTGCGCCTTGAAATCCTTGTCGCCGCCGTTGTAGTCCAGCTCGACCGCGATCGTGCCGCCGTTCGCAACAAATTTCTCTTTGAAGAATTTCGCCAGCCCCTTGCTGTAATCACTCTTCGCGTCCGTGAACACCGCGACTTTTTTTGCGTTGAGCGTCTTCGTGGCGAAATTGGCCATCACCGTTCCCTGAAACGGATCAATAAAGCAGACGCGGAAAATGTAATCGCCGACTTCCGTGACTTTCGGGTTTGTGGACGATGGCGAGATCATGGGAATCTTGCTTTGCTGGCAGATCGGCGCGGCTTCCAGCGAGCGGCTGGACGCGACTTCACCGAGAATGGCCACCACGCCGTCGCGGGCGACGAGCTTGTTGACGACCGTGGCCGGTTCGCCGGGTTTCGACTGCGTGTCCTCCGTCAGCAGTTTTAGCTTCCGACCCAATACGCCCCCGGCGGCGTTGATCTCCTCGATGGCGAGGGTTGTGCCCTCGTCGGACGAGATGCCGAACGTGGCTTCCTTGCCGGTGAGCGACGCGAACTGGCCGATGCGAATCGGCTCCCCACCGGCTTCCGCTTTTTCCCCCGACGGTTTGCAGCCGACGATGCCGGCCGCGAGGAGAATCAAGCCAACCATCTGACGGCGCCAGTTTTTCATAAAAGTTTCAGGGTTAAAGTTGGGTGACCTTCCGCCAACGGAAGGGACTTTATCATTTTCCACTCGATGGCGCTCACGCTAGAGATTTGCGTTGGGGTTGCAATCTCTTTGCTCGGGAAACAAAATTATTTGACGGGCGCCGCCCGCTTGCCTACCGTTCGGTAGGTTCGATGGGAAAAACTCCAGCCAGCCGTGATACCCGCCGGGACATTTTGCGCGCCGCGCTCAAGCGGTTTGCGCACGGTGGCTACGCGGCCACGTCCGTGCAGCAGATCGTCAGTGACGCGCAGGTTTCCAAACCGACGCTGTATTACTACTTCGCGGACAAGGCGGCGTTGTTCGAGGCGCTGGTTCACGAGGCGCATGATGAGCGCTATCGGTTGATGCGCGAAGCGGCGGCGCGGGCCAAAGACGTGCGCGGTCAGCTCGTGGAGATTCTGAACGTGTTGTTCGAATACTTCACCGAGCACCGGGAGTTGATGCGCATTTCGCTGGCCACGGCCTTTGCTTCGCCCGGCGAGATGCCGAGCGCACTGAAATACGCGGATCGGTGCGAGCGCAATTATGAATTTGTCCACTCGGTAATGAAACGGGCGCTGGCGCAGGGCGAACTGGACCGCCGCTTCGCGAGCCGCGAACTGGCGTTCGGATTTTACGGCCAGGCCAATGCCTACCTGATGACACATCTGCTCATGCCGGAATCGCGGCTCAACCGGCAGCAGGCGGAGCGCATTGTAGATTTGTTTCTGGTGGGCGCCGCGCCGAAGAAGAACAGGAAATGAAATGCTGAACACGACGAACCGAAATTACCCATGGCTGGTCGCGGGGCTGGCCGCGCTCCAGCTTTTGATCGGCTGCAAACCGAAACCGGGCGCGGGCGGACCCTCCGGCGGCATGCCGGCCATGCAGGTCGTTGCCGTTGAAGCCCGCCGGCAGCCGGTGACGGAATCACTGGCGCTGGTCGGCAGCATTGCGGCCAACGAACAGATCGAACTGAAATCGGAAATTGACGGGACGATTCAGGAAATTCTTTTCCGCGAAGGCCAGCAGGTCGAGCAGGGCCAGTTGTTGATCCGGCTGGACGAAACCAAGCTGGCGGCCGACGTGGCGGAGTACGAGAGCAATTTCAAACTGGGTCAGGCCAACTTCGAACGCGCGAAACAACTGGCCCAGGAAAAACTCATTTCCCTATCGGAATATGATCAAGCCGCCGCCACCTTCGATGTGCGCCAGGCCACGTTGAACCGCAAGCAACGCGAACTTAAAGACACCCGCATTACCGCCCCGTTTTCCGGTGTCATCGGTGCGCGCAACGTCAGCCCCGGCCAGGTCATCGCGCGCAACACCCTGCTCACCTGGCTCGTGGATGTGGATCCGGTCAAAGTGGAGCTGAACGTGCCGGAACGGTTTCTCGGTCAATTGCAGCTCGGCCAAACCCTGGACCTGACCGTGGCGGCTTTTGGCACGAATCAATTTCACGGCAAGGTTTACTTTATCGCGCCGGCGGTGGACGCCAACACGCGCACCACGCTCGTCAAAGCCGAGATTCCCAATCCGAAGTTGGAGCTCAAGCCCGGCATGTTCGCCAACCTCGACCTGAATCTACAGGTTCGGGAAAATGCGATCGTGATTCCTGAAACCGCGCTGAGCCAGTTGGTCGAAGGTGGTGGCGCCGTGGTCTTCGTTGTGGACAGCGCGAGCACGGCGCAACCCCGGAAAGTGAAGCTCGGCGTCCGCATGGCCGGCAAAGTTGAAGTAAGCGAAGGCATCGCCCCGGGCGACCGGGTGATTGTCGAAGGCTTGCAGAAGATCGGCCCCGGCATGCCGGTTAAATTTGCCGCCACCGAAGCGAAGCCGGCCGGAACTTCCAGCCAATGATTCTTTCCACCATCAGCATCAAGCGACCGGTCTTCGCCACGATGATGAGTCTGGCGATTGTCTTCTTTGGGCTGATCGCTTTGCTGAAATTGCCGATTCGGGAATTGCCGGACATTGATCCGCCGATTGTCAGCGTGACCACGGTTTATCCCGGAGCCAACGCCGCCGTGGTGGAGACGGAAGTCAGTGAACGGCTGGAAGAAGCCATCAACAACATCGAAGGTGTCAAAACACTTTCGAGCACGAGCCGCGAAGAGGTCAGCACGATCACGGTGGAATTTGAATTGTCGCGCGCGATTGACCTCGCGGCGCAGGACGTGCGCGACCGGGTCTCCCGCGTCCGCGGGCAGTTGCCGGATTCCATTGACGAGCCCATTGTGGCCAAACAGGACGCGGATGCGCAGGCCGTGATCTGGATCGGCATCAACAGCGACCGCTTCTCGACGCTTGAACTCAGCACGATTGCGGAAAAGCAGATCAAGAACCGGCTGCAAACCATCCAAGGGGTTTCCTCGATCATCATCGGCGGCGAGCAGCGGTTTGCCATGCGCCTCTGGCTCGATTCTTCCAGAATGGCGGCGCATCGTCTCACGGTTCTGGATGTGGAGCGGGCGTTGAAGGAGCAAAACGTGGAACTGCCCAGCGGGCGCGTCGAAAATCTCGAGCGCGAGATGATCATTGAAACGCGCGGGGAATTAAAAACTGCGGCGGAGTTCAACCGGCTGGTGCTGTTCAATGACGGCACCAAAATCGTCCGCCTGCGCGACGTCGGCGTGGCGCGCAGCGGCGTTGAAAACGAGCGCACGATCGCACGCAACAACGGCCGGCCATGCGTCTTTCTGGGCATCGTCAAGCAATCGAAGGCCAACACCATCGAAGTGGCGCACGGCATCAAGGCCGAAGTCGAAAAAATCAAGCCGACGTTGCCCGCCGGCATCGAGATGGTATTCAACTACGACGAATCCATTTACGTCGAGAATTCGGTTCACGAAGTCTGGGTGACGCTGGGCATCGCCTTCCTGCTCGTCGTGATCGTCATCTATCTGTTTCTGCGCGATTTTCGCTCCACGATTATTCCCACCATCGCCATTCCGGTTTCCATCGTGGGGACGTTTGCCATCATGAGTTTGTTCGGCTATTCGATCAATATCCTGACGATGCTGGCGCTCGTGTTGTCCATCGGCGTGGTGGTGGATGACGCCATCGTGGTCTTGGAAAATATCTTTCGCCATATCGAGGAGGGCATGCCGCCGATGAAGGCGGCCTACCAGGCGATGGCGGAGATCGGCTTCGCGATCATCGCAATCACAATTGCGCTCGTGGCGGTCTTCCTGCCGCTGGCCTTTCAGAAAAGTTCCACCGGCCGGCTCTTTACCGAATTCGCGGTGGCGGTGGCCGGCTCCGTCATCATCTCGGCCTTTGTGGCTCTCTCCCTTTCGCCGATGATGGCGTCGCGCATCCTCAAGCCGGTGGCGGCAAACCAGAAGCATATTTTTTTCATCAACTGGTTTGATCACTTTCTGGCTGCCGTCAATCGCACCTACAAGCGGCTCCTGGAATGGTCGCTGGGCCATCGCGTGATCATATTGCTGGTGGCGGTGGCGAGCTTGGGGTTGACGGTGTTGGCCTTCAAGCATCTCGAAAGCGAATTCCTCCCGGAGGAAGACAAGGGCCGTTTGCTCTGCTTTGTCTTTGGACCGGAAGGTTCCACCTCCGAATACACAGACCGGATGCTCAAGAAAATGGAGGCGATCCTCGTCACCGTGCCCGAAGTGCAGGCGTACGGCGCCATCGTGGCGCCGGCGTTTGCCGGGCCGGGCCAGGCCAATTTCGGCATCGTTTTTCTCCGGCTGAAAGACGAGCGCACCCGCACCGTGCAGGAAATTGTGAACGGCCCCGATGGACTCAAAGCCAAGTTTTTCGGTCAAGTCGAGGGGGCCATTGCGATCGCACAGATTCCCAAGGCGATTGGCCGCGGCTTCGGCGCGCCGTTCCAACTGGTGTTGAAGGCGCAGGATTTGGATCAGTTGAACACGTATTCCGGGGCGTTCTTGAACAAACTCCGCGGCTCCGGCTATCTGCAAAATGCCCGATCCTCGTTTGAATACAGCAAACCCGAGTTGCGCCTGAACATTGACCGCGACCGCGCCGCCGCACTCGGCATTTCGATCCGGGACGTTTCCCGCACGCTCCAGATGCTGTTTGGCGGACTCGACCTGAGCCGCATCAAACTCGACGGCAAGGAATACAAGGTCATCACCCAGTTGTTGCGCACGTCCCGGCTGACGCCGCAGGACCTCGACAAACTTTACGTGCGGAGTGCCAAGGGGGAATTGATTCAACTCAGCAGCATCGTCACGTATCAAACCGGCCCGTCGCCGAATGCCATCGAGCACTACGGTCGCATTCGCAGCACGACGATTTCCGCGTCCACGGTGGGGGTGCCGCTCGGCACCGCGATGGCGCGGGTGGAGGAACTGTTGCGCACCGATCTGCCGCCGGGTTTCACCTATGAATGGGCGGGCGA
>CAYHFK010000312.1:0-5763 GCA_964355895.1 uncultured Bifidobacterium sp. | reverse complement strand
CGCCCATGCGGGGATCGTGGCTCGGTTTATCAGATGGGCGGCAGGAGCGGCTGATCCGTTTCAGTCCCGGTCAGATAAACGTCAGCAACTGCGGATTCGTCAGATGCGGCACCGCATTAAACGTCAACAGGGAAAATCGTCCGCGGGAAAACAGGAATTCAGTGCAAGCGGCATTGCGGACCACCCAGCTCAACTCCAAAGTTTTTTCGTCATCAAGGTTCAACGCGAATCCCATCGCGGCTGCCACCGGCCCGCCGGAGCTGAACGCGGCCACTCGCTTTTTGCTGCCGGTCGCCTCGGTTATTGTCGCAAGCCCCCGCTGGACCCGTTCCCGAAACTCATGCCACGCCTCCAGATCGGGTGGGTTGAGTTCCCGGCGGACCCACAACCGCGTCACTTTTTGAAAGAGGCGCAGGTAATCACGCTGCGCGGTGTCGGAATCCTTGCGCAGCTTCTCCCGCATTTCCCGAATGGCGGGATCGCGTTGCATCAAATCGGGCAGCGAGCGGGTGAGAACGTCATAGCCGAAATGCTCGTCCAGTTCCGGCAATTCAACCGGCTCCGGCCAGTTCAGCCCGCGCTCACGATACACGGCGGCAACTGCATCCAAGGTTTGCCGGTGACGCCGCCGCGGGCCGACGTAAACATGATCGAAGGTCAGATTCAGTCCCGCCCAGTGAAGTCCCAACTGGCGCGCTTGCTCCACGCCGCGCGGCGAGAGTTGATCATAATCGTCGGTGTAAAAGGAGGCCTGGCCGTGACGGACTAAAAATAGAAGGCTCATGGTGGTCCGGGTTTACTCAGCCACGATCCCGCCATCCATCACCAGCGAGTGTCCGGTGATAAAGGCCGCGGCGTCCGAGAAAAGATAGATCGCCGCCTGCGCAATTTCCTCGGCCGTTCCCAACCGCCGTAGCGGGACGCGGGAAATCAATTTGGCTTCGAGATCAGGTTTTTGCTCCAGCATCCGGGACAGCATTGGGGTGCGTGTGTAGGCGGGGCAGATGGCGTTGACCCGAATGCCGGTTTTGGCGTAATCAAGCGCGGCAGTCTTGGTCAAACCGATGACGCCATGTTTGCTGGCGGTGTAGGCGGCGTGGCCCGGAAAACCGGTGACGCCGGCGACGGAGGACATGTTGACAATCACCCCACTGCCTTGCCCTACCATGACGGCCAGCTCGTACTTCAGGCAAAGGAAAACTCCCGTGAGGTTGAGGTTGATGACCTGATGCCAGACAGTTTCGGGGTAATCGGCGGTGCGCGCGCGGACGCCGTCAATGCCGGCGTTGTTCAGCGCGAAGTCGAGCCGGCCGAAAGCTTTGACGGTTGCCTGGATCATCGCTTCCACCTCGCTCGATTTCGTGACGTCCGCCTTTACGAAAACGGCCTGCCCTCCTGCGGCAGTGATCAATTGCACCGTGGCCTCTCCCTCGCTCGCGGCCACATCAGACACTACGACGTTCGCGCCTTCCTTAGCCAAGGCCACCGCGGAAACCCGGCCCAGTCCGGAAGCGCCGCCGGTCACCAAAGCCACCTTGCCTGAGAATTGTTTCGTCATGGTTTTTAAATTTCAGCCGGCAGCGAGGCGCGTGATGCGTTTTTTCTCAATGGCCAGGCAGGCAGTTTTGCTGGCCGAGCGCACGAGGTTGATCAAGCCCGCAAAGCGCGCGTCCTGGGTCAAGCCCTGTTTGTAGCGGGCGTAAATTTGTTGCACGATGACGGCGATTTTGAACAGCCCGTAGGCGTAGTAGAACACGGCGTTGCCCACCGGGCGACCGCTCTCCGCGATGTAGCGTTCCACCAATTGTTCGCGATTCAAATTGCCAGGCCGGGTCGTCAACCCGAACGATTGCTTTTGCCAATCCTCCGGGTCGTCGGCATCTACCCAATATCCTAAGGTCGAACCCAGATCCATCAACGGATCGCCAATGGTCGCCATTTCCCAATCGAGCACGGCTTTGATCTGCGCGGCATCCTGGGGATCGAGGACCAGATTGTCGTACTTGTAATCGTTGTGAATCAGGCAGCCGCGTATAGCGGCGTGGCCGCCACGCGGCTTTACGCCGCCGGCTTCCGCCGGTTTGTGTTCGACGAGCCAGGCGGCGATGCGGTCCATCTCGGGAATGTCATCGGTGCGGGCATTTTGATAACGCTTGATCCAGCCCTCCACCTGGCGCGTGACGTAGCCATCCGGCTTTCCCAATTCACCCAGCCCAGCCGCGACGTAATCAACGCCGTGAATCGCCGCCAGATTGTCCACAAAACTTTCGGAGATGCGCCGCATCAAGATTGGCGTCAACTCCAGTCCCTCCGGCGGCTTCGTCCGCAGGATGATTCCTTGGACCCGCTCCATGAGGTAAAACGGCGCGCCCAACACCGCTTCATCTTCGCAGTAGGCGAGGGGCCGCGGAACTTTGGGATAGGCGGCGATGAGACGCGAAAGAATGCGGTACTCGCGGCCCATGTCGTGAGCGGACTTGATTTTCGCGCCGAACGGCGGACGGCGCAAAACCAACTCCCGCTCCCCGACGCGCAGCGAATAGGTGAGGTTGGAATAACCCTTGGCGAACTGAGCGATTTCGAGTGGGCCGTTCAGTTCTGGCAGCGCGTGGCGCAAGTAGGATTCCAGTTTGCCGACCTCGAGTTCTTCTCCCGGTCGTGTCTTCTGCGGTTGATCGAGTAGTTCGGCTGGCATAGTCACTCCTGCTTACATTGCGCGCAGGTTTTTGAGCCGCTTCCACAATCCCAAAGGGATTGCGTCTTTCAGCCCAGCGGTTGCGAGGCACGAGCTACCCTGGGAAAACGTGGCGAAAAGGGACCCAACCCCAACGGGGTTGCGACCGGTCACGGCAGCCACGACACAACCCCGTTGGGGTTGGGGCCTCTGGCCGGGGATGACCCAGGGTAGCTCGTGCCTCGCAATCCTGGGCTTTGAGCCAGAATCCCTTTGGGATTCGCAGCAAGCCACACCCGACTTGTACACAATGATGAGGTTCATATCGAGACACTGAGGCCGTGTTTCTTTAAGTGAATGCGGGCGACGACGGATTTATGCACTTCATCCGGCCCGTCGTAGATCCGCGCGGCGCGCTCGTGGCGATACCAATAAGACAGCACCAGGTCGTCGGTGAGGCCCAACGCGCCGTGCGCCTGGATGGCGCGGTCCAAAACTCTTTGCAGCACGTTGGCCACGTAGAATTTAATGATGGAAATCTCTTCGCGCGCGGCGCGGCTGCCTTCGTGTTCGATTTTCTCCGCGGCTTGCAATACCAGCAATCGCGAGGCATTGATCTCCGCCCGGCTCTCCGCGATCCATTCCTGAACAATTTGCCGGCTGCCCAGCGGCTTGCCTGGCGCGAGCAGGCGGGTCGCGGCGTACTGACACATCATTTCAAACGCCCGCTCACAAATACCGATCCAGCGCATGCAATGATGAATCCGTCCCGGGCCGAGGCGTTGCTGCGCGATCTCGAAGCCTTTGCCCTCCTGACCTAAAAGATTTTTTTGCGGCACGCGACAGTCTTTGTAAATGATCTCCGAATGGCTGGCGTAATCTTCCCCCGCCTCGCCCATGATCGAGGTGTTGCGCACGCGATGAAAGCCGGGCGTATTCGTTGGTACGATGATTTGACTGGCGCGAGCGTATGGACTCTCGGCTTCCGGATTGGTGATCGCCATCACGATGGCAAAGGCCGCGCCATCGGCCGCGGACGTGAACCACTTGCGCCCGTCAATGATGTAATCGTCGCCGTCCTTGCGGGCCTGCGTATCCATCCAGGCGGGATTGGAGCCGGCATAATCGGGTTCGGTCATGGAAAAACAACTGCGCACCTCGCCACGAGTTAGCGGCGCCAGCCAGGTTGCCTTTTGTTCCGGCGTGCCATAGGCCATGAGGATTTCCATGTTGCCGATGTCCGGCGCCTGGCAGTTGAAAAGATAATGGCCCAGGGGCGTGTATCCCAACGTCTCGCTGATGCGCGCGAACTCGGGAAGGGAGAATCCCTGACCGCCAAGTGCTTTGGGCAAATGCGGCGACCAGAGACCCAGCGCCTTGACCTGGTTGCGCTTCTCCTGCAGCCGGGGCAACAGTTCGCGAAATGGGCGATGGAGGAAATCCGCTTCCAGCGGCAACACCTCCTCACGAATGAACGCCTGAATTTTTTCGAGCGCCGCAATTAACGGTTCGTTGGTCATAAAAATAATCTTGTGAGGCGTGAAAAAGCTAAACCTTCGCTGGGGCGGATTCGAGGAAATTAATTCCGGGGCGAGCGCAACGGGCGGCGGGGCAGGGGAGCGGCCATGGCCCGCCCGCCGGGCCCAGAGCAAAACCGATCCGCCAGGTTGCTTGGCCGAATTTGGATCCGCAATCCGAGCCAGGGTTCGGTGGCGGCAGGCCCGATTGGTTCTGCCGACCCGGGTGCGGTTCGCGTCGAACCGCATCCGGACTGACGGACCGATGGTGGCCGGCCCGCCTCGCGAACCCCAGCCGGGGTGCTGGTTGCGGTACCACGGACTTCAGCCGGTAGAAACGCGCTGGGTTGGTTGCGCCCCCCACATCCACATAATTGTTCGTAACGAGGCCCACGCCAGGAATGGCGATGGCAGAACTCACGTCGGCATACACTCCCGCCACCGCGGCCGCGGCCTGCACGGTGTTGGTCCGGCCTCCGGCCGTTTGCCAGAGGACCCGGATGTTGTTGCCCTCCCGGTTCAGGCTCAGGAGGCGATACGGGCCGATGGCGTAGTCCGCCAAATCGCAAAGGTTGTTGCCGTCGTTATCCAATCCCAGGAAGTCGCCCACAGGCCAGTTCTCATTGATGTTGGTTGCGAGCACGGTGTTGCCGGGATTGTTGGCTTTGGTATCCACGATGCCGTAATACGGCGGCGTCACGTTTTCGGCGGGAGCGACCTCGGCGGCCTGGCAGTCGTAACAATCAATGACGCCGTTGGCCACATGATGCTTGCGCAATCCGGCCCCGTTGTGGCAGCCCGAGCAGCCCAAACCCGGGTTGTTGACGGTGCCCGCCGAGGACCCAATGAGCACCGGTAAATCGTTGGCCCCGTGGCAGAGCTTGCACGCCGGAGCCATGTCCGCGGCGTTCCGGTGCATGTCGCGGACGGGTTGTCGCAAGCAGGAGCGCGGTGAGCGGGGCGAGCAATTTAGTTTTCATTTTAGCGGCGGTTGGCGTGTGTGTGCGCGACCTGAGGCAAACATTCTTTACCAGTGGCGACAAGGCAATTTCTGTGAAATTGGCCAGACCGAGTTGAACTCTAATTTCACTTCAACGCCGTCGTCACAATTTTCTGCGCTTCCTCGATGATGTTGTCGAGGTGCGCCGCGCCTTTGAAACTCTCGGCATAGACCTTGTAGATGTTCTCTGTTCCGGAGGGGCGCGCGGCGAACCAGCCGTTCGCCGTCACCACTTTCAAGCCGCCGATGTCCGCGTTGTTGCCGGGCGCGCGGGTGAGTTTGGCCGTGATGGGTTCTCCGGCCAGCGTGCTCGCGGTTACGGCTGCGGGGGTGAGTTTCTTGAACGCCTGCTTCTGTTCCGGCGTGGCGGGCGCGTCAATGCGTTTGTAGCTCGGCGTGCCGAACTTCGCGGTGAGTTCGGCGTAATGCTGGCCGGGGTCTTTGCCGGTCGTCGCGCAAATTTCCGCTGCGAGCAGGCCGAGGATCAGGCCGTCCTTGTCGGTGGTCCACACGCGGCCGTCGCGCCGCAGGAAGCTCGCGCCTGCGCTTTCTTCGCCGCCGAAACACACCGT
>CAYHFK010000311.1:4091-5800 GCA_964355895.1 uncultured Bifidobacterium sp. | reverse complement strand
TCATAAATTGGATGACAGCTTAGCTGGAAACATTCCGTGGAAATTCAACGCAAAGACACAGCGCGGCAAAGCCGCAACCGAAAGAGGACAAGGCAATCCAACCGCAGAGGCACGATGGGCGCAGAGATGAAACTCCACGGAAAGCCTCTGCGGCTCATCGTGTCTCTGCGGTTGGTCGGCTCTTCCCAGAATCTTTGCAGGCTGCGACGAAGTTGGGACATAGCACTGCAAAGGAGCAAAGACGCGAAGTGGAGACAGCGTCGCGGGAATGCAATTGGCCGGCAGTGCGCGATTACTGAACGGTGAACATCCCGGACGGCGAGTTAGAATTGAGAAACCCCTTGCGCCTTTGCGTCTTTGCGTCTTTGCGTTAGAAATCTGCCGCATGATTCCGATTCAGGTTGTTGTGTTGTCGGATCACCAGTCGCCAACGGAGCCGTCGCGATGGAACACCCGCTGCAGAGCCTCCTGTTGGAACGGATGCTTGCGCACCTCGGCTTCGTTGATCTCGATGCCGAGACCGGGGCGCGAATTGGGGCGGACGAGGCGGCCCTTCGTTTCCACCGTGAAGCCCTCACTCACCACATCCTGACGCCACGGCACATCGCTGTGGACGCTCTCGCAGATGATGTAGCTCGGCGTGGCGAAGCCGAACTCCAGCGACGCGGCGGTGCTCACGGGGCCTTGCGGGTTGTGTGGCGCAAGGGCCACGCGATACGCCTCCGCCATCGCGGCGATGCGTCGCGCTTCCGAGAGTCCGCCGCAGTGCGTGATGTCGGGCTGCAAGACCGAGCAAGCTCGTTTCTCCAGCAGCTCGCGAAACGCATATTGCGTCACGAGCCGCTCGCCGGTGGCAATCGGTGTGCGCACCGCACGCTGGATGAGCGCGATGTCATCCATCGTCTCCGGCCAGCAAGGTTCCTCGAACCAGTAGAGGTTGTAAGGCTCCAGCGCCTTCGCGAACAACATGCCCATGCGGAGCGAGGGACGCGCGTGGCAGTCCACCATGATGTCAATATCCGGCCCCACCGCCTCGCGCATCGCGGCGACACAGCGTTCGGCATAGCGCACGGGTGCATTGCCCTCCAGCGGCATCGTCGAGGGCACGGCCATCGATTTGAACGCGGTGAAGCCATCGGCCACGGCCTGTTGCGCCAGTTCGCCAAAGCGCTTCGCATCGCTCACGTCGGTTTCGTAGAAGTCTTCCATCTTGCCGCCACCGAGATGGCAGTAAAGCCGGATGTAATCCCGCACGGGGCCGCCCCAAAGTTGATGCACCGGCACGCCGTGAACTTTGCCCAGGATGTCCCAGAGCGCGACGTCAATACCGCTGATGGCGGTGCCGCGCACGATGCCGTTCCCATGCCAGAAGTGCTGGCGATACATCATTTGCCAAAGATGCTCAATGCGGCGCGGGTCTTCGCCGATGAGCAGGGACGAGATGTCCTCCACCGCGCCGACGACGGCGCGCGTGTGCCACTCCAGCGTGGCTTCGCCCCAGCCCCAGAGGCCGGGTTGATCGGTGAGCACTTTGACAAAAACCCAGTTGCGCATGCGCGCGTGGCAGACGTGTGTTTGGATGGCGGTGATTTTCATGATAAATTAAAGCCCTTTCGCTGGTCCGAAAAACTGGAAGTAAAAGAGATAGAGATAGAGCACGACGACCAGCCCCGCGAAAATGCTCCACCACAGGAACAGGCTGCGCCAGC
>CAYHFK010000311.1:2092-3991 GCA_964355895.1 uncultured Bifidobacterium sp. | reverse complement strand
AGCACGACGACCAGCCCCGCGAAAATGCTCCACCACAGGAACAGGCTGCGCCAGCCGCGATTGCGCTGGCGTTCCGATTCCGGCAGCGCCGCCATTTTCGGCGACCAGATGATGCCCGCGATTTTTTCCGGTGATGGCGCGCGGGTGAGCAGCGACACGATCACCATCGCCGTCATGCAGGTGAGCCACACGATGAACGTGCGGTTCAGCCAGTTGTCGAACGGGCGCAAAAAAGCGACGTGTTTGAAGAGCACATGCTCGACGAGCCAGGTGTAGGGAAAGCCGAACCACAACACAAACGTCGCCGCCGCCGCGGTGGCACGGCCCCACATCACGCCGACCAGAAACAGTGCGGCAATCGGCGCGGCAACCCACGCGCCGACATTTTGAATGACCATGAAGACGCCCAGTTGGCGCTTCGTGAACCAAATGGCCAGCAGCGTCGCAATCACCAGAATCAGAAACGCGCTCCATCTGCCGACCGTGACCAGGTGATGGTCGCTTTTGTTTTTTCCGAAGAACGGGCGATACAGATCCATCGTGAACACCGTGCTGCACGAGTTTAGCACGGAACTGATATGCGAGAGCATCCCGCTGGCGAGCGCGGCCATGACGATGCCGCTTAACCCGACGGGCAGCAGCTCGCGGACGAGTTTCGGAAACGCCAGGTCTTTGTCCACCAAGCCGGGGTAAAGCTGGAAGGCGATGATGCCGGGAATCACCACGAGCAGCGGCAGGAGAATTTTCATGAAGCCGGCGAAGACGACGCCCATGCGCGCATCCCATTCGCTGCGCGCGCCGAGGCAGCGCTGCACGATGAACTGGTTGGTGCAGTTGTACCAGATGCCGATCGAGAGAAAGAGCGTCCACACGCCGAACCAGGGGTAATCGGGATCGGTGATCGGATAGGCGATCTTGAACTTCGCCGGCGCGGCGTGCATGAGCGCCGTCAACCCGCCGACTTTCGCCAGCCCTACGATGGCCACCAGCAAACCACCAATCATCATCACGACGAACTGAACAAAATCCGTCCACGCCACCGAACGCAGCCCGCCGTAGATGGTATAGCTGCCAGCCAGCAACGCGAGCGTGACGATGGTGACGGTTTCGTTGATGTCGAACATGCCGCGCATCGCCTTGGCGCCGGCGAGCATCACGACCGCCATTTGCGCGACGATCCACAGCACGAGGCAGCACACGGCGAAGAAGTAGCGGCAATGCGAGTTGTAACGGCGCTCCAGAAATTCCGGCATCGTGTAAAGCCCGCCCCGGATGTAGAAGGGCAGAAAAATCCAGATCAACACGGAAAAGGTAATGACGTTCCCCCACTCCCATTGCGCGACGACGAAGCCCACGGCGTAGGCGATGCCCACCATGCCGATGAAATGTTCCGTGCTGATGTTCGCCGCGATGATCGAGCCGCCGATCGCGTACCACGGCAGCCCTTCGCCCGCGAGGAAGTAGTCCCGGGCATTCGCGGTCTTCCGGCGCGCCACCCAAAGGCCCAGCACGACCGTGAGCAACAGGTAGATTCCGAAGAAAACAAAGTTCAGCGTCTGCATAACAGCGGTGATCGGCACGTCGGGTCAAACGAAACGTTCCGAGCGGATGCTAACCGCCCATCTCCCATTTACAACAAGCAAGGCGTGTCGGAGACAGGAATCAAAAGCAATCCCTGCGGCGGCGTCTGCCGAGGTTGAACCCGCTTCAAGTCCGCGCGAAGCGGAACGGCACGCCCTGCTCAAGCAGTCGGTACGCGTCGCCCATGCCTTGCAACTTGAGATTCGTATGGAGCATTTGGGGTGGCTGGCAGTTGTCGAGAAAGAGATCGTGGTGGCAGGGAATGACCACCTTGACGTTCAACCGTTTGGCCAGCACCGCCGCCTCGGCGGGACCGAG
>CAYHFK010000311.1:0-1992 GCA_964355895.1 uncultured Bifidobacterium sp. | reverse complement strand
GGCCGCGTCCACCGGCCTGGCGATAGGGCCCGATGGTTTCCGGATCGAGATGATCCTGGTGACTGTGGGTCATCAGGTAGAGATCAACGCCGACCAGGTCTTTGGCCGCCAGCGGCGCGGGCACCTGGCGATCCATGCGAAAGCCGAACTGTTCGCCGATCGCTTTGCAGGAATTGGAGAGGTACGGGTCAAGCGCCGCAATCTTGCCGCCCGGAGTCTTGAAAATGAAACCCGCCTGGCCCAACCACCAAATCGTCACCGATCCGCGCGGCACCCGGTGCGCCTTGATCTGCTTCATCGTCATTCGTTTCATGGCAATGTCTCGTAGCTCAGAGTTTTTGATCAGAAGTCCCGGAAGAATCCGCCCGCGGTCCAGCCGCCGTCCACGCAAAGGATTTGGCCGGTGACGTAGCTGCTCCCCGGCGCGGCAAAGAAGAGTACCGTGTGGGCGATCTCCTCCGGGGTGCCGACCCGGCCCAGCGGGACGTGACTCAACATCCGCTGCGCTCGATCCTTCATGAGCGCATCGTCGCCGTAAAACAACGCCTGCGTTCCCTCGGTGAGAGTCGAGCCGGGGGCGACGCAGTTGACGAGAATGCCGCTGGGGGCAAGCTCGATGGCCATCGCGCGCGTGAGATGGACTACGCCGGCCTTGGCCGCCGCAAACGCGCATTGCAACCGCGCGGGCACGACGCCGATGGCGGAAGCAATGTTGACGATGCGGCCGCTCTTCCTCGGAATCATCGCCCGGCTGGCTGCGCGGCTGACCAGGAACAGTCCGGTCAGGTCCACATCAAGGATGCGCTGCCATTCCGCCAGCGGGAATTGGTCAATGTTCACCCGGTGCTTCGCCGTGTTGATGCCCGCATTGTTCACGAGGATGTCGAGGCGGCCGTGCTGCTGGAGCACTTGCGCGACGCCGGCGTCCACCTGCGCCTCGTGGCTCACGTCCATCGCCAAGGCGGTGCCGGACGGTGACCGGGCGGCGGAAATTTTCGCCGTCTCGAAATCAATGTCCGCATACACCACCCGCGCACCATTCTGCGTCAGCAGGTCGGCGATCGCCAGGCCGATGCCGCGGGCGGCGCCCGTGACGAGCGCCACCTGGCCGTTAAGATCAACTCTCATGGTGTATTCAGACTGACATTGTTCCCTTCCACGACTCAACCTGTTTTCCGAAGATTTTCCACGGTTTAACGGCGAGAACGAACCCGGTTCTTACTCCGCAACCGCAACGCGGTTGGCCATCGGCCTCCGCCAGGCGCACAATTCTCAGGCGAACGACGAAGTCAGCGAACTGGACGCCCTCAGGTTTAACAAATACACGCGCCAGCTGGAGAAGCCGCGCGCGTGGCCAAGCGCCAGCCACGTCGAACGCGCCCCGCAGCGGGAGAAGAAACCGACGCCCGCGCCGACGCCGACACCGCCGCAGCAGATCAGGTTTGAACACTGAAAAAGGCCGCGTCAGGTCCGTTGCGCCAGGATGCAGACGAAGCCCGCCCTTTCGACGTGCTCCGAGCGCGCTGCTTCGGGTTCTGGACTTTCAGGCCGTGACTGAATCAACGTTGAGGAGAAGCCCACGGGCAAAAGCTCCGCTTGGCACAGCATCTTCGTGAGTTCAGCGACCGTGTAAAAATGCGCGTCACGGTAGAACGGATGCCCTTCCACCTTTTTCCGCAGGTAGTGCTCGCCCCAAGGGGAGTCGGTGGGAATGTCGCCGATGAGCAGATGTCCGTTCGGGCGCAGAACGCGGGCCGCTTCGCGCATCAACGCCAGGGCATCATCAGCAAAGCACAACGTAGCGATTATCAGCACACCGCCAAAAGTGGCGTCGGGAAACGGGAGCGCTTCACCTCGCGCTTGCTTCACCTGGATGCCGCGTCGTTCAGCCGAGCGCAACGCTCCGGCCGCCGGGTCAATGCCGAATTCCACGCCGAGGGCTTGCGCAAAACGTCCCGTGCCGACTCCGACTTCGAGCGCGGGCCGGAATTC
>CAYHFK010000310.1:1509-5845 GCA_964355895.1 uncultured Bifidobacterium sp. | reverse complement strand
GGCAGTTCGCCCGTGAGCATTTCGTAGAACACCACGCCCAATGAATAAATGTCCGCGCGATGGTCCACCGTCTGCGGGTGTTCCACCTGCTCGGGCGCCATGTAATGCGGCGTGCCGAGGACCTGATCCTGAGTGAGCGCAGTGGTAGGGCGCGTCACTCCGTGCGCGCCGCCTTCTCTTTGCGTGGCATCGGCGGGCAGAGGACTGCCCGCCCTACCTGCTTCACCCACAATCTTGGCGATGCCGAAGTCGGCGATCTTCACGCGGCCTTGTTTGTCCAGCAGCACGTTCTCGGGCTTGATGTCGCGATGCACGACGCCCTGCTCGTGCGCGAACTGAAGCGCTTCACAAATCCGCGGCACGATGACGAGCGCCTCCTCGGGCTTCATCCGGCCTTCGCGCATCATCTGCCGCAGCGTCAGGCCGTCCACAAATTCCATGAGCAGATAGCAAAGCCCGTCGGTCTCGCCAAAATCGTGAACGGTCACGATGTTCGGATGATTCAGTCGCGCGAGGGTCTGGGCCTCGCGGAGAAAGCGTTCCGCGAACTTGGGCTCCGCCTCCTTCTCCGGCGCCAGAATTTTCAGGGCGACGATCCGGTTCAGCTTGGGCTGGCGGGCCTTGTAAACCACACCCATCCCACCGCGCCCCAGACATTCCAGGATTTCAAGCTGGGGGAAGTGCTTCCCGATTTCGTCGGGCGCGGGTGGCGGCTTGATGACTTTCGTTCCGTGCGGGCCGACGCCGTCGGTGGCTTCGGTATGCGTGGCCAATCCGACGCCCAGCACGCAGCGCGGGCAAAGCCCTTGCGGGGAGTTGGCGGGCAGCGGCGCGCCGCAACGGGGGCAGGTTTGGGGTGCGGGCTTTGGCTGTTCGGGCTGCGGTTGAACCGGCGGAATGGCGGAAGACTTTGCTTTCTCCCGGCGCGCAAGCCAAACGATCAGAAGGACGATTCCCACTGCGCCTCCGCCTATGAGCAGCAAGAGAATCGAGAGGATCAATATGACCTCCCAGCCGCCAATCATTCCCGCAAACATCACATTGTTCATACACCCGTTACTACCGGATTACCCATCAAAGGTTACGGCACAGCGCAACGTGTCCCATCACCATTTTGCGGTACAGCCCAGCGGGGCAAGGCCGCCGGCAACGTAGCGCAGACTGATAGTCTGCTGTGTCGCGGATTGGCAATCCGCAGCGCTCGCGACGGTTTTGCGCCCAGCCGACTGCCAGTCGGCGAAACAGCAGATTGCCAATCTGCGCTACGGAGCGAGTTACGTTCACCTCACCCACTCAACGCAGCGAATAGATGCCGCAATTCCTCCCCGGCTTCCGCGGGGCCGGCCACGGTGTTGGCGATCTCCTCGCGCAACAGTTCGCGGTAGCGTTGCCGCAACCGGTGCGCCGCCACCTTCACCGCGCCCTCGCTCATGCCCAGCCGCCTGCCCAGTTCCCGATACGGGATTTCCGAGCGCCCGCCCGTGAGCGTTTCCTTGAGGCCGAGGAACAGGTCGTCCTTCCCGCAATCGGCGTAATCCGCCCGCAGCCGCGCGAGCACGACATCCAGCAGTGACAACGCCCATTGGCGATCAAAAATCTTGTCGGGCGTGTCGGTGTTCGCCGGCTCGGGTGCGCAGCGGGTTTCCGCGGTGTCGAATTCCAGCGGGATGATCCGCACGCGACCACCGCGCTTCTGCGCCCGCGCCTTTTCCCACTCGTGAGCCAGGAAGTTTTTCAGCGACGCGAGCAGAAAGGAGCGAAACCGTCCGCGCGCCGGGTCCGCCCGGGCGACGGTGTTGCGCTCCAGCAAGCGCGCGAAGAATTCCTGCGTCAGGTCCTGGGCCTCCTCCGGCGGGTGACCCACGCGCCGGACGTAAGCGTAAAGCGGCTGCCAGTAATGGCGGCAGAGTTGTTCGAGTGCTGCGCGGGCCCGCGTGGTGTCACTGCGTCCCGCCGTGAGCACGACCGACCAATGCGTGGTAACAAAGGCGGGCCGGCGCGGCGATTCATCCCCCGTCGAAGTCGTCCCCGGCGCAGCGATTTGCGTGGCAGTGCTCACCAGCGCGAGCGTAACGCCGAGTGCTGGAAACGCAAGCCGTCGCCGGGCAGCGTCACGGTTTTTCGCAACCGCGTGTCAACCACACCGGGGCGTGCCGGCTTCCGGATCGCGGTCACCGACCGCAGTCATTGCGTCGGCTGGCGGAAGCGAATGCGCACGGTGATGCTGCCGTTCGGCGGAATGATTTTCGTCGTGCGCAATTCGAGGCGACCATCTGGAAGCTGGTGGCGAGTCGTGTCGGCAGGCGTGGTTTTGAGCACCTGCGCTCCGGTTGGCAGACGATAGGTTTCGACGCGGAGCGTCGCCACGCCGTTGGCGGGCCAATGCCGCATGAAGTACTCCCGTTCACCGCCGCCCAGTTCGCGGACCAGGCCGGTCATGTAGCCTTCAGTCTTCAGAAAAGTCCTCCGGTTCGTCGGCACGGCTTCGGTCAGCGGCACCACATACGCAAACGTCCGGTCCCGGTGTTCCACCCTAAACGGCAACGCCCGCCCGCCGGCACTGCTCATGCGCTCGACATGCACGAAGTCCGAGTTGATGAAGCGCAATTCCCCCAGCGGCGCGCGCGAATCATTGCCGAAGTCGCCCAGACTTTGGAAACGGATCGTGCCGTCGGTTTGAATGTCATTGATCATGCACTGCGTGGTCTGCGCCTCCCAGACTTCAGTGGCCTTGACGGTCTTGAACAGCGCCACGCCGGCGACCATGACGGCGGCGTAAACAGCGAGCGCGATGAAGCTGTCACGCCTCACCGTGGACACGGTCAGGAGGCGCTCCTTGAGAAACCACCCCGCGCGAATGGACGCAAAGAAAACGCAGATCAACAGGTTCACGCCCGGCGGCGCCAACTGTGTCTCTCCGCCGTGCCAGGCGCTCCATCGCAAGTTGGCGACCGCCAGGTTCACGAACGCCAATCCCCACCAGAGGCCGATGAATACTTGCATTACTTTCGCCGCGGTCGTCGGTCGCTTCACGGCCAAACTCGCACTACCCCACCAGCCGGCGAGACACAAGACGAGGAGCACGCCGATCGTCGTCCAATCCTGCACGCGATTGGCGAGCAGAAACAACCAGCCCGTCATGCCGAACACCATCGCGAGCATGGAGCCATACATGCTCAGCTTGTAACCGCGTCGTGTTGCCTCGATGGGGCGTTGCGCCGAATCGCCCTCCTCGGCGCGAATCTGTTTTTGGCGGAGCGCCATCCAAATGGCAAAGACGTCCAGCGGCGCGGCGAACGCCAGCACCGCCAGCGACAGGCCGAGCGCGCCCGAAAGCCCGGTGGTCAACTGCATCATCTGCAGCCCGTAAAAAAATCCTCCACCCAACACAACAAGCCCAACGCCCAGCGCCAAGGCAATACCCCAAACGACGAGTCCAAAACTGGTCCAGGCAATGAAGCGGCGTTCGCGCCGCGTGCGCGTGTTTTCGACGTGTCCCCAAAGCCCGACCAAACCGCCCAGCACCGGCACGATGCCGACCAGCGCCGTCACAAACGCGCCGAAACCACTCGCCGTCTTGAGCGCCCCGGTGCCCTTGGCCGTGGCGGCGACACCGGAGGCGACACCCGCCTGAGCGGACGCCAGCGGCAACGCCGCGAGCACGGCCACCGCGAAGGCCTTCGTTGGATTGGAGCGCCGCAAGCCAGATTCCACGAGCCGCGTCACACGCTCATTGAGCATCGCCCGACCGCGCGACAGGCGTTGCCGCACGGCTTCCTCGGACAACTCCAACGCATCGGCCACTTCCGCCATCGAATCGCCGCTCCGATAAAACAACACGAGCGGGTCGCGATAGGAACGTGGCAACGTTTCCAGCACGCGCCAAAGGATGGTTTGTTCCTCCTTGCTCATTGCCTCATCTGACGGCGCTTCCCACTCTGGACCTCCCGTCATTTCGTCCTCCAAGGTCACGGCAGCGGCGAGCGGATTGCGAGTTTGGGCGCGCACCGAGTTGTGGATGAGATTGCGCACGATCCCGCAGAGCCAGTATTTCAGCTTGGCGGGTTCTTTCAGCGTGGCGAGTTGTCGCCAGGCGGCGATGAAAGTTTCCTGCGCGAGGTCTTCGCTGCGGGCGAGGTCGCCGCAGGCGCTGTAAGCCAGCGCGCAGACGAGCGATTGGTAGCGCTCGACAATCCGCCCGAACGCGTCACGGTCGCCGTTCAGGCAAAGCCCCACCAATTCCGCGTCTGCCAGCAACTCGGTTTCCGACATGGCCAGAGTATTCATAGCTGCCCAAGGAGTGGCCCGAAACGGAAAAACGTGACAAAAAAGTTGG
>CAYHFK010000310.1:0-1409 GCA_964355895.1 uncultured Bifidobacterium sp. | reverse complement strand
CCGAGTTTTCCGCCATCGGCACGGTGGCCAAACAGTTGGGCTTTCGCGGCGTCTGCGTGGATGTCGAGTATGCCTACCTTCGTTACTCGATTGATCACAAGATTTACACTTACACCAATTACACCGTCGGCGATTTGTTGGCCGCCGCCCACCGACAGGGTTACGCCAGCGCCGCCGCGATCCTCGACGCTTTTCCGGACGCGCCGATCATTTTGCTGCCCGGGTCGTTGCGCGGCCGGCCGATTGGCGAGGCGTTCCAACTCGGAATGCTCAAAGCCATGGCGGAGCGCGACGCAGCGGGCGGCTTGCATCTCGGGGTCGAATACACCTACTGCCTGCACGATCCGGTTACCGCTTTGGCAACGACCCGGTTTGAGGACCCCGACATCCCCAATCTGACCGACGCGAAAACCGCCGACTACTGGCGGCGCCGTTGCACCGTTGCCCCCGGCGTATGGCCGTCGCACATGATCGAAACCGGCGGCAAAGATTATCCGCTGCAGCCTTGGAAACAGGAGATCGCCGAGTTGCGCGAGCAGATGGCCATTCTGCGCGCCGCGTCCAAACGCTATGTCTGGTCGTTCTCCGGTCTGCCCTCCTGGTATGTCCACACGCCCGAGTTGGAGAAAAAATACGGCCTGACCAAACAAGACTTGAAGCGACCGGATATTGACTTGCGTGACTGGCATCAACTCCTGACGGACAAGCCCGAGCTCAAGTCGTCCCCCCTTCAACCCGTGTTGCACAAAGTCCGGCAGTTTGATCGCGGGCGAATTTCCGGCGAGGAACTTTGCGATGCGTTCGGCACGCCCGGCCGATGGTGGGTGCTGGGTCTGGTCGGCAACCCGCACACGCAACCGCACTTTGCCGCGACGGAAGCGTTGCAAAAGCCGATCCATCCGCGCACCGCTTACAACGGACGGGACGGCGCGGTGCGCTGGTTCGCTTACGATAATCTCGACCCGCGCGGCGTCACCCCGTGCATGAGCGTCTTTGACTACCGGAACACGGACAACTCCGCCGCGCATTTCGTTTCGTTTGTGCAGAGTCCGTCCGAGCGGCGCGCCTTTCTGCACACCGGCTGGGACGACGGCATCCTCATCAAGCTCGGCGACCAGATTATTTTCGACGCGAGCGATTACCCGCCGCGCGGCAAGGGGATGCTTTACCTCGACAAACACCAGTTCGAGAAGCGCGTCCCATTCACGCTGCCCAAAGGGAAGTCGCAACTGTCCGTCACGTCCTTGAACTCGCACGGCGGCTGGGTTTTTTCCCTGAGGATCACCGATGAAAACGACATCCCTTTTCAGGACGTGCGGTTTCGGATGGAATAGTGAGCGAGATTGCCGGAACACTTAGAGCCTGTTTGAAAAGTCCGGTTGGGAGCACGGAGCTGGGAAGCTCCGTGA
>CAYHFK010000309.1:0-5870 GCA_964355895.1 uncultured Bifidobacterium sp. | reverse complement strand
GTCGCCTGCAACCGACGGGCCGGACGGCGCGTACGGAGGGACGCGCCCTACCTTGCAGTTCATGGGAAAGTGGATTTTCATAGGCGGTCTTTCGGCAACGTTGAGTTCAACCTAACGAAGCCCTCCGGGGCGGAACAGGAAAAAAACCGGCCCTTTCCGAATGAGATTGTCAAACGCAGTGGAACGATAAAAATTGCCGCTCGCATGTCAGACTCGAAGTTATTGCTCGGCATAGAAATCGGCGGCACCAAGTTGCAACTCGTTCTCGGCGATGCGGCCGGTCGAATTCACGCGCGGCGGCGGCTCGTGGTGGAGGTCGCCCACGGCGCCGCGGGTATCCGGCAGCAAATCGAGCGGACGATTCCTGAGTTGCTGGCGGGCCAAAAAGTTGAAGCCGTCGGCGTCGGCTTCGGCGGGCCGTTGGACTGGCGGACCGGCAGGATTAATCGTTCCCATCATCTTGCCGGCTGGTCGGGGTTTGCGTTGGCGGACTGGTTGCGGTCGCAGACCGGGACGGAGGTCTTCGTGGACAACGACGCGAATGTGGCCGCTTTGGGGGAAGCGCTGTGCGGGGCCGGGGTGGGTTTGAATCCCGTCTGCTATGTCACGCTGGGCAGCGGAGTCGGGGGTGGACTGGTGACGGAGGGAAAGATTTATCATGGCGCGACGCCGGGCGAAGCGGAAATTGGTCACCTTCGACTGGACCGCAGCGGGACGACAATCGAATCGCGCTGTGCCGGTTGGGCGGTGGATGCCCGGATCCGCGATTTGAACCGCAAAGCGCCGGCGGACGTGCTGGCGCGTTTGACCGGCAACGAAGCCGGCGGCGAAGCCCGCCACCTGGCCGCCGCGCTGGGGCAGGGGGATGCGGCGGCGGGGCGAATTTTGCGCGAGGTCGCGGAAGATCTGGCGTTTGGACTTTCGCACGTCGTGCATTTGTTTCATCCGCAGGTCATCATTCTCGGCGGCGGACTGTCCGGCGTGGGCGAACCGCTGCGCGCTTCCGTCGCCGCCGCGCTGACGGGTTTCACGATGCAAGCGTTCCAGCCCGGCCCGGAAATCCGGCTCGCCGCTTTGGGCGAAGATGCTGTGCCGGTGGGCGCGTTGTTGCTGGCTCGCGCGAACCCCTGAGCGTCGCAGCCGACGAGTCGCACATTGCACTGTTCCTGTAGCGGCGGGCCTCTGGCCTGCCGTAGAGTTGGGCGTCCCGCCCGGCGGAATCCACGCACGAATGTTCAGACGCGCTGCTGCTGGCTAACACCGCTTGACAGAGCGAATGCGCATTCCGGGCGGCGAGACGCGCACCCTCTACGTCCGGCGGGACGCCCGACGCTACAAATCGGGTGTAAGTGTCATCAAGCTGCGCCCCTGCTGGCGCGACCAAAGAAAATTTCCATGACAGTCGCCGCTCCTTCGCTATCATCCCGCCCCTATGAATCAATGGATTTCTGATTATGTTCGGGCGCAAAAGACCGCGCTCGATTCCATCCCGGCTGACGGCGTGGCGCAGCTCGTTCAAAAACTGCGGGCGGCGCACCAGGAAGACCGGCAAATTTTTGTGTTCGGCAATGGCGGCAGCGCCGCGAACGCCTCGCATTTTGCCACCGACCTCGGCAAAGGCGCTTCCGACAAGGTGGGGAAGCCCTTTCGCGTTCTGTCGCTGAACGACAACGTCAGTTGGATGACGGCGCTGGGCAACGACTACGCCTACGAGGAGGTTTTTGTCCGCCAGTTGCGGAACTACGGCAAGCCGGGCGATCTGGTGCTGACCATGAGCGTGAGCGGCAACTCCCCGAATCTGGTGAAAGCCCTGGAGTGGGCGAAGCAAAACGGCCTGCATACTGTCGCGCTCGTCGGCGCCAAGCGCGGGCGGCTGGCGGAAATCGCCGAGCAGGTGATCGTTGTCAACGACACGCACTACGGCCGGGTGGAAGACGCGCACATGGGCATCTGCCACATAGCGTGTTACGCGTTCATGGAAAATTCCGGATTGGTGCAATGAATATGACTGCTTCCAACGTTTTTAGTGGGCTGGTGGAATTCACGCCGGCCTTCGCGCCCCGGCCGCAAATCAGCCACGTCCTTTTCGATTTCGACGGCACCCTTTCGATCATTCGCGAAGGCTGGCCGGACATCATGGTGCCGATGTTTGTCGAGATGTTGCCGGCCTTGCCGGGCGAAACCGAGGCCGCCCGCCGGCAGCTTTGTCACGACGACATCATGCGGCTGAACGGCAAGCAGACGATTTACCAGATGATGCAGTTGGCCGAGCGCATCACCGAACGCGGCGGCACCCCGCGCGAGCCGCTCTGGTACAAACACGAATACCTGCGCCGCCTCGAGGAACGCATCCGCCACCGCACCGACGGACTGCGCAGCGGCGCCTTGCGCCCGGACGATCTGACCGTCTTCGGCACGCGGGCGCTTTTGGAAATGCTGAAGCAGCGCAACTTGACGGTTTACCTGGCCAGCGGCACGGATGAACAGTTCGTGAAGGCGGAGGCGGAATTGCTCGGCCTGACCCCCTATTTTGGGCGGCACATTTACGGCGCGCAGGACAACTACAAGAATTTCTCCAAGAAAATGGTCATCGAGCGCATCCTGCGCGAGAACCAGATTCCGGGCGCGCAACTGCTCTCGTTCGGCGACGGCTACGTGGAAATCCAAAACACGAAAGAGGTCGGCGGTCTGGCGGTGGCGGTGGCCAGCGATGAAGCGAACAACGGCTCCGGTCGCTTCGACGAATGGAAGCGCCAGCGGTTGCTCGGGGTCGGCGCGGACATTGTCATTCCTGACTACCGCGATGCCGCGCCGTTGCTCGAGCGCATTTTCCAATCCTGACGTTCCATGAACGCCGACCGTTTCGAGACCATCACGGCGAAATACTCCCGGCTCCGCGTTGCCGTCGTCGGCGATTTCTGCCTGGACCGCTACCTGGAGATTGATCCCGCCCGGACGGAGACTTCGATTGAAACCGGTCTGCCCGTGTACAATGTCACGAACGTTCGCGCCCAACCCGGCGGCGCGGGTACGGTGTTGAACAATCTCATCGCGCTGGGTGTGGGCACGATTTTTCCCGTGGGTTTCGCGGGCGAGGATGGCGAAGGTTACGAGCTTTGCCGCGCGCTGGCCGCGAAACCGGGCGTGTACCTGGATCACTTCATTCAAACGAGCGACCGGCACACCTTTACCTATTGCAAACCGCTGGTTCTCGAGCCGGGCAAATCGCCGCGCGAGTTAAACCGGTTCGATCAGAAGAACTGGACGCCCACGCCGCCGGCCTTGGCCGGGCGCTTGAGCGCCGCGGTGACCGCAGCCGCCAATGCCGTGGATGCCCTCGCTTTGCTGGGGCAGGTGGACGAACCGGAGACCGGCGTCCTGACGGCCGGCGTCCTCGCCACGCTCGGCGCCATTGCGCAGAGTAAACCGGAGCGGTTGATTCTGGCGGATGATCGGCGCAGCTTGCGCGGTTTTCCGCCGGTCCTTTTCAAGATGAACGCCGCGGAACTGGCGGCGCTCACCGGCACCCAACCTTCCTCTGCGATAAGCGACATTGCAGCAGTCGCCGTGGGATTGGCCCGTCAGAATGGCCGCCCGGTATTTGTGACCTTGGCCGAGCGCGGCATCGTCGGCGCTTCGCCGGACGGACAATCGGAGCATGTGCCCTCGCTGCCGGTGCGCGGCGAGATTGACATCGTTGGGGCTGGCGACTCGGTTTCGGCCAATCTCATCGCCGCGCTGGCGGCCGGGGCGACGTTGCGCGAAGCCATGGAACTCGCGAACCTGGCCGCGTCCATCGTGGTGCATCAACTCGGCACGACGGGCAGCGCCTCGGTGGCGCAATTGCGGCAACTGGGGTTCGGGAGCCGGTAGGGTGCGTCACCTGTGGCCCTGTAAAGAATTTCGCCAGCAACGGCAGCCAAGAAGCAATGTTCCAAACACGGCCAATGCAAAACCGCTGGGTTCGGGAACAAAGTTTTGCGTTCCGGCGAAGATGCCTTGGGCCTGGTAAACGAGGGCGCTGTCGAGCAGTTGGATGACGCCTTGATTGTTCACGAGTCTGGCCCAGCCGAATAGCGGGTCAGTGTAGATACCATCAGGCGGAGCGAAATTTTGATTACCCGTGAAAAGCCCCACATAGAAAGGAGAACCTGAATTAAAAACATAGCTGTTCGGATTTAGAAGTTCTGTGTAGCTATGCGCCAGAATCGGTTGCATGCTGACAGAATCATTCAATGACACCAAGAAAACACGGACACCAACATCAAGCACGGGATCAAATCGAAATGTGTTGGGACCCTGCGGACGAAAAATAAAACCTGTGTAGGAGGATCCGCTGGTGGGGTTGGCAGGATCATGTAGCACGTCAATTTCTCCCGGGAAAAATAAGCCACCGTAGTTGCTCACAACCCCATTCGGCACAATATAGCCTTGCGAGAAAACCTGTACGACCGACGCAAATATGAGGCCAAGAATCAATAGTCGTTTCGATGTTTCTTTCATATTTATTCTTCTTATTCCTTGTCAGGAGTTAGTCAATGGATGGCTGGCCAATTGGTCAATGAGAAGGGAATCAGTTGATAATCCGTCCCGGCGTTATTGTTGGTTGAGAGGTAGTGCATTTTTTCGTTTATGGAATTGAATTGGAACGCATAATTAGGACCGCTTCCAGCGACTCCTCCACCGTAATTGTGCGAAAGCAAAACCAACTGATTACCGATGAGCAACCTTGCAGGCGCCGAAGAATCACCGCCGCGAGTGGCGAGACTCCAATCCGTCCCAAGTCCATAAGGAATTACTTTGGAACTGTCCCAACCAACACTTGGTGGATTACCGAACATCATCGGCTGGCTGAACAGGCTCATGTCTTGATTCATTCCGATTCCCTGAACGAAGCTTGTGGCATTTGTGGGAAGATAATTCATTAGGTTCGTCGGCACCACCGGCAAAAAGCCTATGGAAGGCGGCAAATCTGCATTCAAGATTCCGACGGAAGAGTCGAAGCCCAAATCCGTGCGTCCCAAAGTGGATCGCCAGTGAACGACATTGTTCGTGTCAAGAAATGCGATCGTGTCTGGCGAGCCCACATGCGTTGCGTAAAGGTAGTGACGTGGAGAAACCATTGTTACCGATCGTTGGCCAGCAGGATTGTTGCTTGCACCGATACTGGTAGCACTTAAGCCTTGCGCGCCTTTTAACCAAAAATTCGTGGACCAGACGGCGTTCGTCAGCAAGTGCAAATTCGTCGGGTAATAGACACCCCAAGTCCAGCCCGATAGTTCGACCAGGTTTGCCCCGGGCGTGTATCCGTTGGTGCGGGCTACAACATTGGTGGCCAGATGATACGCGAGCGTCCCCACATCAACGTAACTGCCGACGTAAGTGATGTTGGTCACTTGCCATGCGGCGTTGGCGCTGCCCATCACATTCGTCACGGTTACGGAGAAAGTTCCTACGGCAGTTGGGTCTCCAAGCAAAGTGTGGCTATTCGAGTTTGCTCCAACATTCGTGCCATTGAACTTCCATTGATAGCTGAGGGGAAAACCGTTGAATTGTCCGGGAGCAACCGCCACCACGCTCAACGTCAGGTTTTCCTGGTAGATGGCAATTTGGTTGGTGGGCATCGGAGTTTGAGCAAGGATTACGGGCGATGTCACCAGATAAAGCCTGGCGTTGGGACTGGTGATGGTGCCGACCTCGTTGCTCACGGTTATGGAGTAGTCCAACGCTTGCTGCGCCGCTTGAACATTGGTCAGTGTCAGCGTGGCGTTGGTGGCTCCGGTCAGATTCACGCCGTTAGTTTTCCACTGATACGTCACGCCGTAAAGCCCGGTTCCTTTGGCGGTGAAGGTCACACTGCCCCCGGCAAT
>CAYHFK010000308.1:0-5916 GCA_964355895.1 uncultured Bifidobacterium sp. | reverse complement strand
GGCCGACACCGCCGATGATGAACCAGCCGCTGTACTCGCGTCCGCTTTATAGCGGCGGACGTTATCCTCCGGCTTGGGGCGCGCGAAGTACACCGCCCCCAGGGTGGCCACGATAACGACCGTAAAAATGATCCACAGCGTCCCGGTCGGACGCCGCTTGTGTGACCGGTCAATCTGCAAAGCACTCAACTTTTCCGCATTCATGGTTTTGGCGTTGGAAACAACGGGCGCAAGTTAGCAGAGCCGCGCCAGAGCGCCAGCAAAGTAGCGGCGGACAATTGTGGCCACCCTACTTCGGGTCGCGGCGAGGCTGTGGCGCGCGGAGTTTACGGTAAAGCCATGCTTCGAGCGGGCGCAGCGGCCCCAGCCATTTGTAGAACGGGGAGTAGATCAACCGCACCCGCACGACAGAGAGGAACATCGTCAGCGACGCGCGGAACAACGACGACGTGACCTTGGAACCGACCTTGTCCGTCCACTCGGTCGGCACTTCCAGGATGCGGAAGCCGGCGCGCTTGAGCGAAACAAGCAGGTTCACATCGAAGGCGAGGTCGGCGATTTGCAGCGTCGAGTGGATTTTTTCCGCCGCCGCCCGCCGCATCACCTTGCAAGGGCATTGCGTGTCCTTGATGTGCATCCAGAACAGCCCTTCGACAACAAGGTGAAAGCTGCGGCTCGTGAACCGGCGCAGCCACGGTTGGGCCTGGTGCAGCACCGCCCCTGGCAACCAGCGCGAACCGATGACGCAATCCGCTTCCCCCAACCGCTTCACCAAAGCGTGAAACGCTTGCGGCGGTGAGGCTCCGTCCGCGTCCACGTAGCCGATGACTTCGGCCTGCGAGGCAAGTTTGAGTCCCTCGATGAGCGCGCCGCCTTTGCCAATGGGCGCGGGAAAGTCCAGCAAGCTGATGGCCGGGAATTCTTTCGCCACGCGTTCGACCACGCCGCGCGTGTTGTCACGACAGCCGTTGAGCACGACGACGAGTTGAAACGGACCGGGGTAGTGGTCGCGGAAATAAGCCCCGAACTCGCGCAGCACCGGTTCGATGCGCGCTTCCTCATTGTAAGCTGGGATGAGCAGCAACAGACTGGGTTCGGCCACACGAATGGATTAGCAGCAGAAACTTCAAATTCCAAGCTCCAACATCCAGAGAAATACCAAGAACCAAACTCCAAATCGAGTCACGCGCTCGCGGGGTTGGCGCTTGAAGTTTGGAGCTTCTCTGGATGTTGGAGCTTGGTGTTTGGAGCTTGTTATTCGATCTTCATCTCCCGCTGAATTCCAAACTTCTCAATCCGTTTCCGCAACGTCGCGCGGGTGATGCCGAGCAGCTTCGCCGCGTGAACCTGGTTGTTGTCCGTCTCCTTGAGCGCTTGAATGACCAACTCGCGTTCGACGGCGGGCAGAACCTTCAGCTTCGGATCACGGCGGGCGATTTGGAACAATTGCCGCGCCAACATCGTCGCATCCGTCGCGGCGACTTCCCCGGGCGTGGTCGAAATGGCGCGGGCGGTTCCACCCTGGCCCGTGATCTCGCCCGGCAGATCGGCGGGCAGAATCGCCTCGCTCTTGGCGATGACGTGCGCCCGGCGGATGACGTTTTCCAGTTCGCGCACGTTGCCTGGCCAGTGATATTTCTCCAGCGCCTTCACGGCGGCGGCGGCGATGCCCTTGGGCGCCCGCGACTGATCCCGCGCGATGGTTTTCAGAAAATAATTCACCAGCAACGGAATGTCCTCGCGCCGCTCGCGCAACGGCGGGATATGAATCCGCACCACGTTGAGCCGGTAAAATAAATCCTCGCGGAACTGCCGCGCGGCCACCGCCTGTTCCAGCGGTTTGTTCGTCGCGGCAACGACCCGGACGTCCACCTTGATCATTTGATTTCCGCCGACGCGTTCAAACGTGCCGCTCTGCAACACGCGCAAGATTTTCGTCTGCGTGGGCGGCGTCATGTCGCCGATTTCGTCGAGGAAGATGGTGCCCTTGTGGCATTGCTCAAACTTGCCGATGCGTTGCACGGTCGCGCCGGTAAACGCCCCGCGTTCGTGCCCGAAGAGTTCGCTTTCCAGCAATTGCTCCGGGATGGCCGCGCAGTTCACCGCCAGAAACGGCTGCGCGGCGCGGTGGCTGTGATGATAGATCGCGCGCGCGACCAGTTCCTTGCCCGTGCCGCTCTCGCCGGTAACCAGGGTCGTGGCATCCGAAGCGGCGACCTGGCCGAGGAGCTTGAAGACCTGTTGCATCGCCTCGCTGCGGCCGACGATCCCCAGTTCGTAATCCTCCGATTCGAGCAGCGGTTGATACGACACGACTTGTTTCATGTCGCGCGCCGCTTTCAGCGCGTTGGCGACGATCTCCTTGAGCTTCGGCACGTCGAAGGGCTTGAGCAAATAATCGTACGCCCCCAGCTTCATCGCCTCAATCGCCGTCGCCGTTGTGCCGTAGGCCGTCATCAGGATGACGAGCAGCTTGGTGTCCAGTTGCCGGATGCGCCGGAGCGTTTCGAGGCCATTGATGCCGCCCATGCGGATGTCCATGAGGACGAGGTCGGGCTTGAGTTTGGGGATCAGGGCCAGCCCTTCCTCCCCGCTCGACGCCGTGGACAATTCGACTTCGGGCGAGTCGAAAATCCGACGGAACGAGTATTGCACGTCCGCTTCGTCATCAATCAACAGGAGTTTGCTCATGGAGTTTTTCGATCCGTTACGGCGCAATCTATCAAAACGAAGCTGGCGTAACAGGGAATTTTATTGGTTGGGCGAGGCAGCCGCTCGTCCAGGCCCGCGCCCACTTTTACCAATCCGTCGGCCGGTAATCCTTGAGGAACTTGCCCCAGACATGCTCGCCAGTGTTTAGACCGGCGATGATCGGGTCCACGATGCGGGCCGCGCCGTCCACGATGTCCAGCGGCGGATGAAAACGATGTTCCCGGACCTTGCGTGCCGCGATCGTCACCGGGTCTTCGTCCGTCACCCAGCCTGTGTCCACGCTGTTCATGTGGATACCGTCCGCGTGATAATCTGCCGCCGAGGTGCGGGTCATCATGTTGAGCGCGGCCTTGGCCATGTTCGTGTGCGGATGGCGCGTCGTCTTGAACTTGCGGTAGAATTGCCCCTCGACGGCGGAGACGTTAACGATGTGTTTGTCACGTTCGGACGTGCGGAGCAGCAACGGCTTCAGTCGTGCGTTCAGGAGGAAGGGTGCGATGGCGTTCACGAGTTGCACTTCCAGCAACTCCACGGCCGGCACTTCCGCCAGCATCAAGCGCCACGAGTTGCGCTCGCGCAAATCCACCTGCTGCAAATCCTGATCGAGCCGGCCCTCGGGAAACAAATCCTGCTGCGCGACGAGTTCGTCTGGCAACAGCGGGATTTGCGACAACTCGGCTGCGTGAGTCAATCCCGCGACCTCTGACATGCGCCGTGTCGCCACCGTCGCGTCGCCCTCCGGCAGCAGATGGTAGCCGCGCAAGCCTTCGTAGGCGCCCAGCAACTTTCGTGCGGGCTCGGGCATGGCGTTGAGCGAACCGTTTTCGCCCGCCATCATGTGCTGATAAAAATCCGGGGGCCGCCGCACCGTCTGGCAGGCGTTGTTGATGATGAAATCCAGCCGCGACCGCGTTGCGAGCAAGTGCCGGCAAAATGCCTCCACGCTCGGCGTATGCCGCAAATCCAGTCCGAAGATTTCCAGCCGATGCCCCCACTCCGCGAAGTCCGGCTCGGCGGCATAGCGCAACGCCGAGTCGCGCGGGAAACGCGTGCTGACGATGAGCTGCGCACCGGCCCGCAGCAGCTTGATGCCGGCTTGATAACCAATCTTCACCCGCCCGCCGGTGAGCAGGGCCACGCGCCCGCGCAAATCCGCCAACTCGGTGCGCTTGCGGAAATTCAACTCCGCGCACGTCGGGCAAAGCTGGTCGTAGAAATGGTGAATCGTCGTGTAGTCGCGCTTGCAGATGTAGCAGTTCTGCGGCTCGACGACTTCGCGAAACTCGGGGTTGTCCTTGACCTCCTGCTGCTCGAAGCCAATTGGCGGAAGCACGTTCGGCGTCGTGAACACGGGCTTTTGCCGCAGCTTGCGGATACCCGTCTGGTTGAGCTTGCTCTGGTCGCGCTGCAATTTGTCGGCCTTGCGCTGACGCACTTTAGCCTTCACCAAACGTCGGCGCTCGCTCACATCGGGCGAGAAAATGTCGCCCGCGGCCTTGAGCAGGCGCGTGCGCTCCTCGACCGATAACCCCGCAAGCAGCGCGCGATTGCCCGCAACCTTTTCCAGCAACTCGACGGCGGCCTTCAGACGCCCGGCCAGCGCGTCGTCTTTCATTTGGCGTTCGCGAGGGACTGGTAACCCCAGCGCAACATCCGCTCGGTGGTTTCCCAGTTGAGGCACGCGTCGGTGATGGAGACGCCATATTGCAGTTCGCTGGCCGGACGGGGGAACGGTTGGTTGCCCTCGTGCAGATGGCTCTCGACCATCATGCCGATGACGGAGCGCGTGCCACCGGCGCGTTGCTCGATCACACTGCGCCAGACATCCTCCTGGCGCGCGTGCTGTTTCTCGGAGTTGGCGTGGCTGCAATCCACCATCATCACGGGTGGCAGATTGGATTTCTTGAGCGTGGCTTCGGCGTCGCGGATGCTGTCGGCGTCGTAGTTCGTGCGGGCGCGGCCGCCGCGCAACACGACATGGCCGTCAATGTTGCCGGTTGTGCGCACGATGCTCGTGGCGCCATCGGCGTCAATGCCCAGAAAACTGTGCGGACTCCGCGCGGCCCCCATCGCATCAATGGCGATCTGCAAGCTGCCATCCGTCGCATTCTTGAAGCCCACCGGCATCGAAAGGCCGCTGGCCATTTCGCGATGCGTTTGCGACTCCGTCGTGCGCGCGCCGATGGCGGCCCAGGAAACGAGGTCGGCGATATATTGCGGCACGATGGGATCGAGAAATTCCGTCGCCGCCGGCAGGCCCAGGCTGGTGATCTGCACCAGCATTCGGCGGGCGATTTTCAACCCGGCTTCAATGTCCTGCGTGCCGTCGAGATGCGGGTCGTTGATCAAACCTTTCCAGCCGATGGTCGTCCGCGGTTTTTCGAAATAGACGCGCATCACGATTTCCAGGCGGTCGGCAAGTTCCTGGCGCAACCGGTTGAGGCGGCTGGCGTATTCCAACGCGCCGCGCTCGTCGTGGATCGAGCAGGGTCCGACGACCACCAGCAGGCGGGGATCCGTTTGCCGCAGGATGCGGATAATGCGCTCGCGGCTTTGGGCGACGGTGGTGATGGCTTCGGGGCTGGCCGGAAATAAATCCTTCACCGCGCGCGGCGAAGAAAGCCGGACGATTTCGCGGACATGCAAATCTTGCGTCTTGAACATCGCGGCCAGTATAGCGGTGCAGCGTTGGGGAAAAAGATATTTAAGCGTGGCCCGCGCTTTACCGCAGCGGAGTTCGCTCGTGCTGGAACCTCGGTTTGCCAGCGCCAGGGGTCACGGCTGCCGCCCGCTCGGCGAGATCATCTTTTACCAGGACGTTGGCCTCCAGTGCCGCACCGGGCGGGATTGGGAGGGGACGGTCAGCGACTAAAGTTAGGCAGTTGAGCTTCTTTCAGAACGGTAGCAGCGGACGTGAGTCCGCTCTAATTTCCAAAACCTTTGAACCGACTCACGTCGGCGGCTACGGGGTTTTGAAACGGCCTCAGTTATTTGAAATTCGCCCACTTGACGTTGCGCATGTCGCCCGTTTCATCGTAACTCAGGTGCATTCCGAAAACCGCGCCCAGGCTCTGTACGGAATGTCCGTTGCCCCCGCGCTTCACGTAGTCGCGCAGAATCGGTTGATAGTCGGGATGGGCGCAGTTCTCAATGATCAGCTTGGCGCGTGCGGACGGCGACTTGCCGCGCAAACGCACGAATCGC
>CAYHFK010000307.1:0-5961 GCA_964355895.1 uncultured Bifidobacterium sp. | reverse complement strand
CCGTCCACGCTCACTTCGCCATTGCAATACAGATTATCGAGCAACACGTAGTCACGGGCGAGTTGATGCTGATTCGGAGTCACGTCCTCGCCGAACATCACCAGATTCGGATCGCCATTGCCGGCCGGCCGGCCTTTGGCGTCCTTGAACGCGCCCAAGATCTGGTCGTAAGTGCGGTTCTCCTTGATGATGTAGAGCACGTATTTGATCGGGCATGGCTGGCCGACCTCATCGGGTATCACACTGTTGCTCTTCATCCCCACGCGCCGCATGGTTTCGGGAGTGTACGGTGAATTGCGACGGACCTGCTCGGTGTAAGCCGCCATTTGCGCCGCGTCGGGCCGGGCGATAATGGAAAGCGCGCCTTGCAACGTCCGGCCGATGTGATCAAACGGCGGTGGTTTGTGCAGCTTCCGCGGCTCGGCCCGCTGGGGCGGAAAATTGGCGCGGGAACTCAGGCCCTTGCCGTTGGCCACGAACAAGGTCTGATCGTCCGGGCTGACGACCACGGCCGTTGGATACCAGCCCACCGGGATGAAGCCATTGACGACCGAGGTGTTGGGATTGGAAACGTCCACCACCATCACGCTGTTGTTGTCGGCGTTGGCGATGAAAAGCGTCTGGCCGTCCGCCGATACGGCGACGGCGTCGGGCGTGCTGCCTTCCGGCGATTGCGGGTAGAGCGAAGTCGAGATGATCTCGCGCGTTTTGTCCCACAGCCGGCGCGCGGGACTGGCGGGCACCGCCTCTTCTTCCAACGTCCGCGTCTGAATAACGTGTACCGTGTTGTCGCCCGAGCACGCCACGAACAACCGTCCGTCCGGCGCGAGCGTCATGTCGTTCGGGCGCAGGCCGACCGTGAAATCGCGCACGCGGCGGTTGGCCTCGGTATCCACCAGGCTGACGCTGCGGCTGCCCCAGTTGCTCACGTAGAGATGCTGCTGGTCCGCCCCCATGACGCAGGAATGCGGATGCTGGCCGGCGGGGATTTTTGCTTCGAGCGCGAGCGTGTCGGGGTGGAGCACCCAGACTTCGTGATTGCCCTCATTGCAGACGTAGAGCCGGCCGGTCGTGGGATGAACGGCAATGGATCCCAGCACCGTGCCCGCCGCGTCCGGTGCGGGTTTGACCGGCTCAGCGGGCGTCGCCTTGCCATCGGCGTAATTGAAAACGTGGATCAAACCCGAATCTCCGCCCGCCACAAAAATGCGGCCGCCATCCTTGCTGAATGCGAGGCCATTCCAGACCTTCGGCAGCGGCAGGAACTGGGTCACGCGCCGGCCCGCAAACTCAAACAAGGTGAGGCCCGGGTCGTTGTATCCGGCGCTGACGGCGAGAAGCATTTTCCGGTCGGGTGAAACCACGAACGTCAGCGCCATGTCACTAATGGCCAGGTGTTCGCCCGCCGGCGTAATCCCCCAACCGTTGAACAACAGTTTGCCGTCCGGTATCAATCCGGACCGCGCGCGCACGCTGGGGCTTTTGACATCCTCGTCTGCGTTCCGCGTCGGGAGCGACGACGACGCAGGAGAGAAGGCCGGGAGCGCGATCAGCATCGCGAGGACGAGCACCAGCGTTGGCCATTTCGTTGTTACTGCGTTGCTCGGTTTCATAGAATCTGGTTAGCGGAAGGTTTCATTTTGATTGTGCGGGAACTTTGCGTCGCCGGGGGCAAACCCGTCAAGCTCCGCGTGGGCCGCCCACGAAACCGGGGCGTATCCTGACACTGCCCTCGGAACGCTGGATTCATCCGGCAGCAACCGGCGAGCACTCTCGCCCTGCCGCTTGTACGCGGCGTTCCGAGAACCCGGCGCTGCCTCTCCGTCGAACCCAAAGCTCCTTCCACCAACGGAAACGGCTGATCGCCCCAGGCGATCAGCCGTTCCTTGGAATCTGCCCGACGAGCTTACTGGTACGTCAGCACCACGTTCGAGCCTGATAAGGTCAGACCGCTGATCGTGAGCTGGCTGGTAAAGGCGATCCGATAGAAACGGGTCGCCCCGCTGAGCGGCACGGTGATCGTTTTGTTGGTCGTGTTCACCACCGCGCCCGTTTCCTCGAGATAGGTGCCGCTGACCGTCGCGGAGGAATAAAGTTTCGGCGCCGCCGGCGCCGCCGGCACGAGGACCACATAGTTCATCGAAAGCCCAAATTTCGTGGCCTCATTTTGCAGGCTGTCAAAGGTCAGCCGGAGGGTGTTCGTTCCGCTAAGGTTGACCGTCGCAAGGTCGCCATTGGCGGTGACCAGCGGGACATAGCGGTAATTATTGACGTAGAAGGTGCTGGGCACATTGAACCAGCCTAGCGCGTTGGTGGCGGGTCCGGCGGCAATTTGATCGAGCCGCACCGGTTGCGCCAAGCCGGCCCCCGCCCGCAGATAGGCGTTGTAAGTCTTGCTGCCATCGAAGACGCGGGTGTAGTTCAGCCATTCACCACCCTCCGTCCGATTCACGATGTACTCCTGAAGGGCGAGGCTGGAATACTTGTTCCGCTGCGTGTCGTAGCTCTGACTGTATCCGATGACGGCGGCGGTGTCGCCGAACACAAAGGCACCGAAGTTGCCCTGCTGAGTGCCGACCGGATCGGAGTGGCGGTATTGAGCGTATGGGAAATTAGGCCCGTTGTCGTAATCGAAAACGTCCACGCCGCCCAACTTTGCATTCGATCCGAATTGATCAACGTAACCGACGCCAGAATTGATTAGTGTACCAGTGTCATTGATCGGATCGTAGCCGGCATAACCCGAAGCGAGGGGATTGGCGATGAACTGTCCGTCATTGAAGTCGTAGTCCTCCGCCTCAATGACCTTGACCGCCGAGGAGGCCAGATACGGATCACTGAACGTATCGAACGTCCACTCGTTCGTCGTGCTTCGGCCCAAGGCGTCTTGCAGCACAATGCGCGCGTTGTAAATGACGTTCGATCCGAGGCCGGCGTAGGAGACGCTGGCGTTCGTGGCCGGGCCGGTAATGACCAAGCCGGCGGACACATCCGCGCCGTTGAGGTAAAGTTTCACCCCACTCGGGTTGATGGAGTTGGTGGTCGTCAGCGTCGTGGCGTTAAAGGTGAGGCCGCTGGCCACCGGATGGAAGTTCTTGAACGAAACCGGCACGCGGTTGATCACTTGGGGGGCGCCAATCTTGCCGTGTGAGATCGCCGGCGCAACGACTGCGGTCACCGGCGCGGTTTCACCGACGTAAAAGTTATCGAAAGTAGCGTCCACGTTCGGATCATAGTCGGCCGGGTTTAGTTTGTAAGCGAAGACGCCCACATAACCGTACTGGGGAATTAACAACGTGGCTTGGTTATAGCTATCGTCGCCCGTCATGCTCAGCAAGGGCGTGGTCAGGTCATTCACATCATAAATGCTGGCCGTGAAGAACGCCGGCGAGGCACTGAATGCGTTCGTGCTGCTCAACACGAGCCGATAGGCCCGGCCCGGCACCCACCGGAAGCCCGTTTGCGTTACGGCCACCGTCCCCCCAAGCGTAAGTTTGTTGTCGCTATAGATATCATTGTTGATGGACCATGTGCTCATCTGATCAGCCGCGCCCAATGGCCCGGTGTTACCGGGACCCGTGTAAGACCTTTTGTTATGCAACCGGACATTGAAGGTGAGGCCGTTGGGCACGTCGGGATTAAGGGGGATGGGAGAGTATTCAAAACTGGTGGGCGGGAGCGCGTCGTTGCCATTAACCCGGGCAATGAGGCCGATGACCATGTCGCTGTCCTGGTTGGTATTCCAAGCCACCACATCCACGGCGGCGTAGAAGTTGGTGTACACGCGGTTCGTCAGGATACTGAACACGCGCGCGTTAGTGTCGGAACCGGAAGACATGGGCGTTCCCTGCAAGCGATACGCGTTACCGCCAAGGGCATCCGATGGGAACGTGATTGTGGACGGGTGGACCGTGGACTTCAGCCAGCCGGTATCCGTGCCACCGTCGAAGTCATAGCTCTGCGCCTGCAAAGTAGCCGCCAGTGCGATTGTGCCGGTCAGTACCGCGACCCATGCCACACCTGCCGAGCGTAAAGGATGGGAGTTAATTGAGTGGGAGTTCATATTTTTACGTCAGAGAATTAGTTACTGCCAGAATTTCGGATAAATATTTTAGGTTGTCAAATAAAGAAAGGAGGCCGACTCGTTTGAATCGGCCTCCTCGTGAAATCAGGATTTCGATGGAATGGTGCGTGAAGATTCCGCCAAAGGCTCAAAGGCTGCGCCGGGAGCGATGGAACTGCACACCCGCCAACCCCAAGAGGCCAACGCCAAGCAACGCCAGCGAAGAGGGTTCAGGGACAACGGCCACGATCGTGCCCGTCCAACTCTCGCTGCGGTTTGAGCCGGTTGTCAGAAACGTCACGGGCAGCGACAAGGTAGTTCCGTCAAATGAAACGAGGGATGCCGAGGTATTCGCGCCGCTTCCGTTAAGCGTGGAGGTGGCGCCCTGAAACGGGTTGCCATTTAACATGATGCCGTAGTCGAGCTTGCTGGCCCCCACAAAGCCGAGCGTCATCCCGGCGGGAGCTGCGCCGTCGGTGGCGGTACCGGCCGTAATGTCGAGCGTCAAATCACGATACGCCCCTTCAATGATGGCGAAGCCAAAGCCCGTGACAATACCTTGCGCGATTACCCCGTAATTGTCGGTTCCGCCAGCGGGCGGGTAAGGGTTGGTGGTGAACGGGGTGAGCGGGTTAAGAAGGGCGGTAATGCCGCCGCCACCCGTGAAGGTAATAACTCCGGCGGTCAGGTCAGCCGCGATCGTGCCGCCCCAAGAGTCCACGAGCGTCGCAGGATTCCCGCCTTGCCCGGCATAGACCAGACCGAACGCCTGACCAGAGAGGGTCAAACTGCTGCTGCCGCTCACAACATTGAAGGAGAGAGTCTCGGCCCGGGTGGAGACGGGCAGCGCCACAACCGCCGCGAAGGCCAGCGCGCCGACAATTAATTTTAGGGAGGATTGAATTTTACGCATAATGTTACTTTGTTTCGGTTCTGGTTTTTTTCGTTTCTGAAACCTAGTTTTGCTAGGAGATAATGCGATCTTGCCTTCATAGCCCCTGGTGTCAAGCGGAAATTATGGTGTCCAAAGGACGCGCCGTTGACTCAGCCGCCCGCCTTCGCTAACGTCGCCGCCAGTCAAACAACTGCCGGAAACATTTTACCCGATTATTATTTATGCCACCCAAAGTCGCCGACAAATCCGTCGCTGAAACGAAGCCCACTGAGGCCGCCAAGCACGCCGCCGCCCGCGAGCGGGAACTCGAAGCCGCCATTTCCTCCATCACCAAAGCCTACGGGGATGGGGCCATTATGCGTCTCGGCGACGCGCGTGCGCAGACGAAGATCCAGGTCATCCCCACCGGCGCGCTGGCCGTGGACCTCGCGCTCGGTGTCGGCGGCGTGCCGCGCGGCCGCGTGATCGAAATTTTCGGCCCGGAATCTTCCGGCAAGACCACCCTGATGCTCCACGTCATCGCGAATGCGCAAAAAGACGGCGGGTTGGCGGCGTTCATTGACGCCGAACACGCGCTGGATCCGGGCTACGCGAAGAAGCTCGGCGTCAATCTCGACGATTTGCTGGTGTCCCAGCCGGACAGCGGGGAAGAAGCGTTGACCATTTGCGAAACCCTCGCGCGCTCGAACGCGCTGGACGTGATCGTGATTGATTCCGTTGCCGCGCTCGTGCCCAAGGCGGAGCTTGAAGGCGAGATGGGCATGGCCACGATGGGCATGCAGGCACGACTGATGAGCCAGGCGTTGCGCAAGCTGACGGCCATCCTGGCCAAATCCAAGACCACCTGCATCTTCACCAACCAGTTGCGCGAAAAGGTCGGGGTGATGTTCGGCAATCCGGAGACGACGCCCGGCGGCAAGGCGCTGAAGTTTTACGCCAGCGTGCGCATTGATATCCGGCGCAAGGAAACGCTCAAGGACGCCGCCGGCAACGCCACCGGCAA
>CAYHFK010000306.1:0-5964 GCA_964355895.1 uncultured Bifidobacterium sp. | reverse complement strand
GCGTACTTCATCACCGGATCGGTGGGCTTGCTTTCGGATGCGGTCGAGTCGGTGGTGAATCTCATCGGCGGCATCATGGCGCTGGCGATGTTGACGGTGGCGGCGCGCCCGGCGGACGAAGACCACGCCTACGGGCATGGCAAGGCGGAGTATTTTTCCAGCGGCGTCGAAGGCAGCTTGATTCTGGTGGCCGCCATCAGTATTGCCGTCGCGGCCGTCATGCGATTGGTAACGCCGAAGCCGTTGCACGAACTTGGGATGGGTTTGGCCGTCTCGGTCGCGGCTTCGGTCGTCAACCTGATCGTCGCGCTGGTGATTCTGCGGGCGGGCCGCAAGCACAATTCGATCACGCTCGAAGCCAACGCGCGTCACTTGCTGACTGATGTGTGGACTTCCGTGGGCGTACTGCTCGGCGTGGGCGCGGTTGCGCTCACCGGCTGGCAACGGCTTGATCCCATTGTCGCGTTGCTGGTGGCGGCCAACATCGTCTGGACGGGCGTGGGCATCGTGCGGCGTTCCATTGGCGGACTCATGGACATGGCTTTGGGGGTGGAGGATGTGGCGTCCGTGCGAAAGGTTCTGGATGGCTACACGGCGGGCGGCGTGCAATTCCACGCGTTGCGCACGCGGCAGGCGGGGGCGCAAAAATTTGTCTCCGTCCACGTCCTCGTGCCGGGCGAATGGACGGTGCAACGCGGTCACGAACTGCTCGAGCGCATTGAAGGCGACATTCGCCGCGCGTTGCCCGATGCCGTCGCGTTCACGCATCTCGAATCGCTGGATGATCCCGCGTCGTGGGAGGACGAGACGTTGGAGCGCGGCAAACCCCCAAAGCCCGGTCGCATCGGGTGACGCGCCCGCCGCGTTCCTTGCCTACATGCGCACGTAAACGTAAATGGCGAAAGCAATCGCCCCCAGGCCGGCGATGGCCGCCAGCGACCAGAGCAGGTTGCGTTGCCGGGCGGCAATGGCGAACGTCGCAATGATCACGGCCGCCTGCGCCGCCAGCATGCCGAAGAAGAACCATCCGCTGCGCCGGTGATGTCGTTCCGCGGCGAGGTTGTTCAAGCGGACTTGCAGTTCCAATACATTCGCCACGGCTTGATTCAGTCGCGCCTCCGCATCGTACCGGGCGGCGGTGCCACGCAGGCGCGCGGCAGTGAAGTCGCGGGTCGTGTCGCTCGAAGGTGCCGCCGCGAGGGATTTGTCAATTCGATCCATGGCCTCATTTACCGGTTGCAGGGCGAGGTCAAACGCCTGGGCCCGGTCGCGGGCAGTTTTCAACGCTTCATCCAAATCCTTGGCCGTCAAAGCCAGGAGCCGGGGCGCAATTTCGTTTTCCGGTCGGGAATTTTCCACCGCTTCCAGTGCGGCTTTCAACTTTGGATCCAGGGTGGCCGGAGGCAAGGGAGGCAGTTGACCCGTTTGCAGCGCGGCGATGGTCTGGGGGGCGAGGTCGCCGAATTGCTTGAGCGCGGCCTCGTCGAGCGGTCGCACCATCGTCGTGCTTCGGAGCAAATCCAGGGTGTTGCGCTGCATCACCCCCCGGAGGCGTTTGGCCTGGAAGTAACTCCATTGGTCGCCGGCCTTGGACTGCAACTGGGCGGCGAACGCCCGATCGTACTGGGCGCGGGTCATTTCGCTCGAAGCCAGACCGGCCAGCAAGGTCGCGATGACGGTCATCACCACGGGCGTCGCGAGGAGAAGTTTTCCCCATTTGGTTGGCGGCACGTCGGCTTTCAAGGCGTCGGGAATCTCAGTTTTCATGACATTGAACTCGGTGCAGAAGGTTACCCGAAGGGCCCGCTCAAAGGAATGTTTGATTGCAGCGTGGGAGAATTCCAGGCGCATCCACCCACTACCCCCGGCGCGCGGCCTTCAGGCCGCTTCAGGGTCCGAGTAAGTCCAGCCGAAACGAATAACCGCTGGGCTTCCCGACGTTGAAGCGGCGTAAACGCCGCGCTCCCGCTTGCCGCAATTTGGAGCAGTGCCCGGATGCGTCCCGAGAAACGCCGGCCTTCGCGAATAATCTCGCCAGACCGTGGACGCGCTGGCAGTTTTCGCCGCGTTCAATGAACACGAAAAACCTGCTCTCACCTTCCGGCCCGCCGCCCTTTCCTCTGGTCGGCGGGGGATGGAAGTTGTCCCAGCTTGCCGCTTCGGGGCGAGCAACCCTCTTCGCGCTGGCGTGGTTGACCCACTCCGCTTCCGCTGACGTTGCCACCAATCGTTTTGGTTTCACCGGCCCGGAGATTTTCCCGATTGACAGCCAGATCGGTCTGTTGCACGCCGCAGATTTGGACGGCGACGGGTTGAACGATCTCATCGTCGTCAACAACGCCCGCTCCAGAATCAATCTGCTTTACAACCAAACCGGCCAGACCAACCCCGCCGCATTGAAAAAGCCCGCGACGAAGCGCGAGCAGAATGAACTGCCGCCCGACGCGCGCTTTCGGATTGAGTCCATCGCCTCGGAGAAACGCATCGGCGCGATGGTGGTCACGGACTTGAATGGCGACGGCAAGCCGGACATCGCCTACTACGGCGACCCCAAGGAGTTGATTGTCATTTACAACCAGGGCACGAACGGCTGGAGCGCGCCGAAGCGCTGGCCCATCGAAGACGGCCTGCTCGACGCGAATGGCCTGACCTCCGGCGATCTGAACGGCGACGGACGCACCGATCTGGTGTTGCTTGCGGAGAACCACTTTTATCTGATCCCGCAAAAGGAGGATCACACCCTGGGCGAGGCGGAAAAAATCCCCATCGCCGCCGCCGCGAAATCGGTGCAAGTCCTCGATATTGACGGCGACGGGCGCCAGGATTTGCTGCTGGTTAATTTCGACAGCGCCACGCCGTTCCGCTTCCGGCTGCAAAACGCCGATGGGCAACTCGGGCCGGAAGTTTATTTCAAGTTGCCTCCCATCCATTCCTATTGGGGCGACAATCTCGAAGCGGGCAAGCAGACGTTCATCGTGACGGTGGCCGCCAATTCCGGGCGCGCACAGATCTCCCAATTCACTCGCAAGCCGGCGGAGACGCTTTCGGGGGAATTCAAGCAGGGCCAATTCCAAGTCCTGCCGCTCGGCAAGACCGACAAGGCGAAGCGTGGTTCGCAATGGGCGGACGTGAACGGTGATGGCCGCACCGATTTGCTCGTGGCCGAACCGGAACGCGGCCAACTCTCGATCTACCTCCAAAAGCCGGACGGTTCGCTGGCTGCGCCGCGCGCCTATCCCACGCTGGCGGGAGTGAGCGACATCGCCGTGGCCGATTGGGACGGCGATGGCAAGCCGGAGATTTTTCTGTTGAGCGCGGACGAAAAGCAGGTCGGCGTGACCCGCTTCGACGAGAAGGGGCGGCTGCCGTTTCCGGAATTGATTTCGTTCGACGGCAAACCGCTCGTGCTGGCGGTCGGCGCTTTGCAAGCGAACGCGAAGCCGACGCTGGCGGTGATCGTGCTCGATGCCAGCGAAGGTCGCTCGCTTGTCACGCGCACGGCCGATGGCAAGACGACCACCCAGAAATTAAACAAGGATTTCAAATCAAATCCGACGACCTTGCTCTTTCACGACGTGAACCAGGACGGGCGGGTGGACCTGGTCGCGCTCGTGCCGTACGAAAAAGTCAAAGTGCTGCTCCAGGGGGCGGGAAAAGTATTTGAGGAGTTGGACGTCGCTCCGCCCGGCGGTGTGGTGGAGCAACCGTGGTTGAGCGTGGCGGACGTGGACGGCGATGGCAAAACGGAGTTGCTGATGACCCAGAAGAATTTTCTCCGCGCCGTGGTGCTGAAGCCGGAAGCGTCGTCGTCGAATTCCACCAACAAACCCGGTTGGGTTTTTCAGGTGAAGGATCAGATCAACGGCGCGGCCAGCAATTCGCGCCTGATCGGCACCACCGCCGTGGCGCGCGGCACGAACGCCATTCCATCGCTGTTTCTGCTGGATGCGGAGCGCAAGGCGTTGACGTTGTGCGAGCGCGACACGGCGGGCGTGTGGCAGGTGGTGCGCAATCTGCCGCTGCCAGTTTCAGAGTTCAGCCGTTTGCAGCCCGTGGCGTGGGGTGGCCGCGGGGCGAACAGCGTGGCGTTTCTCGGCCTCAATTCCGTCGCGTGGTTGCCGCTCACGGGCGACGTCTGGGAATTCACGACGCTTGACGGCTACGAAACGCCGATCAAGGACGGCTACCTCAACGACGTGGTCTCTGGCGATCTCGACCATGACGGGCGCAAGGACCTCGTGTTCATGGAAACCGCCAAGAACCATCTTGATCTCGTGATTTTCGACGCCAACCACAAACTCGTCCCGGCGGATCGCTGGCAGGTGTTCGAGCAGAAAACCTTTCGCGGCCGGGGTGGCGAAATAGCCGAACCGCGCGAAGCGCTCGTGGCCGATCTCAACGGCGACGGCAAGAACGACCTCGCCGTAGTGGTGCATGACCGGGTGCTGGTTTATCCGCAGGAGTAAATTTCAAACCTGCAGCCATGAACCGCGTGAGTTGGTGGGGCGCGTCACTCCGTGCGCGCCGACATTGCTGGCCAAGAACGGCGCGCACGGAGTGACGCGCCCTACCTATAGGTTCATGTCTAAGCTCCAATCTCTCGGTCTTTGCAGTCAAGCCAGAGCCTCTTAATGTCGGCGGCCACGACCGAGGGTGGAGTTTTCAAACCGGCGCTAAACTTTCGCCGTCTCGGCCCCCATCAACTTCGCTGCGTCACCAGCACGATGCCTTGTCCCGGTCGTAGCGAGTAATGGAACGGCTCGGGGATGTAATCCATGGGATGCTCCGGGGAAACATCCTTCAACGGCGCGCCGGCCTGGACGAAATGCCGGAAGGTCTCCGTGTGAAACTCCTGATGCGCCCACGGGTCCTTGTTCAGAATCAGCAACGCCTCGTCCTTGTGCTGCGCGGACGCTTTCCACATGAGCAGGATGTTCGGATTGTTGCCGGGGAGAATGTTCACCGGGCTTTCCTCGCGGAAGACGGGGAAGCGTTGCTTGATGGCGTTGACCTGGGTGATGAACGGCGTGAGATCCACCCCGTTGAGCTGCCAGTCGTTGGGCGTGGTGTGGACGACGTGCAGCGGTTTGCGGAAACCGTATTCAAACCCCATCGGCATCATCACCCCCGCCGAGAACAGGGCGGAGAACAGATAGCGTTGTTTCAGGGCATCGAGGTTGCCGTTGAACTCCTCGGCCAGCCGCGGCGTGTCGTGGCTTTCGGGGAAACTGATCGAAGGCGCGGTCTCGCGGATCAGGTTGTATTGTTCGATCAACCACCAGCTCTGCAGGTCCCACCACTTGGAACTGTTGAACACGTAATCAAACCCGGCCTGGGCCGTGGCGCGCGTCTCATCAATCGAGCAGCCCAGCGTTTCGGCGACAAAGCACGCGTTGGGATGCCGCGCCTTCACTTCGCGGATGAGTCGTTGCCAGAACGCCGACGGCACTTGGTACGCCGCGTCGCAACGAAAGCCCGTGAAGCCGAGCGCGATCAAATGTTCCACCACGCGCAGGCAGTAACGATACAACCCTTCCTTGTCGCGGGTGTGCTCATGATCAAACTGCGCCAGGTCCGTCCACACCACCCGTTCGTTGCCGTGCTGACAGAAGGCGTTGGTGATGCGCCCGTCGGCTTCGCGCTCGAACCACTCCGGATGTTCCCGGGTGAGCGGCGAGTCGTAGGCGGAGTGGTTGATGACCAGATCGGTCATGAGCTGCAAGCCAGCGGCCCGACCTTGCTGGGCCATTTGCCGGCATTGCTCCTCGGCGGATGCCGGGTTCGCGGGATCCAGAAACGCCGGGTTCAGTTGGAAATAATCCGCAATGGAATACAGGCTGCGGGACGCGCCGAGTTTTTGAACCGGGTTCACGTACACCCAGTTGAAGCCCATCGCCACCGCGCGGGAGAAATGTTCACCCCAACGTCCAAACGGCCCGGCCAGCAGCGGAAACAAATTATACA
>CAYHFK010000305.1:0-6025 GCA_964355895.1 uncultured Bifidobacterium sp. | reverse complement strand
TGGGTCGCGTTCAGGGCGACGCTTCTAACTTCGGTAGGGTTGTCGCGCTGCGACGGCCAGCGCCGCAACGACTTTGCGGGAGACTGCAATCCCTCGAAAGGGTTCCGGCCCTGCACAGGCGCAAAGCCCCGTGGGGCCACACCCCTTTACGGGGCCGGTGGCCATTGCAGCGCAATGACCCTACCCCGCCCTTACGCTCAGCGCGGGCGGAAACTGCGATTGCCGTGGGATCGGGCGCCGGAACTGCGTTGCCCGCTGTGCGATGCTCCGCCGCCGCCCGGTGCGGGCTGGGGACGGGATGACGAGGCGTGCGCCCGCTGCGGATGGCGTTGCGGAGGGGCAAAATCTGAGGGTTGGGCGGCGGCAGCGTAATTGAATCCTTCCGCCTTTTTCCGCACGATGCCGCGACCGATGAATCGCTCCAGTGCCCGCAGTTCGCCGTGATCCTCCGGTGTGACAAAGCTGATGGCATCGCCGACGGCGTGGGCGCGGCCCGTGCGTCCGATGCGGTGAACGTAATCCTCCGCGTGCATCGGGAAATCGTAGTTCACCACGTGCGAAATGCCGTCCACGTCAATGCCGCGCGCGGCAATATCCGTGGCCACCAACACGCGCACGGCGCTGGATTTGAAATCTTTCAACGCCCGCAGCCGCTGGTTTTGCGAACGGTTGGAATGCAGAGTGGCGGTGCGGATGCCCTTTTGCTCGAGATTGCGCGCGATACGATCGGCGCTGTGTTTCATGCGGGAGAAGACGAGCACCATGTTCATGCCGGGGTCGCGCAGCAAATGCACCAGGAGCGCTGGCTTGAGATGTTTCGGCACTTCATAGACGAGCTGCGTCACGGTTTCGGCCGGGTTCGCGCGGCGGCCAATTTGCACGAGCTTGGGGGCGCGCTGAAACTCATGCGTGAGCACTTCAATTTCCTTCGAGAGGGTGGCGGAGAAAAGCAGCGTCTGCCGTTTCGGCGGGAGTTGCCGCACGATCTGCCGGATGGAGGGCAGAAACCCCATGTCCAGCATCCGGTCGGCTTCGTCGAGCACCAGGTATTGCAGCCCGGAGAAGTCGGCGCAGCGGCGGCCCATCAAGTCGAGCAGGCGTCCGGGGCAGGCGATGATCAGATGCGTGCCCGCCCGGAGCGCATTGATCTGCGGATGTTCGCCCACACCGCCGAAGACCGTGGCCACACGCAAGGGCAGATGTTTGCCGTAGCTGCGGACGTTCTCCTCAATCTGCAGGACGAGTTCGCGGGTCGGCGCCAGCACCAGGGCCCGCGTGCCGCGCTGGCCGCCAGCGCCAATTACCGCCGCCAGCTTGGTCAAGATGGGCAACGTGAACGCCGCTGTCTTGCCGGTGCCGGTCTGGGCGATGCCGATCAAGTCATGGCCCGCAAGGATCGGCGGAATGGCCGCCGTCTGGATGGGCGTGGGCTCCGTGTAACCGGCTTCCTGGACCGCTTGTAAAATTTTTGAATCAAGACCGAGGGTGCGAAAAGGCATGGGTGAAAAGGGTAGGATTGGGGGGCGGTTTGACCCGCACTAAGGCGAAGGGTTACGGACGGAGCAGGCGTGCAAAAAGTTCTATTTCAGCCGCCACGTGATGCGTGCCTTGTTCAAATCGTAAGGCGACATCTCCATTTTCACGCGGTCGCCGACCGTGAGGCGCACCCAGCGTTTGCGCATCTTGCCGCAAATGGTGGCGAGGACGAGGTGTTTGTTCGTCAGTTCGACCCGGAACATCGTCCCGGGCAGCACGGTTGTAACGCGACCTTCGACTTCAATGTGTTCTTCTTTCATGGACTGGTTGGCAAATATGTCTGGGATGGAGGCGACTTTGGCGGACGGGTAAATCAGATATCGCCAAACAAAAAGGCGGGGCCCGGTTTGAAGCCGAACCCCGCCATGAAATCCCAAATGGCTTAGTAGCGGCCGCGACCACCACCGCCGCCGCCGCCGCCGCCGCCGTATTCACGACGACCGCCACCGCCACCGCCACCGCCCGTACGCTCTTCGCGGGGCTTGGCAACGTTGACTGTGAGGGCGCGCCCGTCAATTTCCTTGCCGTTCAAACCGGCAATGGCTTTCTGCGCCTCATCGGCGGAACTCATGGTCACGAAACCAAAGCCGCGGGGGCGATTGGTCATGCGATCCATCATCAGGTTGGTTTCGGTAACCGTGCCAAACGCGGCAAACGCGTCGTTCAGGTCGTTTTCAGTGGTGTTGAAGGAAAGATTTCCCACAAACAATTTATTACTCATGTGATGTTTTACTGTCCAGACTAACACTGCGCTTACCAGACTGTTCCCGAACGCCGGGTTTCAAATCATCACTGAACCAAGTTCACCTGAGGATTTACCATGCCGTGGAAGAGACAAGCTATCTAACAGACAAGCCCATCTTGACGGGTTCTGGTGGGATAGCAACAACTATCGGCAACAATCTTTCGGGTATCGGGCACCGCGCCCGCCAAATGATTTCGCAGCCATCAATCATTTACAATGACCGACCCGGCAACCATATTGTTCCTGCCTTCGGAGAAACTATTATGCCGCAGGTGAGTCAATTCACAGAGGAAAAGTACAATTATGGGCGATAAATCCCCGAAGTCTAACCAGAAGAAGTCCACCCAGAAACAGTCCAAGGCCAGCAGCGCCGACCAGAAGAAGAAACAGGCATTGGATGCCAAGGCGACCGCCGCCAGGAAGAAGTAACCGTCCGCTACTGACTGTCTCTCCGGAGGTGAAAATCAGGAGAGACGGATTTCCACCAACCCTAGTGCGGCCACTGGTTGCACCCAATTCGTATGGCGATGACGATCAAGCTGCGGCAAGGCCAAATCTGGCAACAGGGCGAAGAATATCTTCGCATCGTGCGCTTGGAGCGATTGGAAGTGGAATACAAGTCCACCATCACGCTCACCGCCAAAAAAGGAACCCATCACCGGGTGAGCAAAAAAGAATTCTGCCGCTTGCTTAAAAACGCCGCCTTGCTGCCGCCCGCCGAAACCCCGCCGCCCGCTGTCGCCTGAGCGTAACGGCCTTCTCCGTCGCCGCCCGGCCTGTGTGTGGCGAAGGCCACCTGTTCAGCCGTTCCTTCCTCAAGGCCGCTTCTTTACGTTGCTTATGCGGCACCCGGGTGCTGCCACGGCGGCGAATGCAGAAGCGGATTTCATGGCGGCAGCATGAAAAGATTCAGCGCCGGATGCAATTACCGGGTGCAATGAAGCTGGCGATGCAAATTTCGCGTGGTAAGGTCGGGAATTGGAACGCACTGAAATCAATCATTACGCCACGCTCGGCCTCGACCGCGGCTGCACCCTCGCGCAGATTCGTGCCGCTTACCGACTGCTGGCCAAGCAGCAGCATCCTGATCTAAATCCCGGATCACCCGAGGCGGTGGCGGGCACTCAAAAGCTGAACGCGGCCCATGAAATCCTCAGCGATCCGACGCGACGACTCGCCTACGACCGCGAACTCGACGCCGGCAAAAAGTCCGCGCCTCCACTGCGCGCCGGAAAGATACAGCGGAACATTTTCCAGGATGTGAATCTGCGGATCGAAGATTTCCTCCGCGGCACGGAGCGGGAGGTGCGCGTCAACGACCCCGCCAATCCGCACGGGCCGGAGATTTACCAGTTCGTTGTTCCGCCCGAGACTGCGCCGGGTGCGCGCTTCCGGTTGTCACGCACCGGGCCGTTTGCCGGGGGCTTTGTCCAACTCCGCGCGCGCGCGTTGCCAAGCTTCCGGTTCAAGGTGCGCGGTTCGGATTTGCGCTGTGATTTGAGGATCAAGCCCGAACGGGCAGCCCAAGGCGGAATGGAAATGATTCCGGGAGTTACGGGCACAATGCTTCGCGTTCAAATCCCGCGCGGCGTGGCACGCGGCCAAGTCCTGCGCCTTCCGGGCGAAGGATTGCCTAAACCGCGCGGTGGTCGTGGCGATCTGCTCGTGCGCATCATTTACCGCCCCGAAGTCCGCATCACTCGTCCGCTGCGCCGATGACTTGCACTCCCATCGGAGCCAGCGCTGCGTGCGGCCTGTGTCTTTTGCGGTTTGTGCCCAGATGGTAAGGCTGCCTCGTGTTTGAGGTAATGGGTGGGAGGCTGGAAGGCAAGGGCTTCATACCTTGGGGCGTTGCCGGCCAGATTTGACTGGAGTCAGGCCGAGGCCGAATCGCGCTCGTGCAATGCTTCATCTGCTCGTGATTGGAGGCGGAACCCATTTTCGGCTCAGTTTCTTCCTAAAAGCACCCTCGCCCACCTTTGTGCCCGACAGCCATAAACAGCCATTTAAGCTAGGTTTTGAATGGGGCTTAAAGTTTTTCTTTGGTGATTTTTCTTGTGCCGGCGCCGCAAACCCCCTAAAGCCGCGTCTGCGATTTGCGCTTGTCATGACCAAAAAACACCTCCAGTTGCTCGCGAAGCAACACGGCACCCCCCTCGTGATCGTGGATCACGACGAAATCCGCCGGAACTACGCCAAGTTCCGCCGTCACCTGCCCCAGGTGCAATGTTACTTTGCCGTGAAAGCCAACGCCGAACCGGCCATCGTCCGTACGCTTTACAAGGCCGGCGCGAGTTTCGACGTCGCGTCGCTGCCCGAGTTCATGCTGGTTTACGAGAACATCAAAAAGTTGCCGGCCAAGGCGCGGCAGGATTTCATCTGGGACAAAATCATCTACGCGAACCCGATCAAGCCCCAGGAAACGCTCCGCGCTCTCAACCAATACAAACCGCTCGTCACATTCGACAACCTCGCCGAGTTGCAAAAGATCAAGCAATACGCGCCGCAGGCGGGCGTGGTCGTGCGCCTCGGTGTGGCGAACACCGGCTCGCAATGCGAACTTTCAAACAAGTTCGGCTGCCTGCCCGGCGAGGCGGTGGATTTGATTGTCGCCGCTTTCAAGCTGGGTCTGGTCGTCGAGGGCCTGAGCTTCCACGTCGGCAGCCAATGCACCAACTTCGAGAATTTCGTCCAAGCCCTGAACGCCGCCGCCGCCGTGATGAAGGAAGCACGCGAGCGCGGTCACGAGATCAAAATTCTCGACATCGGCGGCGGCTTCCCCGCGCCCTACCACAAGCACGTCCGCCCCTTCGGCGAACTCGCCCGCGTCATCAACGCGGAGATTGCCCGCCTCTTCACCAAGGACATTCAAATCCTCGCCGAGCCGGGCCGTTTTCTGGTCGCAACCGCCGCCACGTCCGTCGCCCGCGTCATTGGCAAAGCCGTGCGCGACGGCAAGCGCTGTTACTACATTGACGACAGCGTTTATCACACCTTCAGTGGCATCATCTTCGACCACTGCCAGTATCCGTTGCAGGCGTTCAAGGCGGGCAAGAAAGAAGTCTGTGCCGTGTTCGGCCAGACCTGCGACGGGCTGGATTGCCTCTCCCAATCCGAGTTGTTGCCGGAACTGGCGATCGAAGACCTGGTTTACGCCGAAAACATCGGGGCGTATGGGAGTGCTTCAGCGACTTACTTCAACGGTTTCCCGCCGGCAAAGATTGTTCACATCAACCAGTAGCGCGCCGGCCGGGCGGGCCAATCACCACGGTTGACCCGGCGGCGCGGAGCGGCTAGGATGGGATGGTCGTTTTGGGGGCGTACTGGTTTCGACCTGAGGGAAGCGCCAGAGGCGGCATGCCGAGGACGATGCGTTGGCCTCGTTAAACATCGCATCAAACAAATAAGCTAACGAAGAATTAGCCCTCGCGGCCTAAGTGCCGTGACGTTCACCGGTGGACACCTGCTACACCGGAGGAACGCAACAGCAGGCATGGTGGAAGGCGGAGACCGCGCGCCCAAGCCGAGAAAATTCCATGCGGACTAAGCAGTGGGACTCGTGTTCGGGCGCCATCCCATAGCCGACAATATATCCCGGACTAAGCATGTAGTCGCGGCTGGGGATTCAATCAGGGACGGGGGTTCAACTCCCCCCGCCTCCACCATCTTGAACATTGTGTAATCTTCCTTTTGAAACACCGGAAAAGTGGCAGGATCGTGACAAGCTTGATTTGAGTTGAACAC
>CAYHFK010000304.1:0-6093 GCA_964355895.1 uncultured Bifidobacterium sp. | reverse complement strand
GCGATCTTCCGGCAGCGGGCCTGGAATTCGCACTCGGCGCAGTGCCGGTTCAGGACGAGGTCGGGCGGCGCCGGCTCGGAGCGCGGACCGCTGAGTCCGCGAGTTTCGTCACCGCCAGCTTCCGACGCGCGGACAAAGCTGTCCGCGCTCCGGGTGGTGGTAGGACTGGAAAGCAGCGTGGTCATCTTCTCAATGCGCTTCCGCACTTCGGCTGCGAGTCCTTTCGATGTGACAGGGGTTCGCGCGGACTCGGCGGTCCGCGCTCCGGTCTTCACCTTGAGCGTGGCGTGGTCGTCGCCGTGGGTTATTTTGCCGAGGCGCATCTCGCGTCCGAGCACTAGGGAGAGCACCAGCGCGTCGAACGCCAGCAGTAACCGGTCGTCCTGGGTGAGCTTGTTGCGGAAGACGAAACGGATCGGGATGAATTGGGCGGGCTTGCCCCGGCCTTCGGAGGGAATGCGCTCCACGGCGTGAAGGCGGGACTCAACGATTGTAGCAGCCGACGTGAGGAGGCTCTGATCATTTGATTGAGAGTCACGCATTGGTGCCTGTGGGGATGAAGTTTGAGCCTCGTGACCTCGGCTGCTACGAAGCTCAATTTGCACCGGAACGTCCGTTGCCACGCGCCATTTGGCGAGCTTGAGATTCTCTGTGGCGGGCGGCGCAACGACGCGCTCGGTTTCAGGCATTCCTTCCTGCAATCGCCGCATCGCCTCTCGTTCGTAGGATTCGTCCTGGGCGCGAACCCATTCGGCGTATGCGTTGCCCGAACCGGTTTCGCCGAGCGAACGAAGATGGCATTGGGTCGGGCACTTGAGGAAGGCTTCGAAGAGCGGGGAGGTGATTTTCATGGCCGAAACCTACACTCGGAATTTGATTTGCGCATTTCGCCTCTCGCCGGCGTTCGACACCCCGGTTCACGAAAGGGAATGTCGGCCATGGCGGAATTTGTATCGATGCCACGAGGTTGGAGAAAGGTGTTTCGTCCCGCGCTCTGCGCGCGGGACGGAAAGTTTGGGACGCGCGGCAGCGCGTCCCAACCGCCCGTTGGTAGGGCGGTGCTGCCGCGCCGCCCAAATCAGGCGCGGATTTACTGCGTCCGGGTGCGACGCGGCCAGCGCGGCGGGATCAGCCAAAGGCTGAGGACCACGGCCAGGAAGAAAGCGACATAGGCAATCGTGAAGACGCGTTCGTCAAGGTCGAAGAAGATGAGCTGGTGCAGCCAGTGTTGGATGAAGGACCCGGCGTAGCGCTCCTGGCCGCCCGCCAGCAATCGCAACCGGTCTTCCCACGTGGTCAGCGGACAAACAAAGTCCGACAGTGATTCCGCAGCGACCACGCCGATGGCCGCGAGGTGCGCCACGCGAAACCAGAAGTTCCGCACGAAAGCCCAGCCCCGAAACCGGCCAACCCAAATCAACACCAGCCCAACGACGACGAAGGCGACGAAGGCGGCGTGAACCGCCAACACCACATCAGCCAGCGCGAGGCAGAGTCGCTGAAAAAGCGTCATGGGCCGACGATGCCGCAATCCGCGCCGGTTGACAACCCGCCAGCGAATACCAACCCGCTTGCCTTTCCTCCGCGGCGGGGTTCGATAGGCGGGGCGGAGGTTGACGGCGCTTCTTCGTCCGGTTTCGGATGCCGTGGATGTGCAGGCAGGGGGAAATGCCACTTTGTCTCCGTCGCGGTACCGATTCCCCGTTGGCAGTACGCTCACCTGCGCGTATGCTTGAGTCATGCGCGAAGTCTCGCCCGGCCCGGTTTCGCTGCTCTGGAGTTTTCTCCTGGTGTCGGCGTGTTGCGTTTTCCCGGATGTCCGCGCGGCGGAAACTGACTTTACCGCCGCCCGCGAGCGCATGGTCGGGCAACAACTCGCCGCCCCCAGCCGGGGGGTTACCGACGCCCGTGTGCTGGCGGTCATGGGCAAGGTGCCGCGGCATGAATTCGTGCCCGCGCGCCTGCGGGACCAAGCCTACGGCGATCATCCGCTGCCCATCGGTTACGATCAGACGATTTCGCAACCGTTCATCGTCGCGTTCATGACCGAGAAGCTTGAGCCGAAGCCGACGGACAAAGTGCTCGAGATTGGCACCGGCTCGGGTTATCAGGCTGCGGTCCTGGCTGAACTGGTCCGCGAGGTTTACACGATTGAGATTGTTGAGCCGCTGGCACGCCGGGCGGAGGCGGATTTGAAACGGCTCGGTTACACGAACGTCATGGTCCGGGCGGGCGACGGCTACAAAGGCTGGCCGGAAGCGGCGCCGTTTGATGCGGTCATTGTCACTTGCGCTCCCGAGCACGTGCCGCAACCGTTGGTGGACCAGCTCAAGGAAGGCGGACGGATGATCATTCCCGTCGGCCCCGTCGGCGACCAGGAGCTTTACGTCCTGCGCAAGAAGGGGGACAAGGTTGAGAAACGCGCGGTGCTGCCGGTGCGGTTCGTGCCGATGACCGGCAAGAAGGGCGCCGACGTGAAACGCTAAGTCCGTTTGCGGGCGACGGGTCTGCCGACGGGAAGCGAGACTGTGGCCTTCGCGGATTGCGACTGCCGTCGGACGATCTGCCCGCTGAATATGTCAAAACCCGGCCCCCAAAAACCCGCTCTGTTGCCGTGATTACTCAACGCCAACTCGGCCTCGGCAGCGCCATCGCGTTGGTGGTGGCGAACATGATCGGCACCGGCGTGTTCACCACCAGCGGGTTCTTGCTGGCCGATTTGCGTTCACCCTGGATTGTCCTGGCGGCTTGGGCCGTTGGCGGCGTCATCGCCACCCTGGGCGCGCTCAACTACGGCGCGCTGGCCCGGCGGATCCCGGAGTCGGGTGGCGAATATCTTTTCCTCTCGCGCACCTTGCATCCGGCGGCGGGCTATCTCGCGGGCTGGGTTTCGTTGCTGGTGGGATTTTCCGCGCCGCTGGCGGCGGCGGCCATGGCGTTTGGAGAATACTCCAAAGCGTGGCTGACGGCTTGGTCGCCGCGGGTCAGTGGCACGCTGTTGTTGGTAAGCTTTTCCTTGTTGCACGCCGCGCACGTGCGGCGCGGCGCCTGGGTGCAAAACGCCGCCGTCCTGCTCAAGGTTGTTCTCATCGTGCTCTTCGTCGGGTTCGCCTTCTCGCGCCTGCCGGTGCCAGCCGGTCAGCTAACCGAAAACTTTCCGCTCTCTGCATTTGGTGTCTCGCTGGTGTGGATTTCCTTCAGTTACTCGGGGTGGAACGCCGCCGTGTATATCAGCGGCGAAGTGCGCAACCCGGAACGCAATCTGCCGCGCGCCTTGCTGCTCGGGACTGGCTTGGTGACGTTGCTATACCTTGCGCTCAATGCGGTGTTCGTCTTCGCCGCGCCGGTGGAACAACTGGCGGGCAAACTGGAGATCGGCCGCATCGCCGGGGAACACCTCGGCGGCCCGGTGCTGGCGAATGCCGTCAGCGCGCTTGTGGCGTTGACCCTCATGAGTTCCGTTTCCGCGATGGTCATGGCCGGTCCCCGGGTCTATGCCCGCATGGCGGCGGACGGCTACCTGCCCCGCTGGCTGCGCACCGGGCCGGGCCCGCCGCGCGCCGCGATTTATTTCCAGGGCGGCATCGCCCTTTTGCTCCTGTGGACGGCGACATTTGATGGCCTGTTGACGTACATCGGGTTCACGTTGGGATTGAGCACGGCGGCGACGGTGATCGGGTTGGTGCGGCTGCGAAGGCGTGAAGGCGCCAACCTGCGCGTGCCCGGCTGGCCCTGGGTGCCCGCGCTCTTCCTCTTGAGCGTGTTGGGCACGACCGCTTTCAGCATCGCCCTCCGGCCCGTGGAGAGTCTGCTCGGCGCGGTCACGATCGGAATCGGATGGTTGGCCTGGCGAATGAGCCGGGGAGTGAAGGCGGGGCGGGACTGAATGCAAATCGGTCGCTCTGGCCTGACCTGCTTGCGGACGCGATGCCACCGGTGGTCGAACCGGTTTCGATATTTGCGCGGATTCGGCATGTATTCGGCCAGCGATTGGCGCAGGATTTGTTCGGCCACGAATGCCGGGGCTTCCCAGTGCCGACTTTCGTTACTAGTTGTTCCTCGACAACGGCAACGCTCACACCACCGTCAGCGGACCGTCGAAGGTGGTCAGGCTGATCACTTCGGTGCGGGCAACATGCGGGCCGTGGCGGACACCTTTGGGCGCGTGGAACAACGTGCCGACGGCGTAGGTCACGTCGGATTCCTCCCATTCGCCGGAGAGCACATAGGCCCATTCGTTGGCGTCCGGGTGCGTGTGAGCCGGGATGGTGCAGCCGGCCTTGAACTTGCGCAGCACCACGACGCCTCCGGTGATTTCGTTTTTATGCAGCACCATCAACTCGACGCCTGCATACGGGCCGGGCTGCCACTTTTTGTCCTGGGTCAATGCGACGTAGGGAAACATCAGTTCACGGGTTCAGCGGTTGATTTTCTTCTTTGCACCCGACTCGATCGCGTAGAGGTCTGCCATCGTCGCGACGTAGAGAACGCCGTTGGCCGCGGTTGCCGTGGCGCTGATGGGATTGCCGAGTTCAAGCTCCGCCAGGACTTTCTTCTCCTTGCTTGCGGCGAAGACGTAAAAACTTCCGCTGCGCGTGCCGAGATACACTTTTCCGTCGGCCACGTACGGCGAGGCCCAGACTTCGCCTTTGACTTCGTGCGTCCAAAGTGGTTTGCCGGTTTTCGCGTTCACACAATGAAACATGCGCCCGCAATCCGCGATGAACACCAAGCCATCCTGCACCGCCGCCGTGGACATGACGTGTTTCTCCAGAGGATACGACCACACGAGACTGTTGGTGGTGAGGTCGCCGGTCTTCGTCGCGTCAATGCACTTGAGCCAAGCCTCGTTTTTGCCCCACCAGAGGTCGCCGCCGCCCGCGACGTAAAGCCGGTTTCGGAGAAAGACCGGCATGCCGTAGATGTTGCTCGGACTTTCGCGGCGGTTGGTGCTGAATTTGTGGACGTTAGTTTTCGGCGCGGTGGGATCGAAGTCGAACTGAAAAACTTTTCTCAACGTCAACACCGCACTTGAAGCCGTAGCAGCCGACGTGAGTCGGCTCTGATTCTCCGGGGAAGAATAGCGAGCGGACTCACGTCCGCTGCTACGAGTGAGGGGTTCAAACCCATAAACAATTCCGTTCCCGCCGCAGAAGAAAACCAACTCGCGCCCGTTCACCTTGCCCAGAGAAGGCCCGGCCCAGGTGTTGTGGAAAACATTTGGCGCAATGTGCTCGTCGTCGCTCGCGATGAGCCGGCCCGTGCGTTTGTCGAGCACGATCAGGCTGGGCGCCTCGGGCGCGCGGATGCGTTTGTGCGTGTTGTCCACGCCGTTCGCAGTGTTTAGATAAAGGTGGTTGCCGTGAATGAGGATCGAACTATGCGCGGCGTCGTGCGGCCAGATGCCCGCGTCGGCCACCAGATCGAACTTCCAGAGAATGTCCGCATCGAGCGGGCCGGGTTGGAGCAGTTTTCCGTCAGCTGGTGGAAGTAAAGTTTCCGGACGCGTCTCCGCGCCGATTTGTTGACGTGGCGAGCCGGTGGTGGCAGGCGGAGTCATGTAGGCGGCTTCATCGCGGAATGGACCGTCGTTGCCGTTGGCCATGCCTTTGGCGTCGAGACAAAGCACGGCGCCGCGATTGTCCACGAGATAAACCCGATCGCCTTCCACCGTGGCGGTCGAAGACATGCCCATGTTCGGCCAATCCATGTACGCATCTTCATCGCGTTTCGGCACGACGAGTTGCCAGAGCAGACGGCCAGTTTTTTCGTCAAGGCACATGAACACGCCGCGGTCGCCTTGATGTTTCGGATCGCGCGGCTCGCCGTTGTTCGTGCCGATGTAAATGCGCCCACGCGCGATGATCGGCGTGGAATGCGTTTGCGTCCCGAGTTTGGCTGACCACTTTGGGTTCTTGCCGGTCTTGGGATCGAACGAATCAGGCAGACCCTTCTCGCGCGACACCATGTTGCGCGACCACGCCTCACCCCACTGCGGTTGGTCGGCGGCGAACGTGCGTGGATTCCAAGCTCCCGCCGTCAGGCAGCAGCCCAGCGTCAGGCAGAGAAGGCTTTGGCGCATCGGTGACATCA
>CAYHFK010000303.1:0-6105 GCA_964355895.1 uncultured Bifidobacterium sp. | reverse complement strand
AACCACACTCACCGGCACGCGCAAGGCGAAGGCTTTGTGAAACATTTGCTCCAACTGGGTCGCCAATTCCCGCCCGGCGGCGCCCGCAATCGGCTCGATCTCCACGCGCATCTCTGTCAGCGCCTCCGCGGTGTTGACGTGAACGCGGTACTCCGCCACCTCGGCGATACCGCGAATGATTTCCTCGATGGCGCTGGGATAAATATTCACGCCGCGCACGATGATCATGTCGTCCACGCGACCGAGGATGCCGCCCTCCAGCTCGAGATCAAACCGGCCACATTCACACGCTTCGGTTCTGCATGCGGCATTCTGCATTCTGCATTTCACCAAGTCGCCCGTGCGATAACGCAACAGCGGCGAGCCGGTGCGGGTCAGTGTCGTCAATACCAGCTCGCCCTTTGGGGCCGGCTGGCCGCTGGCCGGATCAATCACTTCCGCGTAGTAGGCCGACTCAATGACATGCAACACGCCGGGATTGGCCGGACACTCGAACGTCACCGGGCCCACCTCCGTCATGCCGTGGTGATCAAAGATGCGGGCGCCGGACCAAAGAGATTCGAGTTTCGCGCGCGTCGCGGGAATGCTGCCGCCCGGTTCGCCGGCGACGATAATCGTTTTCACCCCGAGTTTGTGGATGGCGATTTTTTCCTCGGCCGCCACCTCCGCCAGCCGCAGCGCATAAGTGGGCGTGCAGCAAAGGACGTTGACGCCATTGTCCTGCATCACGCGCAACCGCGCCGCACTGCCGAGTCCGCCGCCGGGCAGACACAAAGCGCCGAGGCGTGCCGCGGCTTCAAACGCCAGCCAGAAGCCGAGAAACGGCCCGAACGAAAACGCAAACATCACCCGGTCGCCCGCCCCCACGCCGGCGGTGCGGAAAACTTCCGCCCAACATTCCAGCATCGCCTCCCAGCTCTCCGGGGTATCGAGCCAGCGCAACGGCGCGCCGCTGGTGCCGCTGGTTTGGTGAAAGCGGGTGTAGCAATTAAGCGGGTAGGTCAGGTTGGTGCCGAAGGGTGGATGGGCGCGCTGGTCGGCCATCAGTTCCGCCTTGGTGGTGAACGGAAAACGCGCGGAGAAATCGGCGATGGACGAAACGTCGAAGGTGACGCCGGCGGATTGGAGTTTGCGCGCGTAGAATTGGTTGGCCGGGAAAAGTTCCGCGACCAGCGAATGGAGTTGTTCGAGTTGGAGGGCCTCGAGGTCGGAACGCGTTGGGGGCGAAGCGTCAGTCATGCAACGGTGCTTTCAACGCCGGGCCGCGAAGAATGCTGCCGAATGTGACCATGCGGGCGGCGTCACTGCGGTCGGGCGGCGGTTGGCGTCGCGCTGGCCGCCGGCTTGGCCGGAACGGGCGCGGGCTTGTAGTAGGTCACGAGACAGCCGCCGAGGGCCGCCAGGGCGATGCCGACGAAAAACTGCGGCTTGATGGAACTCAGCCCGCCTTCGGGCGGATGTTGAATGATCGAAACCAGCGCGTTCACGATCGGCGCGCCAGCGAACACAATCGCCATGACGACGGCCGGGGTGCCTTTCGCGCCGAACGCCAGCAGCACACCGAACGCGCCCACCGCGCCCACGACCCCGGCGATCAACGACCACCACAAACCAGCGGCGGGATAGTTCCAGAAATCAAGCCGGCCTTTGTTGAACGCCAGCATCGCCAGGGGCGCGAGCACGGCGATCAAGAAGTAAGCGAAGCCGACGTAGAGAAACGCCATGTAACGGCCATTTACCTTGTCTTGCATGCCGATTTGTCCGCTGTGCAGAAAGATGCCATAAACACCCCACGACACGACCGTCATCAATGCGAATACGAGCCAGTTCATAAGCCGAAAGGCTAGCGGCCATCAGGCGCTATCGCAAATCGTTTGTCGGAATAGATTGGCCGGCGCGAAACGCGATCGCCGCCGACCGAGGTGGTGATTGGCAATGGCGGTCCCCCGTAGCGCAGATTGGTAATCTGCTGTGTCGCCGAATGGCATTCGGCAGAGCGTGATACTTGCCCGACCGCCCAAGTTTTCCCGGCCCAGCGGATTAACAATCCGCGATACAGCAGAGTGCCACTCTGCGCTACGCCCGCCGACCGACAGCCGCTTACCTCAAGCGAGCAGCCGGGCGGGGGCAACCTGAATCTTGTCCGCGATCGCCTTGGGAATTTTGGTCGCCTTCATCCCGCTGCCCAATGCCGTCACGCAAACAGTGACAACCTGACCGCGCGCGACTTCCCGGCGTTCCTTGCCTTTCAACTGGTACAGGCGAAAAACGTAGGTCAGGGATTTGGATTTTTTCTTCGCCACCAGCAGATGGATTTCCACCTCGTCCTCGAACTGCAACGGCGCGAAGAAATCGCACTCGCAATGGACGCGTGGCCAGCCGACGGGCGGGTTGGCCTGGCGCGAAGCGATGGACAGGCCGAGCGAGCGGAAGAACGCGGTTTCCGCCGCCTCCATGTAGTGGAAGAAAACGGCGTGATGGACAATGCCCGCCATGTCCGTGTCGCCAAACTCGACCCGGCGCACGATTTTGTATTCAAAAGCCATGCGCAAATACTAGATTGCGCCGGCGGATTTACGATTGAAAAAATGCCCTCCCGCCGATCCCCGAACCATTCCCTTTTCGCCCCAGAGCGTGTGATTGGAAATGGCGGTTACCCGTAGCGCAGATTGGTAATCTGCGGTATCGCCGAATGGCATTCGGCTCCGCGTGATCCTTGTCACGGCTGCCCAAGTTCTCCCAGGCCAGCGGATTAACAATCCGCGACACAGCAGAGTGCCACTCTGCGCTACGGCCTCCGCACTGACGGTCGCTTCCAGTTGCACAGCCGTACCCCAACCCAGAGCTTTGCTTGTGGCCGGCGCGGGCCGGGTGTTAGTCTCCGCGCATGGAATCCCCGGCTTGGGCCAGTCTCAGTGATGACGAGTTGCTGGAGAAGAAAATCTCCCAGCTCGGGCTTCAGCTCGACGGGACGCCCCTCCAGCCGTTGATCCAACAGCTCTACGCCGAGCTGTCCCAGAAAGGACTCGCTTTCCATCCACCCTGTCACATCGGCGACGAATGGTTTGTTCCGGTCGGCATCCCGGCGATTTTTATTCCGTTCTTCCTCACGCATGACCGGCTGCGGCACCTCGAACGCAAGATCATCCTCGAAGTCGAAGGCGAAACGCCGGAGTGGTTCATGAAGTTGATCCGCCACGAGGCTGCGCACGCCTATGCCTACGCGTATCAGGTTTTCCGAAAACGAAAATGGCAGCGCACCTTTGGCCTGTCCTCCGCCGAGGAAACCCCGTCGTTCTATCGCCCGCGGCCGTACAGCCGCAGTTTCGTGGTGCATCTCGAGGACTGGTATGCGCAGTCGCACCCCGACGAAGATTTCGCCGAAACCTTTGCCGTCTGGCTCACGCCGGGCCTCGACTGGCGGGCGCGCTACCAAGACTGGAAGGCCCTGCAAAAGCTGGAATACGTGGATGAGTTGATGCAATCGCTCGCGGGCAAACCGCCGTTGCCCCTGCCCGAATACCACGTCGCCGATTACGACTGCCTCAACGTGAAGCTCAAAACCCATTACGCGAAAAAGCGGAAGGAGTATGAGCATTCGTTTCCGGACTTTTACGACAACGACCTGCGGCAACTCTTCGACGCCGGTGCGGATGTCGAGGGGCGGGTGAAGGCGTCCGTGTATTTGCGGCGCCATCGGCGCGAGTTAGAAAACGCCGTCTGCCAGTGGACCAACGAAAAGAAATATCGGGTCAACAAGCTGCTCACGCGCTTGATTGACCGCTGCGATAAGCTGGGCCTGCACATCAAAGCCTACGACCCGAAACAAAACCTGCAGGTGTCCGCCTACATCACCACGCTGGTGATGAACCATTTGTTCACCGGCAAATTCAAACGCACGAAGTAGTCCGCCAACATGATTTCCAAACATGACATTTTTTCAGAAGACCGAAGTATGTCGTTACGCTCGCCCTCACCCCGGCCCTCTTCCCCGGGGAGCGGGAGAATAATCCGCCGTCCTTCGGCAGAGCGGAGTCTTTTCTGGAACAAAGTCCCACCGACAGCGATAACCTGTGGGGAGTGGAAATTATCAAGCCAGCGTCCAAACGCTGTTCCCTCTCCCGGGGGACCACTATTCGCGAAGCGAACGATTCAATTGGGGAACCCATCTCGTGGCGGGCTTGGGAAGCCACTGGGTCAGGGTGAGGGCGGACCAATCAACCATCTTCGTTTCGGATAACTGTGAAAAAGAAACTCAAAATCCTCACCCTGTTCGACGCCATCGCGCCCACGACGCTCGACCAGGACCTGAGCGCCGAACTGAAGACCGACGATTGGAAGACCGAGGCGAACGTCCTCGCCGCGCTCGCCGAACTCGGTCACACGGTCGAACAGCTCGCGATCTTTGACGATCTCAACCTGCTGCAACAGAAGCTCGACAGCTTCCAGCCGGACATCATTTTCAATCTTGCCGACCAGTTCAAAAACAACCGGGCGTTCGACCAGAACATCGTCTCGTTCCTCGAAATGCACGGCGTGCCCTTCACGGGTTGCGGCTCCACCGGCTTGACGCTGTGCAAGCAAAAGGGCATCTCCAAAAAAATTCTCAGCTACCATCGCATCCATGTGCCCCAGTTCACGGTCATCCCGCGGGGCAAGCGGTTCGCGCGACCGAAGCGGCTCAAGTTCCCCATCCTCGTGAAGCCGTTGAAGGAAGAGGCGTCCTACGGCATTTCGCAGGCGTCATTCGTCGAGACGGATGAGCAATTCAAGGAGCGCGTCCAGTTCATTCACACCTCGCACAACTGCGATGTCATCGCCGAGGAATACATCGCCGGGCGCGAACTGTACGTGAGCGTCCTCGGCAATCACCGCCTCGACGTATTTCCGATTCGGGAACTGGTGTTCAAGGAAGTCCCGCCCGACGAACCGAAGATCGCGACCTACCGCGCCAAGTGGGACGAGGAATATCGCAAGCGTTGGGGGCTGCAAAACCAGTTTGCCGAGGGACTCGATCCCGCGCACGCCAAGGACATCGTGCAAACCTGCAAACGCATTTACCGCTTGCTGACCATTGACGGCTACGCACGCGTGGACCTGCGCGTCACGGCCGCCAACGAGATTTATTTCATCGAAGCCAACCCGAATCCCATCCTCGCCGCCGACGAAGACTTCGCGCAATCCGCGCTCAAGGCCGGCCTCGCCTACCCGCAGCTCATTGAGCGTATCATCCGCACGGGGTTGAAGACGGTGCGGGAGTGACCCCAAACCCTGATTACGCGGGGGAGATTTGCCCGCGTTCGGCGACGCTGGGCTCGCGGAAATCACTGAGCTTGCCCTTTTTGAACGAGCCATCCGCCAGCTTCAACGTGATCTGCGGCGGCCAGCCGGCTTTGGCCTCGGTCACGCTTTCCACGACGCCCACGGCGCGGGTAATTTTGTGGACCATGGTTTCGCCCAGATAACCTTCGCCCGTGGCCGGGAGTTTGATTTTGCTCATGCCGCAAACGTAACAGCCGGTAGGAAAACCACAAGGGGTGCTGGTTCCCGGCACAGAGCTGACACATACCGACTGGGTAGGGTCGGCGCGCGGCGCCGACCAGCGCCGCGTGCAGCGGTGCAACGCTTGGATTTTGAGGTGAAACGATCCGCAAGCCTTCCGGCCCTGCACGGGCCGGTGGTCAGCGCAGCGCGCCGACCCTACCCCTCACCTATATTTGCGCGGCATTTTGGCGGTATGCGTCAGCGCTGGTTTCCGTCAGAAGGCGGGCGGGGCACCGCGAAAGCGAAGCTCCCGGTTAACCATTATCACTCACCTTTGGAGTTCAGTGAATTTAACCTGAAACTCCGCGGTCGGAATTCAACGCAAAGGAGCAAGCCTTCACTCGCCGGAGCGGTGGCAGAAAGGAGGAAGTTTGTGATTTGGCTCGCCCTCACCCTATCCCTCTCCCCCGGGGAGAGATTCCACGGCCCGTGAAAAGCCGCGATTTGGGCCCCTGAACCGACTAGCGATGGTAGGGCGCGTCACTCCGTGCGCGCCGACTTGGACAGACCGGGGAGCGGCGCGCACGGAGTGACGCGCCCTACCTTGCGGTTCATGGAGAA
>CAYHFK010000302.1:0-6110 GCA_964355895.1 uncultured Bifidobacterium sp. | reverse complement strand
TGATGGATGAGGGCTTGGTTGACATGGGCGAAGAGTTCCAAAAAAACCGGAAGGTGGCAAGGCAGGGAATTTCAGGTAACGCACGACCCATTCCCAAGAACTCTCCTGCGTTCGTTTGGAAAAGTGCTTGAACCGGCAGACTTCGGCCAATTGATCCTGGCGTTTCAGTTTGGGATTGGGAATGAACCGCCCCAGGGGCCGAGATGCCGCCTTTGCTGCACAATGATTCGGGTTCATTGCAGCTCCAAATTCCTCTCGACAAAACACTTTGCCAAGCCGAAAGTCGAATCCATGAAGCTTGCTAGACTGCAAACTCGCGGTTCAATATAAGGCCGCAACTTTCACGCACCACACCTGTTTAACCTCCAAATGAAAACAATCGCAAAACTAACCGTCATCGCACTCGCAGCCAGCACGCTTCTAGTTGGCTGCGCTACATCTCACACCAAGCACTCGCCTTGCGAGTATCGAGTCCTCGAAGGCACAGTGACGCGCTTGAATGAGCAGATTGCCGAGCTGACCAAAGATGGCTGGCATCTCGTCACCGTCACACCTACTGATCGACCGCCCGGCGATGGCCAGCACGCTGTCGCGACTCTCAAGAGATGCAAGTGAGCACGGACAGGTTGCGGCCTAATCTAGTAATAGACTGCAAATTCAGGCACACCAATCACTGCAAATAGTTCCAGAAATGCCTGCAAGCATTGGTCGCGGCCAAGCGTCTCGCACACACACGTCATCCGCTCGCTCGAGAACTGGCCTGGTGGTGTCGGATTTGAAACCAGATCCGCAATCGGGAGAGATTCCATGACCCACCAGGGCTCGCGAATTGTTCCCCTGAACCCGACCTCTCCTCTCCTTCCAAAGGAGAGGAGAGGGTGGCCGTAGGCCGGGAGAGGCGCGGTTCATCGGTAGGGGGCACGGTGCGGGTGGCAAATATGACACGCCCCGTCAATTGGTAGGGACGGCGTGCCGCAATCGGCGCGGAACGAATACCGGCAAGGGAGCGTCGTTGCCCAATTCTTTCCGACCGCTCTACGCGGTCGGGGACAGCGCAGCGCGCTGTCCCTACCTTAGCTGACAATGGTTCGACTACGGAGTTCGGGTTTAAGCCCTCGAGAAGAATGGGAAATTCGCGGACGATGCCGAGAAGGACGACGGGGAGGATCGAATGCCACCGGTTTCCGGCCAGACCCGGCTCAATAATAGTACCGCGTGTCCGGGCTGGGCCCGCCGATGGCGCGCATCCGGATCTGGGACTTTGGCCGGACGATGACGCTCCCGTCGGCCTGGCCAACCAGTTGGTCCGCCGTGACCGCCCAACTCCAAAGCGGCTTGGTCTGGGAGCCACCATCGAATTTGCCGAGATGGCCGAGATCCCACAGCTTCGTGCCGGGCGTGTCACTGACGCGATGCGTAATGAACGCCCGGCGGCTGTCCAGCTCGGCGCTCTTCATTGGCCAGGCGGGTTCATTCTCAGCGGCATTGGCGCTGACCGCCCCTTGGGCATTGACGAATTTCATGGCGGGCGACGCGGTGAAATTGGCCAGCCACATGTAGGGCGTAAACACCATGGAAGCGGTGGTGTCCCAACCGCCGTAATCCTTCGTGGTGTTGTCCGCAAAATTCGCCTGGTCCACATAGTTCAGCCAGGTCTTCCCGACGCCATTGGCGGTGATGGGGCAGATGAGGATTTTGGTGTTCCGGACGTAACTGCCGCGCATTGCGTTCACAATGCTTTGCGCGCCGGTGGCGGTGGTGCGGTGGTAGTCGGGGCTGAGATCGTCGTGCTTCGGAAACTTCCCGTTGGAATCATCCGCATACATGATTTGACTCAGGTATTGCTGCTTGATGTTGCTGAGGCAGACGGCGCGCTGACCGCTGTATTTGGCCTTGCCCAAAGCCGGCAGGAGCATGGCGGCGAGAATGGCAATGATGGCGATCACCACCAATAGCTCAATGAGGGTAAATCCGGCGCCGGGCGGTCGGCGTGCCCCGCCCGAACGGCAAGCCGTTGGTTGGTTTGGCTTCATAAGCTTCAGGATGTCCGAAGCACGGTAACGCAATTTTTTATCCGACGCCACCATTGATAATCGGGTCCGTTGCGCGCCAGACCAATATCCTGGCGAAGCATCTGAGTTATCAGGGAGACGATGCGTCAATTCATACTCTGCTGCGCTCCGGAGTCCAGCAGAATTCTCGCACCATGACGGCTGGAGTAGGCGCAGATGGATCGGCCACGGTTGCATGGGATTCTAAGAGCCTGTTTGAAAACTCGAAACTGGCGGCATGGATGCCGCCCGAACCCGCAGGCAAGGATGCCTGCGCTACGGCGTAGCGCGGGCATCCTTGCCCGCGGGTTCACGGAGCTTCCCAGCTCCGTGTTCCCAACCGGACTTTTCAAACCGGCTCTCAGCCAAAATGTTCTTGATCACATGCCCCTCCACATTGGTCAACCGGCGCTGCGCGCCGTTGTGCTCGAAGGTGAGCTTTTCGTGGTCGAGGCCGAGGAGGTGCAGGATGGTGGCGTTGAGATCGTAAAGGGGATGAATGTCTTGAACCGCCTTCTGGCCGAGGTCGTCGGTGACACCGTGGCTCACGCCACGCTTTACGCCGGCACCCGTCAGCCAGCAGGTGAACCCATCGGGGTTGTGGTCGCGGCCTTGCACACCTTTTTGGAAGAAGGGCATGCGACCAAACTCGGTACACCAGACAACGAGCGTGTCCTCCAGGAGACCGCGTTGGCGCAGATCGCGGATCAGCGCGGCGGCGGGTTGGTCGAGGATGGCGGCGTGTTTGTCGTATTGCTCCTTCAGTTTGTTGTGGCCGTCCCAGTTCAACTCGCCGCCGCTGGCATAAGCGCCGTTGAAAAGCTGTACGAAGCGCACGCCCTTCTCGATGAGCCGGCGCGCAAGAATGCAGTTGCGGGCGAAACCAGCCTTGATGGGATTCGCCGCGTCGTCGGCGCCGTAGCTTTTTAGGATGTGCGCTGGCTCGGTGGAAAGATCACTAATCTCGGGCACGCTGAGCTGCATGCGCGCCGCGAGTTCGTAGCTGGCGATGCGCGCCGCCAGCTTGCCATCGTCGGGATGTTGCTCCAGATGGCGTGAATTCATGCGCTGCAAAAGGGTGCGGGCAGCGCGATCAGCATCGGGCGAAACGCCAGGCGCAGCGAGATGGCGCACGGGATCCTTCGCACTGAACGTCGTGCCTTGGAACGCCGCGGGCAAAAAGCCGGGGCCCCAGTTGTTCGAGCCGTTCTGCGGCACGCCGCGCGGATCCAAGATGGAAACGAACGCCGGCAGATCCTGATTCTCGCTCCCGAGCGCGTAACTCACCCACGAGCCGAGGCTCGGGAAACCGTCGAGCACGAAGCCGGTCGAAAGGAAGTTCTCGGCGGGACCATGCGTATTGCTCTTGCTGGTGAGCGAATGGATGAAGGCGATGTCGTCCGTGAGTTCCGCGAGATGCGGGATCAGGTCGGAAACCATCTTGCCGGTCTGTCCGCGGGGACGGAACTCATACTGCGGCCGCGCAAGATTGCCGGCTGGACCTTGAAACGTCACCGCCGGTCCGCCCGGCAACGGTTTGTTGTCCCACTTGATCAACTCCGGCTTGTAGTCCCACGTCTCCAACTGGCTCACCGCTCCGGCGCAGAAGATGACAATGACGTTCTTCGCCTTCGCCGGAAAATGCGGCCGCCTCGGCGCATACGGGTTGGCGGGATCGATAATGTTCCCCGGCGCGGCGAGCAAGCCATCGAGGCCGAGCAGGTTCGTCAACGCGATGGAACCCAGCGCCGTGGCGGTGCGGGACAGGAAACTGCGGCGATCCAGCAAATGGCGACCGTTGAGCGAGAGGCGTTCGGCGTGATGATTCATGGCAGGAACAGGAACTCATTGCTGTTGAAAAGCGCGCGACCGAGCGTGGGCAATCCATGCGCGCTCACGACCGGTTTGGAGTCCGCCAACTCGGCAGAGCTGGGATTGCGGCTGAGCGCGAGCTCGTAGGCGCGCCGGATCTGTTTCGTGAGGTCATCGCCGACCTCGGCTTTCACGCGGGCGGCGAAGGCCTCGGCTTGTTCGAGGGTGAAGCGGCTGTTGAAGAGGTTGAGCGCCTGGATTGGGGTGGTGGATTCGCGGCGACGCGCAGTGCTCTGGCCGGCGTCGGGACAGTCGAACGCGCCGAACACCGCCTCGCGCTCGCGGCGGACTTTGTGCGCGTAAATCATCCGGCGCAACCCTTCACCACTGAAGGACTCAACCGGATTGAAGCCACTCAACCCGCCGCGATTGTTGAACAGATCGAAGCCGCGGCCACCCATCTTCAGGTTCAGCCGCCCGCTTACCGCGAGCATCGCGTCGCGGATCGGTTCGGATTCAAGCCGGCGTGAAGGGAAACGCCAGAGCAAGCGAACGTCGGCGTCGGTTTGCTGCGCTCTGGAGTAGTCAGTATTCAGTGAGTCAGTATTCAGTTTCTCCGGGCCGCGCTTGCTCGACTGAATACTGGATACTGAATACTGAATACTGACCACTGAACTCTGCCGATACGTGGCCGAGAGCACGATGAGCCGGTGCAGGTGCTTCACCGACCAGCCGGAGCGGACGAACTCGGACGCGAGCCAGTCAAGCAACTCGGGATGTGAGGGCTTGGCGCCGTTGCGGCCGAAGTCGCTCGGCGTCTCCACCAGCCCGGTGCCGAAATGCCCCTGCCAGATGCGGTTCACCATCACGCGCGCGGTGAGCGGGTTTTGTGGATCGGTGATCCAATCGGCGAGCGCCAGGCGGCGTTGCTGTTCCGCGGCGTCCTTCGGCAGTTGCAACGTACCGAGCACACTCAACACCGCCGGCGTGACTTCTTCCTTCGGCTGTTCGGGGTCGCCGCGATTGAGGAGGTGAATGTTATCGGGCTTTCTAAAAGTGCCGGCAAAAGCCATCTGCCCCACGGTGGCGGCGGTGATCTTCGCCGCCAGCGCTTTCCTTTCGGCCAGCCAGGCGGCGGCTTGCTTTCCTTCATCAGCGCTCAGTCCGGCGGTGGAGAACGCGGCTGGCCTGGGCTTGTTCTCTCCTGGCACAGCGGCGCGCCGATCGGTTGAATCCGCAACGGTGCGCCACTCGCCCGAGGCGGCGGCGATTTCGATGACGTAATTCGTGGCCAGCCGGTCGCTGAACTTCGCTTCGCGATCCCGCCCCCAGACCACGCGCTCAATGAAACGCTCCTCGGGAAACTCCAGCACCACCCAGCCCTTGCCCTTCTCGTTGGACATCCAACTGCGCGAGTTGCCGTAGAGCCCGTCGTTAATTTGTCGCAACTCGTGGCGATCGGCGACGACCGTGGCGCCCGAAGACGTGACCGTGGTGCCCGCGCTGGCGAGCGCCACGTTGCGCGCCTCGGTGTCGAAGACTTCCAGTTCATCAATGCACGGCTCCAGATTGCTGGTCTCCTTGATGGTGAAGCGCAGACGCCTGGCCTGCACCGGCGCAAAGCGATCCGTGTTCATGGCCGCGTTCACCGCCGGGCGTGGCGGGAGCACGACCACCAAACGCGTCATCGCATCCAGCGCCGGTCCCGCTTCCAACGTGTAAGCGGTCACGAGCCGATCGGTGAACGTTCCTTCACGGTCGCGGCCCCAGTTGATCTTCCCGATGCGCACCGCCTCTGGCAGCTCGAAGAGCACCCAGCCCCGGCCCGCTTCGTCCGCCATCCAACTGTGACGGTTGCCATACTTGCCGTCGTTGATGTACTCCAGCCGGTGAATGTCGGACGTCCGGCTGCCCGAGGCCGTGACCTTCGTGCCCTGACTGGCCAGCGCGACGTTGCGCGACGTGGCTTCGTCCGACAAAATTTCAAACTCATCCACGCACGGCTCAATGAGGCCAAGCGTTGGATGCAAATTCGCATCGTGAATGATGAACCGGACAAACTTCGCGACCAGCGGCGGAAAGGTTTCCTCGTTGAGCCGGGGATTGGTCTGCTTGGTTGGCGTTGAGCCGACCCGGGCCAGCGGCTCGAACTGTGCGAGTTCCCCGTCAACTTCCGCAACGCGTTTCTTCAGCGACTCCGCCTCTTTCCGCCGCACCAAAGCTTCGGGCGTGCGCAGTTCGCGATCC
>CAYHFK010000301.1:0-6135 GCA_964355895.1 uncultured Bifidobacterium sp. | reverse complement strand
CTTCACCTTGAAGTTGCGGCCAAAAACTTCCTGCACCACTTCCGCTTCGCGCGCGCGGAGCAGGCCGTTGTTGACGAAGATGCAGGTGAGTTGATCGCCGATGGCCTTGTGCAAGAGCGCCGCCGCCACGCTGGAATCCACGCCGCCGCTCAGCCCCAGGATAACGTGCTCCGGACCGACCTGCGCGCGGATTTCCTCCACCGCCTGCTCGGCGTAGTTGCGCATCGTCCAGTCCTTGCCACAGCCGCAGATACCGTGGACGAAGTTGCTGTAAATCTCGCGCCCCCGCGGCGTGTGGGCGACTTCGGGATGGAATTGCAGGCCGAAGAATTTCTGCGCGCAGTTCTCGATCGCGGCGAATTCCGAGTTCTCCGTGACGGCCACCGGCTTGAAGCCGCGCGGCAACTTCGTGAGCTTGTCACCGTGGGAATTCCAGACCTGCAAGCTGGCGGGCAGTTTCGTGAAGAGCGGGCAGCGGCCGTCCTTCACCCGCAACGTGCCTTTGCCGTATTCGCGCTTCAGCCCTTTCTCGACCTTGCCGCCCAGGAAATGCGCGAGCAGTTGCACGCCATAACAGATGCCCAGCACCGGCACGCCAAGATTGAAAATGTCTTTGTCCGGCAGCGGTGCGTCCGAGGCGTAAACGCTGGACGGCCCGCCAGACAGGATGATGCCGCGGGGCTGGAGCGCGGCGATTACGGCGGCGGGCGTGTTGAAGGGCAGGATCGTGGAATACACATTGCACTCCCGGATGCGCCGGGCGATCACCTGCGTGTACTGCGAGCCAAAATCAAGGATGACGATTTGTTCAATCATGGGTTCGTGAATTCCGCCTTCCGGCGAAAGCCATTTGATACGGGATGCGGGATGCGGGATGCAAGTTTGTTGCGTCGCGGTTGCGGAAAATCTAGTCCTTCGCTTCCACAATTTGCTTCACCACCTGCGCCGCGGCGGCAAACCCGAACGCCCCGGTCACAAACGTCGCCGTGCCGTAGCCACTGCGACAGTCGAGGCGGAGCCGGGCGTCGGGTTCGCGCAGCGCGCAAATGGTGCCGTCGCTCGCGGGGAACACTTGCGGTTCCGGGGAATAAACACAGTTTACGCCAAAACTCTGCTTCGGGTCGCGCGGGAAGCCATGTTCCGTCCGCAAAATTTTTCGGACGTTCGACAACAAGCCGTCGTGCGACGCGCGGGCGAGATCCGCCACGCGGATGGCCGTGGGATCCCGTCGTCCGCCCGCGCCGCCGACGGTGACAATGGGGAGCTTCCGTTCGCAGCAACGGGCGATGATGAGCGCCTTCATGGCCTTGGTGTCAATGGCATCGAGGACGCAATCATATTTCGGGGCCAGGAGTTTTTCCGCCGTGGTCGCCGTGAACAGCATTTGCCGGGCATGAATGACTCCGTCGGGATGGATGAGTTGCACGCGCGCGGCCATGACTTCGACCTTGGGTTTGCCGAATTCGCCGGTGACGGCGTGCAGCTGGCGGTTGACGTTGCTGATACAAACGTCGTCGAGGTCCACCAGCGTGAGCGTGCCGATGCCGGAGCGGGCGAGCGCTTCGACGGCCCACGAGCCGACGCCCCCGATGCCGATGAGACAGACGTGGGCGCGGCGCAACCGCTTCTGGCCGTCGGCGCCGAACAGCCGCAGGATTCCGCCAAAGCGGGCATCGTAGTTTTTCATCCGCCGACGAGATACGAGGCGCGAAGGGATTTCTCAAGCGAATCCGCGCGGTGGGAGTTCCCGCTTCAGCGTATCGGGCGAAGCCAAGCCAATGGTTGACGCAATTTGGCTCGAATTATCCTGCGTCTGCCAACGTCAGTTAAGCGGCGCGCATTTTGGCTGGACTTGGCAGGCGGGACGCGGGCATTTTGGGTGCGGGCGCTGAATCAGCGCAGACAAAGAATTAACCTGATGAAACTGTTTTCTTCTAATAATCGTTCGGCGCTCTTCGGCGCCATCGCGTTTTGCAGCGCTACTCTGGTGCATGCCGGGTTTGTGTATGAAACCGAAAAAGAGTTCCTCACCACCGGTGACTTCAACGGCGACGGCAAGCTGGACACCGCCATCGTGGATAAAGCCACGGGCCGCGTGCGTTTGGGGTACCGAATCTCGGATGATTTCTTCAGCACGACGGACTGGCGGGCGGGCGGGGTGAAAGATGCGACCGGAGTGGCCGTGGGCCGGTTGATGGATGAGAAGCGCGATTCGCTTGCCCTGGTCGCCATGGACGCGAACCAGATCTCGCTGTTTGATGCGCCGAGTACGAGCGTGCCCAGCGACCCGGTAAATATTCCCGGCACGGCGCTCGGCCCGAACACGGTGGCCATTGTGGACGTGGGCGGCGCGGGCAACACGCCGTTGGCGGACCTCTACGTTGCGAGCACCTACAACGCCGATCCGGCGAATCGCGTTACGCTCTTTCGCAATGACGGCAAAACCTTCACGCAGCTTTCCGAACTCCCGGCAAGCGGTTCCGAGACGCACGCGAATCGCCTTGCGCTCAAGACCGGCGGGCCGGAATACGTCGTGACCATTTCCAGCGGGGAGAGCGGCAACTTCCTGCGGGCGGAGAAACTCGACGGCGGCAAGCCGGAGGAAGTGTTGAGCCTCGGCGATTTGCCGGCGGGCGTGGATTACGTGGCGGGAAATTTTCGCGGCACGCCGCTGAAGGATTTTGTTTTCTACACCAGCGGGGAGAGCGAATTGCGGGTCAGCACGGTGGAAGAGGCGGGCGCGGGCAAGTTCAAAGCCTCCGCGCTCAAGACCCTGAGTCTGACGCGGCCCATCAAGCAACTCGTGACCGTGGAGGGCGGAAAGAAAAGCCGTCTGCTCGCGATCTTTGGCACGAACGAACCGGCGGAGTTGCTCGACTTTGATGCCGTGAACGCGCCGGTGCCGGTGCAACAACTCTGGGGGGCGACGAACAAATGCCTGAGCGCGGCGGTGGCGCTGCCGGACACGGTGCTTTTGTTTTCTTTCATCTTTAGTCCCACCGTAGTGGGTAGTCGCCCGGTGACGCATTATCAAATATATTCATTAAAGGACGGGGGTTTCGCGCCGGGAGCTTACGGGTCGCTCGCCTCGCTCGACCCTCGCGATGAATGGACCGTGCCGACGATCGCCGAACGCATCGTGGCCAACGCCACGGAAAAATCCGCCGCCGACATGAAGCCGTACACGAACGCGATTCCCGGCACGGATGTGCCCTACCAGATGGTGCCGATCCCGGGCGGCGAATTTCAGATGGGCAGTCCCGATGGCGAGAAGGGGCACAAGCCCGACGAAAGCCCGCTGCATCGTGTGAAGATTTCGCCCTTCTGGATGGGCCGCTACGAAGTCACCTGGGATCAATATCTCCTGTTCATGTATCCCGATGACGAGAAGAATCTCCGCGAAAAACACGACCACGACGCCGGAGTTGACACGATTTCCGACGCGGTCACGCGCCCGTCCAAGCCCTATGTGGACATGAGTTTTGGCATGGGGAAGAGCGGTTATCCCGCCATCTCGATGACGCAGCATGCCGCGAACAAGTTTTGCCACTGGTTGAGCGCCAAGACCGGGCACTTCTACCGGCTGCCGACGGAAGCTGAATGGGAATACGCCTGCCGGGCCGGCACGACCACGGCGTATTATTTTGGCGATGACGCGAGCCAACTGACCAACCACGCCTGGTTCTTCGACAACAGCAATTCCAAGTATCAAAAGGTCGGCAAGAAAATGCCGAATCCGTGGGGCCTGTACGACATGCACGGCAACGTGACCGAGTGGGTGTTGGATCAATACGACCCGGACTTTTACAAATCCGCCGCCGCCGCGGGCGCGATGGATCCGTGGAACCGGGCGACGAAACCGTATCCGCACTCCGCCCGCGGCGGTTCGTGGGATGATGACCCGCCGGCATTGCGCAGCGCGAACCGGCTCGGCTCGGAACGTTCCTGGAAGAAGACCGATCCGATGCTGCCCAAGGGCAAGTGGTATTTCACGGACGCGCAGTTCATCGGTTTCCGCATCGTGCGCCCGCTCGTGGTGCCCTCCCCGGAGGAAATGGCGAAGTACTGGATCAGTGGCGTGGAAAAAGAATGAATTAGATTGAACTGCGGCACGCGTCCGACGAATCTCACGGTCAGCCGAACAAACAACAAAAGAAATTATGATCAACCAAGAACCGAACCTCCCGTCGCCGGTTTCCCGCCGGCAATTTTTGAAAAGCTCATCCCTCGCCGCGGTCTCCGCGGCCACGGTCGTCAGCTTCCCGGCCATTTTGAACGCTCAAACCAAACCCCCACTCAACGCCGTCATCATCGGCAGCGGTGGCCGCGGAATGAGTGCGGGCGACAATTTCCGCGAGGCCGCCAAAATCGCGGGCGTGGAAGCGAAGATTGTCGCGGTGGCGGATATTTTTCCCGAGAAGACCGACGAGGCCAAGGCAAACTTCGGCGTGCCCACTGACAAATGTTTCAGCGGCTTCGACTCCTACCTGAAGGCGCTCGAAGTGCCGGGGGTGAACTACGCCATTCTCGCCACGCCGCCGGGCTTCCGCCCGGCACACTTCACTGCCGCCATCGCGGCGGGCAAGCATGTCTTCTGCGAGAAGCCGGTGGCGGTGGACGGTCCCGGCTGCCGGATCATGTATGCCGCCGGGGAAGTGGCAAAGAAGAAGGGCCTGAAAGTCGTCGCCGGCACGCAACGCCGCCATCACGCCGGCTACATCGAAACCATCAAGCGCATTCACGACGGCGCGATTGGCGACGTGACCGCGCTCCGCGCCTACTGGGTCAACGGTGGTCCGATCTGGCATCGCACCGAACAGGAGGCGAAGGCCACCACCGAATTGGAACGCCAGATACGCAACTGGTATCACTACATCTGGCTGAGCGCCGATCACCACGTTGAGCAGCATGTTCACAACATTGACGTCTGCAACTGGGTCATGGGCGCGCATCCCGTCAAGGCCTGGGGCATGGGTGCGCGGCAGATGCTCGGCGAGAAGTCTGGCGAAATCTGGGACAACTTCGCCGTCCAGTACGACTACGCCAACGGCGTCGCCATGCACAGCTACTCCGGCCAGATCAAGCGTGATTTCTCGTCCGTGAGCGAAGCCGTTGTCGGCAGCAAAGGCACGGCGAACCCGGCGGGCAACATCAAACCCACCAGTGGCGAAACCTGGCGCTATCGCGGGAAACCCACCCCCGAGTACGTCCAGGAACATGTGGATCTCATTAACGCAATCGTTGGCGACAAGGAGTTGAACGAGATCGAACAAGTCACTAATAGCACGCTCACCGCGATCATGGGCCGGGAGGCGGCTTACTGTGGCGGCGTGGTGGAATGGGACGACATGTTGAACTCGAAGTTTGCCTACGGCCCGGAACTGCTTTACACGAACCCGTCAAAGATGACGTGGGGCGCGTTCCGCACCTTGAAATCACCGCTGCCCAACAGTCACGACATTTTCAAAGACGGCGCCGTGTTGCCGACGGTCTGAACGGGGCGCGGGCATTCATGTCCGCGAAGCCCCAAGGCTCAAACTAAATGCGCGGACAAGGGTGTCCGCGCATTTTCGTTTTACGCGTGCGTTCATTCACAGCCGCACGCTGGTGGTTTTGTGGGCCGAGCCTGGCGGTGAAAGGTGCGCTGCCGTTGCGGTCGGGAGGCCGGTCGTTGTGTGGTCGCCCAATTGAGAAGTGCGGCTCTTGAATCATTGACCGCCTCCGAAAAACGGCTTGCGCCGCGTCGCCGCGTTGCTAAAGTGTCGTTCGCTTTTCGCCCGGAAATCCGGGCGGTTTTTGTTTTTAACCAAACCATCGTTTACCACGTGTGAAAGTTTTTAGCGGAACTGCCAATCTGCCTCTGGCCAATGCCATTTGCGATTACATTGGCATCAAACTCGGCAAGTGCAGCATTCGTCCGTTCCCGGACGGGGAAACATTCGTCAAGATCGAGGAGAACGTGCGCGGGGAAGATGTGTTCATCGTGCAGCCCACGTCGCCGCCGACGAATCATCATCTGATGGAACTGTTTATCATGATGGATGCGCTCCGGCGGTCGAGCGCGGCGCGGATTACGGCGGTGCTGCCGTTTTACGGTTACGCCCGGCAGGATCGCAAAGACCAGCCGCGCGTGCC
>CAYHFK010000300.1:0-6161 GCA_964355895.1 uncultured Bifidobacterium sp. | reverse complement strand
GACGGTTTGGAAATGGGCATCTTCCCGCTCGTCGCCCGGCCCGCCTTGCAGGAGATGCAGGTTTCCGCCGGCGTGCTCGACGAACAGTTCGTGCAAATGTGGATGGGCAAGATCACCGCGCTGTTCCTGCTTGGCGCAGCGGCGGGCGGCCTGGTGTTCGGCTGGCTGGGCGACAAAGTGGGCCGCGTGCGGGCGATGTCCTTGAGCATTCTTTGCTATTCAATGTTTACGGGCCTCGCCTACTTTGCGCAGCAACCCTGGCATCTGGGCGCATTTCGCTTCATCGCGGCGCTCGGCATGGGCGGCGAATGGTCGCTGGGGGTGGCGCTGGTCATGGAATGTTGGCCGGCGAACAAACGTCCGCTCATGGCCGGGGTCATCGGCGCGGCGGCCAACATCGGTTACGCCGTCATCGCCGTGATCGGCATCAACTTCGCCATCACCCGCGACTCGTGGCGCTGGGTGATGCTGGTGGGCGCGGCGCCGGCGTTGTTGACGTTGTTGATCACCTTTTTCGTGCCGGAGTCGGAGCGGTGGAAGGCGGCGGTGAAGAAAGGTCCGTCGCGGCCAGTGCGGGAAATATTCAGCGCGGGGCTGTTGCGCCCCACCCTGCTGGCGATTTGCTTTTCCTCGGTGGCGCTCATTGTCACCTGGGGCATCGTGCAATGGATTCCCTTGTGGGCGGATCAAATGACGCACGGCCAGCAACCGAAGGTCAAAGCTTACTGTCAACTGGCCGCGTCGCTCGGCGCGATCGCCGGCTGTTTGATTGCGCCGCTCTTGGGCGCAAAGTTCGGGCGCCGACCGGTTTATTTCGGGCTGTGCCTGGCGTCCTTGCTCGGGTGCAGTCTTCTGTTCCGCGCGTTTCAACATTACAGCGGCGCGTTTCTCCTGACCGTCGGCGTGGTGGGCATGTGTACCGCATCGTTTTACGGCTGGCTGCCACAATACCTGCCGGAACTTTTCCCCACGCGGGTGCGCGCCACGGGGCAGGGCCTCGCGTTCAACTTCGGGCGTATCCTCGCTGCGTTCGGCGCCTGGCAGATGGGCTCGCTGATGGCGTTCTTCGACAAGAGCTATGCGAAAGCGGGCGCGACCATCGTGCTGGTGTATCTGGTCGGCATGGTCCTCATCTGGTTCGCGCCGGAAACGAAAGACAAGCCGCTGCCGGAGTAGCACGAAACGATGAGCAAACCCACCGACATCCGCGTCCTCGGCGCGACGCTTTACTTTCTCCCGGTGCGCACGCGCGTGCCGTTGAAGTTCGGGGCGGAGACGGTGACGGAAGTGACCTGCGCGCGGGTGCGGGTGCGGGTCGCAGATCGCGGCGGCAAAACCGCCGAGGGCTGGGGCGAAACGCCGCTCAGCACGCAGTGGGTGTGGCCCAGCGCAACGCCGCTCGCGGCGCGGGCGGACGCGCTGAAACAATTCTGCATCGAGCTGGCGCGGGAATGGGCGGCCTTTTCTGTCGCGGGACACCCCATCGAAATCGGCTCTGAGTTCCAGGGCGGGCGACTGCCGGGATTGCTTGAACGCTTCAACGCCTCGCGGCGGAGCGCCGCTCCTGGAAAAAAAACTCTTCAACCGCCGAGGCACGAAGAGCGCAGAGAGGCCCAAGCGCCGAATCTCCGCGCTCTTCGTGCCTCGGCGGTTGAAATCCCGGCGGGCGTCACCGAACCGATGCCCTGGCTCGCGGCACTCGTTTGCTGTTCGGCGTTCGATCTCGCGATCCATGATGCGTTCGGGCAACTGCTCGACCGCCCGGTTTATTCGACCTACGGGTCGGAATTCATGAGCCGCAAGCTCGGTGATTTCCTGGAAAGCTCGCCGCAGGTTTCTTTCGCCAGAAAATTCCCTCAGGACTTTCTCGCCCCAAAACCGCCGACGCAACTGCCCGCGTGGCATTTGGTCGGCGGACTGGATTTACTCGACCGTTCCGAGTTGAAGGGCGACGAACCGGAGGACGGTTATCCCGTTCTGCTGCCGGATTGGATTCACCGCGACGGCCTGCAATGTCTCAAGGTCAAGCTGCGGGGCACGGACGCCCGCTGGGATTTCGAGCGCATGGTGAAGGTGGGTGACATCGCCATCGCGCACGGCGTGGAATATTTGTCCGCCGATTTTAACTGCACGGTCACCGATCCGGCTTACGTGATCGAAATCCTGGAGCGGTTGCGGCGTGAGCATCCGCGCGGGTTTGAGCGGTTGCTCTACGTCGAGCAGCCGTTTCCTTACGACTTGGAGCGGCATCAGATTGACGTCCACGAACTGGCGGCGATCAAACCGTTGTTCCTCGACGAAAGCGCGCACGACTGGCGCGTGGTGCGTTTGGGCCGCAGTCTCGGCTGGAACGGCGTGGCGTTGAAAACGTGCAAGACGCAAACCGGCGCGCTGCTGACGGCGTGCTGGGCGAAAGCGCACGGGATGCAACTCATGGTCCAGGACCTCACGAACCCGATGCTGGCGCAGATTCCGCACGTGCTGCTCGCGGCGCACGTCGGCACGATCATGGGCGTGGAAACCAACGCCATGCAGTTTTACCCGGCGGCTTCTGCGGCGGAAGCCGCCGTGCATTCCGGACTCTACCAGCGGCGCAATGGGGTGGTGGAGCTTTCGAGCATTCGGGGGCCGGGGTTCGGTTATCGCTTTGGGGAAATCGAAAGAACCTTGCCCATTGCAGCCGGGGTATTTGGAAACACCTGAATCGCGTGGAACTTGTCAGCCGGCCCCGTCCAGTGTAATTTGCGCCCATGACAGCGGCCAAAGTGATTGAGGAAATTGACGACCTGTCGCCCGATGAACAGGTCAAAGTAATCCAACATGCCTTCGACCTCGCCGAGCACCGTCAGTTGAGCGGCGAAGAGTTGGGTCGTTTGGCTCAACGGATGGTTGACGCCAACGACCCCCAGGAAGTCGAGCGCTTGAAATCCGAAATCGTTCGTGGCTTTTACGGCCGTTGACACTTCTGGTCTGCCAAGAACCCGTGCGGTTCTGCGGCGGGCAGACAAGATGCCGAAAATACGTCGCCAGAATCTGCCACCCGCATTGCTCCGGCACCTGGTTGATCGCGTGGAATCTCGCAAGCTCTCGATAGAACACCTCGTCCTCCTGGCCAACTGGCTCAAAACCCATCCCGAAGTACCGGCTGGGAAATGGTTCAAACGGTTTCCTGAGGTGACGGTGTGCGGAGCGGGCGAACTGATCAAAACTTTTCTCGTTGTGGGCCAGGTGCCGGTTGGAGAAGAAATTCATTGACGTCCGTCCCTGCAACATCCATTTCAACTCAAATTGTTCGACGATTGCTCATCAACCATTCAACTCAATTAAGAACCCATGCCCCGCAAACTCAGCGCCATCGCCCCCGACTGGTGGGATTACACCACGCTCGACAACGACATCATCCGCGACACCATCGCGCTCACGCCGGAGAAGATGCTCAAGCTCTCCCGCCCCGGCTTCAAGGTCGTGATGTATGACACGCTGGAGGATTTTTATCTGGCCGAAGCGCTCGAATATATCACCGCCTGGAAACAATCCACGCCCGACAACCCCGTCGGCATTTGCGGACCGATTGGCCCGACCGAGCAATTGCCGCTCGTCGCACGGCTGGTCAATGAACTGAACCTGAACGTCAAGTCCGCGCATTTCTGGGGCATGGACGAATGGTTTCTTGACGGCAAGGAAACGCCCGTCACGCATCCGCTTTCGTTCGAGAAAGCCGACCGCGAAATGTGCTTCGGCCGCATCCGCAAGGAACTCGTGATGCCGGACGCGAACCTGCATTTTCCCAAGGGCAACACCACCGCGTATCGCAAAAGTTGGGAAGCCGGCGTGTGTTGTGCCGTGATGCAAGGCGGCCAGGGCGACGTGAAGCATTGGGCGTTCAACGATCCGCCCAAGCGTGCGGGCAAATACAAGAATGCCCCACCGTCGCCGGCGGAATACCGGAAGCTGGCAACCCGGGTGGTGGATTTGCATCCGCTGACCGTCGCGCAAAACGCCCGCACCTCCGGCGGCGGGAACATTTCGCTCGTGCCGACCCAGGCGATTTCTGTCGGGCCGGTGGAGACGTGGCGGGCGGACAAGGTTTCCATCTGGCACGCGGGCAATCACGACAATCCGTTCGGCCAGCGCCTGACGTGTCTGATGATCGCTAAGAAAATTCCTGACGCCGCCGTGCCGATGTCGTTGCTGGCGGATCATCCGAACGTGCAGTTCAATTATTACCGCAAGGGCATTGGTAATTGCGACGTGGAGATGCACTGATCTCAGACCGTGGCTGCGCTCGTGAGAGCGCGGCTGTAAAAAGTTTGCCGCGTTCTCACGAACGCAGCTACAAAATCTTGATGAGCGCAGCGAAAGCAAAAACAATATCTGGGCTGAATTCTCCCGAAATTCGGCCGAACTTGTGCAACGATGAAACTTGCGGTTAATCCGTTGCTTATGACAGTTTCGGGCGCATGAGACGCGGCATCATATTTCTGGTTCTCTGGCTCATCACGGTCGTTGTTCTCGCCGGCGTGTTTGTTTCCGTGATCCCGCCGGGCGGTGTGTCGTGGCCTTATTATTTGTTCGTAGCTTGCACTCCTATCGGGGCACTGCTCTACGCTCGTTTTCCCGGCAAGCTGCTGATCGCCGCGTGTTACGGCTTACTTGCGGGAGCTTGGTTTGCTTTACCCATCTTTGACGACGAGCGCAGAGTTGTGGCTGGCGATACAACCGTCGAGTCAGTCGCATTGAAAGTCAGTCTTGTTGCATTGGCGATGTCGCTGCTTTGCGCTGGCGCTTTTATGGTCGGGCAGAGATTTTTCAGACGAGATGAAACCCGCGCTGTCTAATCAATAATTCAGCGACAGATTCCATGGCCGCCAAGTTTTCCGACCGCCTTTCCTTCGAGCGCGAACTTTGGCAGCACGGTTTTCAGCTTGTCGCCGGCGTGGACGAAGCGGGGCGCGGGCCGCTGGCGGGACCGGTCGTGGCGGCGGCGGTGATTTTGCCGAGTGCGTGGTCGGAGGCCGGTTTCGACGAGCGGTTGCGCGACCTGAACGATTCCAAGCAACTCACCGAGCGGCAGCGGGAAGATTTCTTCGCCATTCTCACCGCGCATCCGCAAATCCGTTTCGCAGTTTCAATCGTGGACGCAGACGTGATTGACCGCATCAACATCCTGCAAGCCACGCATCGCGCGATGAACGAGGCGCTGGCGCAATTGCAGCCGCAGCCGGAGCACGTGCTGGTGGACGGACGGCCCGTGAAGTCCATGGCGCTGCCGAACACTGCGCTCGTCAAAGGTGACGCGCGCAGCTATTCCATCGCCGCTGCCAGCGTGCTCGCCAAGGTCACGCGCGACCGGATGATGCTGGAGTTCGAGGAGAAGTTTCCCGGCTACGGTTTCGCCGGGCACAAAGGCTACGGCACGCCGCAACATCTCGCCGCGATTGCTGAACTCGGGCCGTGCCCGATTCACCGCCGCAGTTTTGCGCCGCTCAAGCCGGCACAGGGGGAATTGATCTGAGTTCGTGGCAGCCGATGTGAGGAGGCTCTGAGTAAACAGCCCATTGCCGATGGCCAATCAGAATGAGCCTCCTCACGTCGGCTGCTACGATCGCTTCTTGAGCACGACCGCGAGATTGTCCGCCAACCCAAACGCCGCGAGTGATTTTTCCGCCAGGCCGTAAGCCCATTTCACCGGCTCCATCCCCGGCTTCTGCTTGAGCGCCGTCGTGCGCTTCAATAATTCACCGCGCTCGGCGTTTGAGACTTCGCGCCCGCCGCCGCGCCAGTCCTGCCAGAGGACGACCGGGTTGAAATGCGTGAACCGCGTCTCGACGACTTCGAACCTGGCGGCGCACAACGCCGTGAGCGTTCGCGCCGTGAAATAATTCAAGTGCTGCGCGTACACGTAGCGATACCTCGCGCCGAGCCACCGCACGGCCAGCGATTTGAAGTTCGGCACGAGGACGAAGCACAGTCCGCCGGATTTGAGAACCGCGTGCGCCTTGTCCAGGAACCGCCTTGGTTCGGCCAGATGTTCGATCACGGCCCAGAACGTGACGGCGTCGAACGTGCGCCCGCCAAAATCTTGCTCCAGAAAATTTCCACGCCCCACCGGTACGCCGCGTGACTCGGCATAATCCAGCGGCGGTCCGCTCACGTCCGTG
>CAYHFK010000299.1:4348-6167 GCA_964355895.1 uncultured Bifidobacterium sp. | reverse complement strand
CCGGAAACCCTGCTGGAGACCGAGTTGTTCGGGCACGAGAAAGGTGCGTTCACCAGCGCGGTGGCGCAGCGGATCGGCCGGTTTGAGGAAGCCAACGGCGGGACGATCTTTCTGGATGAGATTGGAGACATGTCGCCGCCGTTGCAGTCGAAGCTGCTCCGGGTGACGCAAAACGGCTGCTTCAACCGGGTCGGCTCCAACCGGGAGTGGCAGACCAACACGCGCATTCTGGCCGCCACGAATAAGAATCTGGAGGAGCAGGTGAAGGCGGGCAGCTTTCGCGAGGATTTGTTTTACCGGCTCAATGTCGTGGAGTTGAACGTGCCGGCGTTGCGGGAGCGGCCGGAGGATGTTTTGCCGCTGGCGAATCAGTTCCTCGCGGAGTTCACGCAAGGGAAGGCGCGGCTTTCGTCGGCGGTGGCGGCGGGGTTGGCGCGCTACGCGTGGCCGGGAAACGTGCGGGAGTTGCGCAACGCGATGGAACGGGCGGCGTTGTTGTCGCGCGGCGAAATGATTCTGCCGGAGCATCTGCCGGCGCGGGTGCGGGCGGCAGTGGAATCACCGGCGCCGGCGGAAATGCCGGATGCGCCGCGGCTGGAGGAAATTGAGCGGCACGCGATCATGCAGGGATTGCGGGAGCATCAGCAGAACCGGACGGAAACGGCCAAGGCCCTGGGCATCAGCCGACGGGCGTTGATTTACAAGTTGCAGCGGTTTCGCGAGCAGGGATTTGAGGTGTAACGGCGTCAATCAGGCGCCGGTCGTCACGACCGCCCCAGATACAAATCGCGGCCCCGGGCGAGCGCGGCGATCTTGCGGTCGGCCACGGAGCGTTTGAGCATCCAGAAACCACAGTCCGGATGGATGAAACGGACGCGGCCCGGCCCCAGAACTTTTTCGGCACGTTCGAGCGCACGCGCGATTTCCTCCGGCGTTTCCACGCGGTTGATCTTCACATCCACCACGCCGAGCCCGAGGCCGATGCGCGCGTCCACGTCGCGGAGCGCCTCAAGGTCGGACGCGGGCCGGTGCGCGAGTTCGAGGACGAGATGGTCGGCATGCAGCCGGTTGAGGAACGAAATGAGCGCAGCCCATGTGCCTTGTTGGATGGTCTGCCCGCCGTAGTTGCCAAAACAAAAATGCACCGCCTTCTGCCCCCGCACCGCGTCGAGCACGCGGTTGATGGCCTCGGCGGCAAGCGGGCCGTCGGCGGGATGGCCGGGGATGTTGGCCTCGTCCACTTGCACGCAGGCGCAGGTCAGGTCGCGCACCTGTGCCGCGAGCGCGTCGGCCAGGGCGAGCGTGAGTTTCTCAAAATCGCGATAGTGTTCGTCGAGCAACGTGCGGGCGAGCATGTAGGGGCTGGTCACCGTGAACTTGAACGGTCCGCCCGCCACGCTGCCGGCGCGGGCGCAATCTTCGGGCAGATTCAGCGCGCCTTCGGTGATCGGACCGACGACGACGCCCGCGGGTTTGCCGCGAAAACGCATTTCCGGTTTGGCGCGAAACGCCGCAGTTTCCTGCCTGCCAACATTGGAGCGGATGCCACCGAGCGGGCGCACGAAGTAATCAATCATCCCGTTGGTGTCGGGGTGGTTGACGTCGAAGCGGTAGAATTCGCCGTCCGTCGGCAGGTCAATGCCCGCCTGGCGCTGGAGGTCGAAGACGACGCGCGTCGCATCGAGCAACGCTTGTTCGCTCGGCAGCGCGCTCAACCATTCGGGGACGGGATACGAGCCGACGGTGGTGGTGAGGATGCGCGGCGCGTTGTCCGGGTTCATAACAAGGCAGAGGGTCACCGATTAGCGAGAGCGGTCAA
>CAYHFK010000299.1:0-4248 GCA_964355895.1 uncultured Bifidobacterium sp. | reverse complement strand
TCGACCCTTTCAGCGATCAAACTTCAATTCGGGATCCCAGTATTTCACGTTGGTGAGACTGCCGTTGGACGGTGGGTTGATGTCCCGGTCTTTGCGGGCCTCGGAGTGACCGTCAACGAACACCACCACCCCTCGCGTGTTCTGGGCATTTTTTCCTCGTTCCCGGGTGGCGCCGTGGCGGGTGGCAATTCCTTCAAACGCCGGATTGCTGCCATCCATGACCGCGTTGGGCCACCAGAGACTCATACTGTAATAGCCCTCACTATCACCAATGGTGAGGGTTTGGGTCGGGCGCTTGACCGAACTGCGCTTGAACCGGCCGGGGTTGATGTAGCCTCCAGGCCCGGAAGCAACTCCCCGGGCGTAGGGTGGGTCGGAAAATAGGAAGAAGCAGTTGGCGCCGTAACCGACCCGATCCCCGGCGTAAACCGCCGGATTCCAGCTCCACTTAAAACCTGGAAGATACTGGTTTCGGACTCCCTGCAGCACTGGACAATGGAACAAGTTGGAATTTCCCCGTGAATACGGACCAAGATAATTGCCCCACCAGTCATCATTTGCTGGCAAGGTCGTTGCCATCATAAGGCGATGACCGGGAAAAACGTCATTGTAATCATCGGTGTAGAACTGCACGAACAACCCAATCTGCCGGAGGTTGTTGAGGCAGGCCGTCTGTTGCGCTTTGCCTTTGGCTTTGCTGAGCGCCGGCAGGAGCATCGCGGCCAGGATGGCGATGATCGCAATGACCACCAGCAGTTCGATCAGGGTAAAGGCTAATTGGCTGTAACATCCTCCGACTAGGGTTCGGGTTTTAGAGTGATACGGCTGTTGCTGTTCTTTCATTTAATCGCTTTCGCTTTTTGGTTCATGGGACCTTCTTGCAAAACCCCGTAGCGGCGTCTCGGCAGAGCGCCGCCAACCGTCCCGTTCCTGGCACAGCAAGCGGCGCCCTGCCGGGACGCCGCTACGCCAGAGAGGTTTTGAAAGAGGCTCATGGTACCGGCATTTGCCTATCGCAGATCGCGGCCCCTCAAGCCATTGAGGGTCCAGTCGAAATTGTAAACCGGCGCCGTACCGCCGCTGGTCGGATTCAATTGTTCCCAGCGCGCAAATTGGGTGTGCCCGTCCACGAACAGCAGCAGCATCCCTTTTGGCCCATGCCCCCCGAAGCCCTTCCTGGCCGGCGAAATATCAAAGAAGGTGCCGGGCACACTCGCAAAGCAGGCCCGCATCGCTTTCTGCGTCGGGAACTTCACGTCGCTCAACTTGCGTTGCGTCAGGGCGCTGGCATCGTCGTTCGCGTAAAAGTGCTGGTAATAAACATAGGAGCAGGGAAACGGCAATTGGTTGGTGGCAAGCCCAAGCGCCGAGGCAATTTCAAAATTCCATCCCTTGCCCCGGTCTGCCGGGCATTTATAGAATCCTCGGTTGTTCGTACTCACATAAGGGTCGGTGAGTTTCAGCACATCAATGAACGGAAGCTGGGGCCAACCGGTGGGGGTGAAGGGAAACCGGTCGTTGTTATCATTCACGTAAAGCGTGTTCGCGATCCCAAGTTGCCGGAGATTGGAAAGGCAGTTGGCGGTTTGCGCCTTCTGTTTCGCCTTGGCCAGGGCTGGTAACAGCATCGCGGCGAGAATGGCGATGATGGCGATCACCACCAGCAGTTCGATCAACGTGAATGCTCCTCGTCCGGGAGTATCTCGAAAACCGAGTTGGCGGAATGCGGTGCGCATGGCATTGGGGACAAGTGGATTGATCTCGGATCATCCTTCTGCAAACAACGCGGGAAAGCAAGCCCGGCTATACGACACTTGGAGGGGCGGGCGAGAGTGGCACCAGCTAGAATTAGCGCGCTGCCCATCTGCCGATGCTGCGCGTTAATACGCTCCGCATTCATAGTCGCCGCCGGTTGGTAAAGGCACTATTTCTTCGCGGGGCCCGCCAGTTCATGGACGGTGCGCATGATGTTCTCCTCGATGGTCGGCGCCCACGGGCCGTGGTGGCCGTAATAAATCATGGACTCCGCGCCTTCGTAGCCGCCTTCCCGCAAAACGCGCAGGGACGGCATGTAGGCGCACACATCATTGGCATAGGCGATCACCCAGGTTCGCTCCCGGCCCAACTCGTGTTTCAGCCGTAGCGAGTAATCCACCACCACCTCGCCGCCCAGCGCGATCATCTGCATCCCGTCCGCGAACTGCCAGACCTGAACCGGATACGGATAAGTCGTCGGCAGCGCGCCTTTCTCGTCCAGCGTTTTGAGCAGCAACTTGGCACGGCGCTGAATATAGACGTTGGAGTCCTGCAATTGTTTCTCCACTTCGGCGCGGGTTGGTGGCGTGCTCAGAGCCAGGGAAACTTCCTTGAACGCGACGCGGACCGGCCCTTGGAGTTCCGTCAACGGCTGCTTGGCCACTGCGAGCACCGCCTCGGCCAGTTGCGCGCCGTATTTCCGGGCAAGTTCCACCGTGCCGCGCGGGAGTGGATTCGCGTCGCCGCCGCAACCGCAAACAAACAACGCCGTGGCGCCGGGCAGTTTCTCTTCGAGATAGGCTTGCGAAAAACCGGCGTAGTCACCGGAAAACTTTTGCTGACTCAATGTGGTGTTATGGCAGGCGTAACCATGTGCCATCGCCTTGATCGAACCATCCGCCCGCGAGATTCTCAGCACCGGCACGTCATGATCCACCGGCCCGATGGGATTCGCGGCGTTGATGACGCCGCCGAGAGTGTATTGCCGGCGATTGACGGCAAAGCCCGCCCGCCCGACGCCCCATTCCACCCGGCACGGCTGCAGATCATTCAACGCGCTCGCGATGGCTTTGAGGAAAAGGTCGGGCAAGGTTTTGGAATACTCCGTCAACAACCGCGTCTGGGTTTCATCCAGGCCATACATGTGTTGCAACCGGTCCTGGAGCACCGGGCCGGAGTGGGTGTGCGAAACCGTGATCATGAGTCGCTCGCGCGGCAACTGGAACTTCTCCCGCGCCCGATTCGCCGTGTCGTTGACCAGCGCGGCGGGGACGCCGATCAGGTCGCTTGTCACCAGCACCGTTCGCGCGCCCGTTTCATCTTCGAGCGCGAGTGCCTTGGCGTAGAGATCATGGAGTTTGCCTTCGGACGGTTTGCTGCGGGAGGCATAGCCCGCCAGCCACATGTCTTGCGTGGGCGTAATGACCACCTTACCGACGCCGACCTTCATTTCGCCTGCGCCGCACACGGGCCCGGCGGATAAAATGCCGATCATGCCGATGGCCAAACAAGTCAATGTCTGCTTTCTCATAAATCGCGATTCAATGTTTCAATCCAAGGAGGTCGGAGCCGGGCTCCATGCGTTTCAGGTTCGAACGAATTCGATACAAGCTGGGGCAAGCCGTCAAGCGCAGAGCCGGGCGCACGGGCACTGTCGCGGAACCACATTTGCCAAACCGCAAAGGTCGGGCGCGCACCGAGCGACGCGCCCGACCAACTGCCGGGTGGAATTTTCAACGCCAAGGCCCAGACACCAAGACACAGGGAAACGACGGCTTGCAAACCAGACTTTAGAAGGATATTTTCCGGCCATGACAACGACCGTTGATGCCATCTATGAGCACGGCAAGCTCGTGTTGCCACGTCCGTTGTCGCTGCCGGAAAAATCCCACGTCCGAGTGACCATCCAATCCGACCCGGAACGCGAGGCGTGGCTCAAACTTTCCGAGGAATCCTTGACGAAGGTTTGGGACAACGACGCGGACGACGTCTTCAATCAACTGTCCACAATGGCGAAAGACCCGCAAATTCAGCGCGAGTTACGCTCCATCCACACCGAGTTCGCCGCCGCTGAATCCGACGGCCTTGGCAAACTCTGATGGCCATCGAGCGCGGTGACATTTACCTGGTGGACCTCAACCCGGTGCAAGGCCGGGAGCAAGCGGGTCACAGGCCGGTTCTGGTTCTCTCCGTCAACGCCATCAACAAACTGCCTCTTGTCGTCACCGTCGTCATCGGCACGAAAGGCGAAAATGTGGCGCGCGATTATCCCACCAACGTCCGCATTCCCGCCGCCGAAAGCGGCCTGCCGATGGAAACCGTCTTTCTCTGCTTCCAACTCCGCTCGCTTGACCCCGCGCGGTTCACCGGCGTTCCCGCCGGAAAAGTTTCCGGGACGACGCTGGGCAAAATAGAAACCGCTGTCCGCCACTGTCTTGGTTTGTAAAGCCGCCGCGCGGATTTTTCAACGCAAAGGCGCCAAGACGCCAGGGC